>NZ_CP073754.1:2449100-2755238 GCF_018734325.1 Methylomonas paludis | reverse complement strand
ACTGCCAAACCCTGGCCCACATCCAGCAAAGTCAGCCAGGCCTGGTTCGGCTCCGGTTTATCCAGTTTTACCCAGAACAGCGGCAGCAGTAAAGCCCCGCCTAGATAGCGGCCCGGCACCCCGCGCGGTGCCAGCAATAACAAAATACCCAAGCCTGCGAATGGTAAGGCATACCAGGATGGGGTCGGGCAATATAAAGTGGCCCAGGGTAGTTCAGCCAGTTTTTCTAGAATGTGCCATAGCCAGTCCAGCAACAACGCCAGGCACTGCAATAGCCAAGCGGCTGCAGCCGGTAATATAAACAGCATAATGACCGCCAGCAAAGCCAAGGGTACCACCAGCAAGCCGATTACCGGTACTGCCAGCCAGTTGGCCAGTGGAGCGATCAGTGAAACCTGCTGGAAAAATACAATCAGAAATGGAGCCAGCCCAAGTGCCGCCGCCAGTTGCGGCATACTGGCCTCGTGCCAGAACCCGGCCCGACCCAGTCGACCGGCGGAAATATAAATTAACAAGGCAACGGCGACAAATGACAGCCAAAAACCAGCCGCCAATACCGCCAGCGGTTCAAACACCAGTACGGTCAACAAAGCCAGTAACAAAATCCGCCATGCTGAAACATGACGTTGCCCAGCCAGTGCAGCCAAGGCCACGCTGAGCATAATCACTGCCCGTGAGGTGGGGATGGAAAAGCCGGCCAAACCGGCATAAACCAGGGCGCTTAACCAGGCACAAGCGGCAGCGGCTCGCTGTGGCGCAATTTGCAATGTGCCCCAGCGAGCCCAAGCTCGTCGCACGGCTAAAAACACCAGTCCTGCCACCAAACTGATATGCGAGCCGGAAATCACGACCAGATGAGTGGTGCCGGTGCGGCGGAATACCTGCCATTGGTTTTGACTAATGCCGTCCTGACTGCCGATACTCAAAGCCTTGAGCAAACCCAATTGCTCATGCTCTGGCAAAGCCTGTTCCAGCCGGGTCGCGATAGTCTGCCGCAAGTTGGCAAACAAGGCAGCCAGTCCCGGCTTTTCTCCCAGCAAAACTGGCGCAGGTTGCGGGTTAACCCGGCCAGTTGCACCGATGTGATTGGCAAACAGCCAGGTTTCATGATTAAAACTACCTGGATTCAGCCGGTCATAAGGGGCTTTAAGCTTGACATTAAGCTGCCAGATTTGTCCGGCCTTGAGGTCGAATTTAGGTGAAAACCAACTCAAATGCAGTTTGCCTGGGCAGCTGGGAGGTGGCTCCAGCACCTTAAACTCAAAGTCCAGTTTATCACCACGGCGTTGCGGCAGACTGCTGATGTAACCCTTGATCAACATAGAGCGCTGTTGATAATCAGTGCCTAAGCTATCCTGCAAGTACCAGGCCCCCAAACCACAAGTCCAGAGTATACCCCCCAACAAAGCAGCCAATGGCCAATAGCGTTTCCAAACAGCCGAAGCCAGTAATATCGCTACTAATAGCAAAGCCCCGCCACCCGGCAACACTCGTAGTTGCTGCACCGCTGTAATACCCAGTAAAAAAGCCAGACTGGAAAGCGTCATTAATCATCCTGATTGTTAAAGATTGCCACGTCTATACCCCTATTTTCAAGCAATTTCCCGACATTTCCTCAATACAGCCCAAAACAGCTATGTATTGATCCTTATTAAACCGGTAAAATATCCGGTTTGATTCCGTTACCAGGTTAGTCATGCGCACTTCTCAATTTCCGCTTAATACCGTCAAAGAAATTCCTGCCGATGCAGAAATCGCCAGTCACAAACTGATGATCCGCGCCGGCCTAATTCGCAAACTGGCCGCCGGCGTTTACACTTGGTTGCCGTTGGGTTTGCGAGTGCTGCGCAAAGTGGAACAGATTACCCGTTCCGAAATGAACAAAGCCGGGGCGCTGGAAGTGATGATGCCGGCCCTGCAGCCCGCGGAGCTGTGGCAGGAAACCGGCCGCTGGGAAAAATACGGCCCGGAACTGGCGCGTTTGAAAGATCGCCATGACCGCGATTTTTGTTTGGGCCCCACCCATGAAGAAATTATCACCGATCTGGCCCGCAACGAACTGAAAAGCTATAAACAGCTGCCGATTACATATTATCAAATCCAGACCAAATTTCGCGACGAAATCAGGCCGCGCTTCGGCATTATGCGTTCCCGCGAATTTTTAATGAAAGATGCCTATTCCTTTCATTTAAGCCAGGAATCGCTGAACGAAACCTACGAAGTGATGTACCAGACTTATACCAACATCTTCAATCGTTTTGGACTTAAGTTTCGTGCGGTGATCGCCGATTCCGGATCCATCGGCGGCGCGGTTTCCCATGAATTTCATGTGCTGGCTGATTCCGGTGAAGATGCTATCGCCTTTTCAACGCTCAGCAATTACGCGGCCAACGTCGAAAAAGCCGAAGCCCTGGCCCCAACCAGCGCCCGGCCAGCGGCAACTGCCACACTGCAACTGGTCGATACCCCAAATCAACACAGCATCGCCGAAGTTAGTGCCTTTTTTGGAGTGGCACCTGAGCAATGCCTGAAAACCCTGATCGTCAGAGGCGAGGACAATATCCTGGTGGCTTTGCTGCTGCGGGGTGATCACGAACTGAATCCGATTAAAGCCGAAAAGCTGGACGGCGTACTATCGCCGCTGCAATTTGCCGGTGATGCCGAAATTCTGGCTGCCTGCAACTGCAAACCTGGCTCCCTTGGCCCTATCGGTTTGAACATCAAAGTGGTTGCAGATCGTAGCGTCAGTAACCTTGCCGACTTTATCTGCGGTGCAAACCAGGATGGCAAGCATTACAGCGGGGTCAACTGGGAACGTGATCTGGCCTTGCCGGAAATCGCAGATATCCGCATGATCTGCGCTGGCGACCCTAGTCCAGACGGTCAAGGCGAAATTACCATTGCCCGGGGTATCGAAGTAGGGCATATTTTCCAGTTGGGTGTTAAATATAGCGAAGCTATGCAGGCTGCCGTCATCAACGAAGCCGGAAAAAACCAGATCATGATTATGGGCTGTTATGGTATCGGTATTTCCAGGATAGTAGCCGCTGCTATCGAACAAAGCCACGATGAACGCGGGATCATTTGGCCCAATGAACTGGCCCCATTCCAGGTGGCAATCTGCCCGATGAATATGCACAAATCCGACCGTTTGCTGGAAACCGTGGAAAAAGTTTATCAGGAATTGCAGGACGCCGGCATTGAAGTATTATTGGATGATCGCAAAGTTAGAGCCGGTTTCATGTTCTCAGATATGGAGCTGATCGGCATTCCGCACCGCATCGTCATTGGTGATCGTGGTCTGGATAGCGGCACAGTCGAATATCAGGGGCGTCTGGATAAAGAAAGCCAGGAAGTGGCATTTGCCGATATTGTCAGTTTTATTAAAGCCAAACTGGCTTAAGTTTACCGGCTGGGCACCGCACAAAAAAGGGCACGTAAAGTGCCCTTTTAAAGCCTGTTAACTTAACTTCAGGAACGCACTAAGGTAAACATTACTTTCAGAGCGCCACATTTTGGGCAGCCCCAGTCATCCGGCACATCTTCCCAGCGGGTACCAGGGGCAATGCCTTGTCTAGGATCGCCTTTCTCTTCATCGTAAATGTGACCACAGGTTTTGCATTTATATTTTCTATATTCTGCCATTGTTAACTCCTCGTTTAGGCGCATGGTTGATGAAACGCTGGTTATTCTAGCCTAAGGCGAAGAGCGAAAAAACCATGAATATTTTGTAGTATGCGTTAGCCAGTGAAAAATTCAAGTTGCTGGCAGCCAAGACTAGTCTGGGTCTGTATAATCCAGGATCAAATCCCGATTTCAGTCTATGAAGCTTATAAATACCACGACGAACAGCTTGCCATTACCTGTAAACGAGCCGGAAGTTTCCGGCAGGGTATTGTTTTTTCTGGCTTTGATCGTGCTGGTCCTGCATTTGTTAGTTTACCGCTTGTATCAGCGCTCCGAGCAGCCGCAGCCGGCGCAGGCCTCTGCAGCCAAACCCTTTAAACTGGAAGTCAGCATGATTTCCAGCCCGGCAAGCACACCCAGTCCACCAGCGGCTACCCAGTCGGCCGCTCCGCAAACCAAGACCGCACCGAAAAAAGCCCCGGAAAAAAAACCGCCCGAACCAAACAAGTCAGAGGATTTTGCTGCGCTGGAACAAGTCATAAAAACTCAGCCGCGCCAGCAAGTAGCCATGGCAGTTAAAACCCAACCGGGTTCCCGTTCTGTGCAAACCGTGTCGTCTACCATGATCCACAGCCCCCCAAAAAACTCACATGCGATAGATAACTTCCCGGAAAGCGATGAGCACAACCCCAGTCCGGAATATCCAGATATGGCGATTTTTTTGGGCTATCAGGGCGCGGCTATCGTCCGAATCAATATTTCCGCCAAAGGTGCCAGCACGGGTACCGAGCTGTTACGCAGCAGTGGCCACAAGATTCTTGACGAAGCGGCCAGCAAAACCCTCAGACAATGGCGGTTTACCCCGACCAATAAGCCTGATTCGGTCATCATAGTCGTGAATTACGTTATCCGTTAAAGTTGAGTTGAAAAATTGCATTGTGTAATCATTCAGCTTTTTCCTGCTCCGTAGCTTTATTCTTCTGCTAAAAAGTGCGGCCAATCAGTGCTTAAACTTTAATTACTCAATAAAGTCAACTTTGTCGATATTGGGCAGCATTTTCGGCCCCCAGAACTGGAGCCAATGACTGCCCATAGTCACTTGCAAATCAACCGATACGGTGGCTACCGTTGACCAGTTTTTGCTGGAGGGATAATTAACCGTTTCAAGGTAGACACCGTCCAGAAAAAGCCAGCCACTCCGAGGCGTACTATCGCCATTGATATAACTGATGTTGAGCTGATAATTTCCGCCATGATGTGCGCTGAAGTTGTTTACGTTCAACGCGCCCCGGTTATTACCCAGCATTTCTACTGCTGCACCCTTTGAGCAGAATGAACAAGGATACACGATGGCCCCGCTGGACATAGAGTTACTGGTACTTTCAGCCTCAATAGTTTGCCGCCAAAATGTAGCTGGTACGGCATCAGTTACTATTGGAATTGCTCTAGGTGGGGATGTGTTGAACGACCCTGCCGGTGTTCCTTTCACCCAGGCGGTTTCACCAAGTCCTCGGATGTTTTGGTTTGCATCCTTGACTTT
The DNA here is from genome assembly GCF_018734325.1 of Methylomonas paludis. NCBI lineage: Bacteria > Pseudomonadati > Pseudomonadota > Gammaproteobacteria > Methylococcales > Methylococcaceae > Methylomonas > Methylomonas paludis. The sequence continues at coordinate 2,750,071 of NZ_CP073754.1, read as the reverse complement.
GCCATTTAAGAAGTCTTTATAGTATTTCTTCCAGCCGAGTAGTTTATCGGCAACCCCATTCCCGTATTGAGGGAGGATTCCACCACAGTGTGCCGGAAAGTCAGAAACGCTTGATCCCGGTGGCGGGCAATAAGGCATCGGAACGCCTAGAGTCGAACCATAGTAGGCCTCAAGTTGATGCATCCACTCGTGGATAAATCCTTCAGTCCCATATAATCCGTTGACATTAAAATTATCTGCATAGGTTGTGTACAATGATGTAAATCCAACCCAACGGCTTAAACCTGGAATGGCGCCTTCTGTTAAGCCGCCATAATGGCTAAGTAGTTGGCCTTTATTTTCAATGTTCGTATAGACAAAAACAGCGTCCCACCCACCACCGTTGGTACCCAGATTTGCCTTGAGTTCAGTTTGTACGTCATTAGGGCCAATTCCGACCCAGTCGGGGTATTCCAAAGTTTTGAGAGGCGTTGAAGAAACAATAACCTTGGGTGCGATAGCGACCCGATTGTTAGTAATAGTCTGGATCCAGTATGGAAAATCAATGGAGAAGGAGCGAGTAATTCCATTAATTTGATTCTGAGTCATAGTTGCGTTTGCCCCGGGAAAACTGCCTTGCTTTGGAATCGCCGTGTTCACTTTGATAATGAGCAATGCATTAAACACGATTTGTGGGGGAGCTGCATTTGCGTTAGTTGAACTGCTTAAGATAAAGACAAAACAAAATCCACAAAGGGAAATGAGGGGTAAAAAATGAGTGAAAAAATTGGTAACGAAGGAAAAATGCCTGTGATTATGCGTCGTTCTGTAAGTGAATTTAAACATAAAAATCCATTGTAATTTTGCTGAAAATAATGCAGCGTAGCAGTGGGGCTTGACTTTTATCGGATCACTGCACTCTTTGTTGTGCATTTACCATTCGAAAAATATGGGAATAGTGTAAACCAAAATGATAGCCAATGTCCTTTAAACCATATGCACTGCCGGCATAGGCCCGAAAACTGCCGAATCCCACACATGGTCTGTCCTAGTTTCGGTAATCTGTATGGCCAGAGTCCAGACTCAGGCATAAGGAATCTCGTTTAAGAACTTTCGTAGGCTGATGATAATGTGAACCCCTACGTTTTTGTACCAACTTTTCTTGAGCTCTGCTTCCGTTTAAACGATCGAGTCGTCAGCAAGCCTACGTATGGCCTGATCTATGGCTAATTTAGAAGAGCCACTCCCCAGCCAATCGGAAATACTACCTTGAGCAGATTGCGAAAACCGTCCGGCATTATATTTGACCAAACGCCAAGATTCTGCCTGCTCGTTAGTCGGCAGAATCTGTCATTATTTTGATCAAACAGTACAGCCCAACGGTATTCTCGTGAAGAGGTTGGCATCTACTCACAATCAAACTGCTTAGGCCAATCCTGATAATTAAACACTTGTCCTGCCAGTCGTACTCGGGTAACATCGGCTAAATCCAGCTCGGCATACACCCATTGCGGGACGTTATACTTGCCGATGGCCAGGATACCGTTATCTGGAAAGCCTCTGTCCACCGGTGTATAAATAGCCGCTGCACCGCAGTTCAAATCCACTGCTTCCGACCAAGGGGCGTTGCCGACCAGCGAGGCCTGCACCACATAACACTGGTTTTCCAGGGCACGGGCCTGACAGCCGATCCGCACCCGGTAATAACCGGCCTGAGTATCCGTACAACTAGGCACCAGAATTAAAGCCACACCGCGTTCCACCTGTAGCCGGGCGTAATGCGGAAACTCGCTGTCATAGCAGATGTTAATCGCTACTTTGCCAAACACGGTATCAAAGGTTTTGATTTCCAGGCCACGGGAAATATGCCATTGCTCGTTTTCAAAACGGGTCATAGTCAGTTTTTCCTGAAAATCCACCTCACCTTGCGGGGTAAAAAAATAGGCGTGATTACGAAACTCACCGTTGGAATGTTTCACTGGAAACGTGCCTGCCTGAATATAGACACCGTGATTGACTGCCAGGCTTTTAAACAGCGCCAGATAATCCGGCAGCAAAGTCTGCAAGGCGTCCAACTGCCCGGACAGTGATGAATAAACTTCTTTGGCAAACAATGAGGCCAGCTCCATGCAGGCATATTCCGGAAATAGCAGAATATCAGCCTGGTTGGTTACGGCTTCGTCTACCCAACGCCGAACTTTGGCTTCAAAATTGCCCCAGGTTTCCAGAAAACTGATGTCATATTGGGCGCTGGCTATTTTAGGCATGATCTTCCCTCAGCCAAAATGTCATTGGTTTTGGTGTTTCGATACTGTCATCCAGGTCTTTCCAGGTATAAGTGGTTTTCAGTTCCGGATGTTTGACATAACCGCGTTTATTCCAGAAGGTGTCTAAAGGTACATAATCGGCTGGCCGGCGCGGATGATCCACTGAGCGTTCCACACAGCAAAAGGTAATATGCTTGAACCCGCCCAGATCGGCAGCATGAGCTTCACGCTGTTCAAAAAATTTTACCCCTATGCCCAGGCCGCGATAATTTTTATCCAGTACCGACTCCCCGCAATAAAACACCTGCTCGGGATCGTAGCCGTGTTCGACAAAAGGCTGCTTCACTTCATCGGTTTCATATTTCAATGGAATAGCTGTGGAAGCACCGACGATTTTGTCGCCGTCAAACGCCAGCACAATCACACTCTCCGGGCAGTTGATATAAGTTTGCAGATATTTTTTTTCATATTCGATATCGCCATCGTACAGATACGGAAAATCGCGGAACACCAAAATACGCAACCGCGCCAGTTCCGGTATGTAATCGATAAGGGCTGCACCGCTCAGGCGCTTGATGCTGATATTGTTACTCATGTCTCGTGTGGTACTCATAAAAATGCTGTACTGATTAATAACGGCTTCGGCAAAAGGGTGGGGCTTAGTGCTTGCCATCGCTAGGCCTTTTTTGCCAAAACGGCAACCATCTATGCAAAGAATGCCCGTCTATTTTCGTAATCGGCTGCGTCTGGCTGCCATTGGATCTTGGGCCAAAGGTCGGTAAATTTCCACCCGATCCCCGGCATTAACTATGGTATCCAGACCGCACAACTGACTGAAAATTCCGGTTTTGTGCTGATTTAGATCAAGCTGCGGAAACAGTTGCAAAATTCCGGAGGCGGCAATGCCCTGAGCCAGTGTGGATTGAACCGGCACTTGCACAGCCAATAGCGCCTGACGCTCTGGTTCGGCATAGGCCACTTCAATATTGATCAACTCAACCATAAATTACTTTGGCACGCTGAGTAAACGAGCTGACCATGGTATTACAAATCTGATTAAACACCGGCCCAAATGCCAGATTGGCAAATTTGCCAGAAATTTCAAATTCCAGATCCAGAGAAATTTTACTGGCATCTTCCCGCAAGGGCAAAAAACTCCAGGCACCTTCCAGTGAAGAAAATGGCCCATCCAGCAGGCTTAAATGAATTTTGCTGTACTTCTCCAAACGATTGCGGGTAACAAATGATTTGTGAAAACCGGCTTTGGCAATCTGGATTTCCCCGTCGACAATATCATCGCTACGTTGCAACACTCGGCTGCCGCTGCACCAAGGCAGAAACTGCGGATAGGAGTCAATATCATCCACCAGATCAAACATCTGCTTGGCCGAGTATTTGACCAGGGCACTTTTTTGTACCAGTGTCATCATCCCAATACTCCCAGTACATGCAAAAACACAAAAAATACCGCCGGGGGGGCTATATATTTGATAAAAAACAGCCAGATTTGGTAAAAACGTTGCGGTAGCTCCAATTCCTGAGCGGTAATGGCGTTGGACATTACCCAGCCGGCAAACACTGCAATACCCAGTCCGCCCAAAGGCAGCATCAGGTTGGCGGTTAAATAATCCAGCAATTCGAATAGATTTTTGCCGAATAAGGTGTGTTCCGACCAGATGTTAAATGAAAATACCACGGCCACACCCAGTAGCCAGCAGGCCGCGCCGGACCAGATACAGGCTTTTTGGCGATCCATGTCCCGGTTTTCCACCAGCCACACCACCGCCGGTTCGATCAGAGATATTGAAGAAGTCAGCGCAGCAAAAAACAGCAGCACAAAAAACAAAATGCCAAACAGCCAGCCACCGGTCATGCTGCCGAAAGCCAGCGGCAAAGTTTGAAAGATCAGGCCGGGGCCGCTGGCGGCTTCCAGATGATTGGCAAACACCAGCGGAAAAATGGCTATCCCGGCCAGTAAGGCCACGATGGTATCGGCGCCGGCAATATATAAAGTAGTTTTGGCAATGGAAACTTTGCCGGGTAAATACGAGCCGTAAACCATAATTGAACCCATACCCAGGCTTAGAGTAAAAAAGGCATGGCCCATGGCGGTTAATACCGCGTCAGCGTTTATTTTGCTGAAATCCGGGCTGAACAAGAAATGGATGCCTTGTTGATAGGCGCCGGAACCCATGGCATAAGCCACTAAAATCAACAGCAGAAAAAACAGTGCCGGCATCAGAAAGCGCACGGCTTGTTCCAGACCGGCTTTTACGCCGCGCACCACCACTGCCATCGTTAAGACCATGAACAGGCTGTGCCAAACAATTTGCTGAAACGGGCTATTCATCAGGGCTTGAAACTGCTGGTTAATCTCAGTGGCATCGGCATGGAAGAATTGGCCGAAAAAAGCCTTGACGATATAATCAAGCGCCCAGCCGGCAATCACACTGTAGTAAGCCAGAATCAAAAAACCGGCGGCAATGCCCATCCGGCCCAGATACACCCAGCGTGGATCAGCGCCTGCTTCTGCGCTCAAGGCTTGCAGTGTGTTAATGGGGTTGTGTCTACCGCGCCGCCCTATCATAATCTCGGCAATCATGATAGGGATGCCTAAACCAAGTACGCACAGCAAGTAAATCAGTACAAATGCCCCGCCTCCGTTTTGGCCGGTAATGTAAGGAAATTTCCAAATATTACCCAAACCCACTGCTGAACCGGTGGCAGCCAGGATAAAGGCAAATCGCGAAGACCATTCGCTGTGAGGTGATTGGGGTTTGTCTGTCATTTGCTCGCCTAAGTTGTTTTTATATCGTTGTCTGGGCAGTTATTTGGGTAAAATAACAAAAATACAGTTTCCAGTCAGTGAAAATATCCATACCTAGGCTTACGCAGAGCTAAATTCAGGCAAAATGAATCAGCGGGGTACTGATGTTTGCGGCATACCGGCTCAGGCTGGACAAGGCTGGCGGCAGCGCAACACCCCTGGGTACAGTAGGGCAGAATAATTTGATCGGCAACATGTTTTAATATTATGGCAGCTAAAAAATCCAAAAAGGACGGTAAGCAAACCGACAATACTATCGCGGTCAATCGGCAGGCCACTCACGAATATTATATCGAAGAACAATTCGAGGCGGGTTTAGTACTGGAAGGTTGGGAAGTGAAAAGTATGCGTGATGGCCGGGTGCAGCTTAAGGAAAGTTATGTAGAAATTCGCCGCGGCGAAGCCTGGTTGTGCGGCGCCCATGTCTCGGCGCTGTTGTCGGCCTCAACGCATGTCAATCCGGAAGCGGTGCGCCGCAAAAAATTATTGCTGCACCGCCGCGAGCTGAATCGTCTGATAGGCTCAGTCGAGCGCAAAGGCTATACCCTGATTCCCTTATCCTTATACTGGATCAAAGGCCGTGCCAAGTTAAAAATCGGCCTGGCCAAAGGTAAAAAACTCCACGACAAACGTGCTGCAGCCAAGGAGAAGGATTGGCAGCGCGATAAAGCCCGCATCATGAAACATGGCTGATCCAATGATTCACCCTAATTTACTTAATCCGGCCAACAGTGTGTTGGTTGTCGTTGACCTGCAAGCCCGGCTCAGCGCGGCCATGCCTGTAGAAGAGGCGCAATTGGTCAGCGCCAATAGCTGCCGGCTGCTAACCGCTGCTGGTATGCTTGGCATTCCGGTTTTGGTAACCGAACAATATCCGCGTGGCCTGGGGCCAACCAGTGCCGAAATTTTGGCACAATTGCCGGCAGCCAGCCCGGTGTATGCCAAAACCGGGTTTTCCTGCTGTGCCGTTGACGAATTTAATCAGACTTTGGAAAGCAGTCGGCGTAGTCAAGTGTTATTGATTGGTCAGGAGGCGCATGTCTGTGTGCTGCAAACCGCTCTGGCTCTGTTACAGCGGGGATATCAGGTGTATGTGGTAGAGGATGCCGTATGTTCACGCCAGTTCGCGCACAAAACAAATGCGTTACAGCGAATTCAGCAACATGGTGCTACTATTATTAATCATGAATCGGTGCTGTTTGAATGGTTGGGTGATGCCGGCCATGCCGATTTCAAGGCGATTTCAGCCTTATTACGTAAATAATCACAGTCTTGGGAGATGAAAAGCATGTGGGGCAGAGCCGTCTTACTGTTATCTGTATTACTATTGGTAGCCTGTACTGCAGATGCACCTCAGTTGCAGAAAATTGAAGGTTTTGCTCAAGGCACGACTTATCATATTAGTTACTGGTCACCAACATCTGTGGATGGTGTTGCACTTGAAGCTGATATCAAAACCAGTTTGGACAATATTGATAAAACATTGTCGAATTATCGGCCCGATTCGGTGATCGAAACCTTTAATGCCAGTACATCCACTGTCAGCCAGGAAGTCGGTTCCGATATTATTGCCCTGGTGCGCATCGCCCAAAATGTCTATATTCTTAGTCAGGGCTGTTTCGATTTAACCATTAAACCGCTGTTTGAAATGTGGGGTTTTCTCGGTGATACCTTGACCGTACCAAGTGCAGATGCCATTAAGCAGGGTTTAGAACTAGTCGGTATGAACAAATTGGAAGTCATAGACGACACTCATATGTTGAAAACCCAACCTAATATTCGCGTTGATGTTTCGGCGATTGCTCAGGGCTATACTGTCGGTAAAGTCAGTGAAATCATGGAGCAGCACGGCGTCGGTAATTATATGGTGGAGATCGGCGGCGAACTCAAAACCAATGGTCATAGACCGGATGGACAAGGCTGGCGTATTGCTGTAGAGAAACCTTTGGCCGGCGAACGTAGCATCCATAAAATTGTTTCTATGCCTAAAGACGCGCCGATGTCAGTTATGACTTCCGGTACGTATCGGCATTATTTCGATTCTAACGGTCAGCGTTATAGTCATATTCTTGATGCCCGCACCGGTCGCCCGGTCAGTCATAACTTGGTGGCTGTTACCGTATTTCATGAAAATCCGGCGGTAGCCGATGCTTGGTCAACCACGTTGCTGTGTTTAGGCCAGACTGATGGCCTGATGTTGGCCAATGCTGAGAAAATCAATGCGATTTTTATTCGCCAACAGGATAGTGAATTATTGGAGACCCAAAGCGATGCGCTCAGAGTGGCAAATAATCTGGAGGTACAGTGATTTGTGATAGTATCGGCGCAAAAGTCCGCGGAGGGAGATTATGTTCGAGTTAAATAGCGGCTTGCAGATTGCCGAGCATAGTGGCAGTGAGCTTGGCAGCATATTGAATTTGCTGGAAGGTTTTCTTTCCAGTCTCGAAACTCTGGCTGGATTAAGCCCTGTGGAATGGGTGCGCTTTCTCTTGCCGGGTGTTTTTACGCTGCAAAACATTCATCCGCTATTTGTGCATTTCCCCATTGCGCTGCTAAGCAGCTTTTTTGTTATCGATTTAATTGGATTATTGGCAGGATTAAGTAGTTGGCGGGTCGTGGCCAGTGGCTTGTTATATCTGGGCACGCTATTAGCCGGTATGACCGTGGCGGCTGGATTTCAGGCGGCAGAAACGGTTGTACACAATGAGGCCGTGCATGAAATCATGGAAAATCATGAGCATCTCGGTGTCAGTGTACTGATATTGGCTGGTCTGTTATCGGCCTGGCGGCTGATTTTTGGAGTCGGTAGCAATGGGGTGGCCAATTATTTCCATGTATTGGTGGCCGGTCTGTTAAGTCTGCTATTAATCTTTACTGCCGATTTAGGTGGATTGATGGTTTACCATTATGGCGTTTCTGTGGGTGCTGCCGCCGAATCCCCTCCAAATGAAATCGGCGACGAGCATCATCACACCCATTGATGTCCGTGGTGTTGCTAAGTTAATTCGAGCCAAGGCTGAAGTTACTTCAGCCTTTTTTATTGGTGCTGATGATTCAGGTAATGGCTGTGTTATCCTACCCGGCCAATTTTTATGAGGCAAATTATGCGAACCCGCGTTAAAATGTGCGGTTTTACCAGGGTTGACGATGCCGTGTCTGCGGCGCTACTGGGTGTTGATGCCATTGGATTAGTGTTTTATCCACCTAGTCCGCGCCATGTGGAAATTACCCAGGCGGTGGGCATTGCCAGAGCTTTGCCCGCTTTTGTCAGTGTGGTTGCCTTGTTTGTTGACGCCGAGCCGGTTTATATTCGTGCCGTGCTGGAACAGGTCAATGTCGATTGCCTGCAATTTCATGGCGATGAGTCGGCACCGGCTTGTCGAGCTTACGACAAACCGTATATTAAAGCTATCCGGATGCAGACAGGTATTAATCTGTCTGAAATTGAAGAGCAATATCCTGATGCTTGCGGTATGCTGCTGGATGCTTATCATCCTGGTGTCCAAGGCGGTACCGGCAGTAGTTTTGATTGGGATTTGATTCCAGAACGGCGGCGTTTGCCGCTGATCCTGGCGGGCGGCTTGAGTCCGGATAATGCGGCTCAGGCCATACAAGTCGTAAACCCCTATGCACTGGATGTCAGTAGTGGTGTTGAGGCAGCCAAAGGCATTAAAGATGCGGAAAAAATGGCTGCATTTATTAGAATAACAAATCAACGATAGAAACATATGACATACAAATACGATATGCCCGATGCATTAGGTCATTTCGGCCCTTATGGCGGTATCTTTGTAGCGGAAACGCTGATGCCGGCCATTACCGAACTGAATGAGGCCTATCAGCATTATTTACGCGATCCCGAATTCATTGCCGAACTGGACGCTGATCTCAAGCACTATGTGGGTAGGCCATCACCGTTATATCATGCCCAACGCTGGAGCCGGGTGCTCGGCGGTGCGCAAATCCATTTGAAGCGCGAAGACCTCAATCATACCGGTGCCCATAAGGTCAATAATACCGTGGGTCAGGCTTTGCTGGCCAAGCGCATGGGTAAAACCCGGATTATTGCCGAGACTGGTGCCGGTCAGCATGGTGTGGCTACCGCTACGGTTGCTGCCAGACTGGGTCTGGAATGCGTAGTCTATATGGGTGCAGTTGACGTAGCTCGCCAGGCCCAAAATGTCTACCGCATGAAATTGTTGGGTGCGAGGGTAGTACCGGTCGAATCCGGTTCGAAAACCTTGAAAGATGCCTTAAATGAGGCGCTACGGGATTGGGTGACCAATATCGACAACACTTTTTATATTATCGGTACAGTGGCCGGGCCGCATCCATATCCGGCCATGGTTCGCGACTTTCAAGCCGTAATTGGCCGCGAAGCCAAACAGCAGAGTCTGGAGCAGATCGGCAGACTGCCGGATGCTTTGGTGGCCTGCGTTGGTGGCGGTTCCAATGCCATCGGCTTGTTTTATCCTTTTATTGACGATGCCGATGTCAAAATGTATGGAGTTGAGGCAGCCGGTGACGGTATTGCTACCGGCCGCCATTCTGCTCCCCTATGTGCCGGTCGGCCAGGTGTACTGCATGGAAATCGCACCTATTTGATGGCCGATGATGATGGTGAAATTATTGAAACCCATTCCATTTCCGCCGGACTTGACTATCCTGGTGTCGGCCCGGAACATGCTTGGTTAAAAGACACTGGCCGCGCCCAATATGTGAACATTACCGATGATGAAGCACTGGCCGGTTTTCACACCCTGACCAAGCTGGAAGGCATCATCCCGGCGTTGGAATCCAGTCATGCTTTGGCTTATGCCAGCAAACTGGCCCCCACCATGCGTCCGGATCAGCACATTATCGTGAATTTGTCCGGACGTGGTGATAAAGATATGCACACCATCATGCAACGCGAAGGAATGATGCCATGAGTCGCTTAGCCAATAAATTCGCTCAGTTAAAAATCGAAGGCCGTAAAGCCCTGATCCCGTTTATTACTGCCGGTGACCCTTATCCCGCGTTTACCGTGCCACTGATGCACGATTTGGTGGCGGCAGGGGCTGACATCATTGAGCTGGGTGTGCCGTTTTCCGATCCTATGGCCGATGGTCCGGTGATACAGCGTGCCAGTGAGCGTGCCTTGGCGCAACATACCGGTTTGCGTAAAGTACTGAGTATGGCGGCAGAATTCCGTAAAACCGATCAGGATACTCCTATCGTTTTGATGGGCTATCTCAACCCTATCGAAATGTTGGGCTATGAAGCTTTTGCCAACGCCGCGCAGCGTGCCGATGTTGATGGTGTGTTGACTGTGGATTTACCGCCGGAAGAAGCTAAAAACTGTGTAGAATTGCTGCGTGAACGCGGTATAGACCAGATTTTTCTGCTGGCCCCTAATAGTGACGCTGAACGCATTCGTAAAATGGATGCTGTCGGCAGCGGTTATCTTTATTATGTGTCACTCAAAGGTGTTACCGGTGCCGGTCACCTGAATATCGAAGATGTTGCCCAAAAATTGAATTTGATTCGTGCCAACACCAATTTACCTATTGGTGTCGGCTTTGGTGTTAAGGACGCCGCTAGTGCTAAAGCAATTGCCGGTGTTGCTGATGGTGTGGTGATCGGTAGTGCCTTGATCAATAAAATTGAAGAAAATCTTCACGACCCCGAACAGGCTAAGAAGGAGATAGTCGCCTTATTACAATCCCTGCGTCAGGCAATGGATAGTTGAGCATACTGAGAGTTAGAGCATATGAGTTGGTTTGAAAAATTAGTGCCGTCCATCATTAGAACCGAAGTATCACAAAAACGGACGAGTGTACCAGAAGGCCTGTGGAGCAAATGCCCACGTTGCGATGCCATTTTATATAACGCCGAGCTGGTCAAAAATTTCCATGTCTGCCCCAAATGTGAGCATCATTTGCGTTTGCCGGCCAGAGCGCGGCTCGATATGTTTCTGGATACCGCCGATCGCGTAGAAATTGGAGCCGGTCTGAAATCCAGCGATCCTTTAAAATTCAAGGATAGCAAGCGTTATAAAGATCGACTGGCTGCTGCCCAGAAGCAAAGCAATGAATCTGAAGCCCTGGTGGTCATGAAAGGCAAATTGAAAGGTCGGGGTATCGTGGCCGCTGCGTTTGATTTTGGCTTTATGGGTGGCTCCATGGGCTCAGTCGTGGGTGAGCGCTTTGTTCGTGGCGTTAATGAAAGTCTGAAAGCTCGGGTTCCGTTCGTGGTATTCACCGCCAGCGGTGGTGCGCGCATGCAGGAGTCCCTGTTTTCCCTGTTCCAGATGAGCAAAACCAGTGCGGCTTTAACGCGCCTGGCCGATGCCGGTATCCCCTATATTTCCTATATGACCGACCCGACCATGGGCGGGGTGTCTGCCAGTTTGGCTATGCTTGGTGACCTTAATGTTGCGGAACCAGATGCTCTGATCGGTTTTGCCGGACCCCGTGTTATTGAGCAGACTGTTCGCGAAAAACTGCCCGAAGGTTTTCAGCGTAGCGAATTTTTGCAGGAACATGGCGCAATCGACATGATCATTGAACGTCGTGATATGCGCGATAAAATAGCCGAAATTTTAGCCATTCTGTTTCCTGAAGCTGGTCGATTACAGCCGATATCGGTTCAAGAAGATAGCGGTGAGCTAGCCCCAATCCCAATCGATCCGGTCATTAATAGCTTCAATTAGCCGGCAATGACGCGTTTTGCATCGCTGGCGACTTGGCTGAACTGGCAGGAACAACTGCATCCCAGGCCTATAGATTTAGGTCTGGATCGAGTCACTCAAGTCTACCGGAAACTGGGTTTGCATCAGCAGCATCCCCTGACTGTGACTGTGGCCGGTACCAATGGCAAAGGTTCTTGCATCGCTTTTTTGGAAGCCATTTACCGGGCGCAGGGGTATAAAGTGGGGGCTTATACCTCCCCGCATATCCTCAAGTATAACGAACGGATCCGCGTTGATGGTGAGTCGGTTAGTGATGAAGCGATTTGTCAGGCTTTTGAATGTATTGATGTCGAGCGCGATCAAACTAGTCTCAGTTATTTTGAATTTGGCACCTTGGCAGCCTTGCAGATATTTGCCGCCGCCAAAGTAGATGTCCGGTTACTAGAAGTCGGCTTGGGTGGCAGACTTGATGCCGTCAATATTGTTGATCCCGACGTGGCACTGGTCACCACAATTGCTATTGATCACGTTGATTGGTTAGGCAACACTTTGGCTGCTATTGGCCGGGAAAAAGCCGGCATATTTCGACGTGGTGTCCCCGCCGTAATAGGGGAGGGCCAAATTCCCATCTCAGTATTGGAGACTGCGCAGGAAAAACAGGCGCTGTCCAGGCTGATTGGGCGGGATTTTAATTATGTCAAACGCCACGATAATTGGGATTGGCAAAGTGCTGGTCAGTGCTGGCTAAACTTGCCGACCCCTGCTTTTAAAGGTGAACATCAATACCGGAACGCCTCGGCAGTGCTGATGGCCATACAGGAATTACAGGAACGCTTGCCAGTCAGCGAAGCGGCCCTGCATAGTGGACTGCAAAATGCCTATTTAAAAGGCCGTTTTCAGCTAATACCCGGTAAAATACCGGTATTGCTGGATGTTGGTCATAATCCGCAGGCAGTACAAACCTTGATTGAATATTTACAGACTGCTTTTCCTGCTGTGAAAATTCATGCCGTATTCGCCATGATGAAAGACAAGGATATAGCCAGCGTTGTTTCCATCATGCATCCATACGTGCAGGAATGGTATCTGGCACCGCTGCAAAATCCGCGGGTCGCCAGTGAACAAGTAATGTTAAATCATTTTCATCAACAAGCTATAAACTGTGTACACACTGGCTTTAGCGACTTTTCCGCAGCCTTCTTAGCCGCGCGGAAACAGGCTCAGCCAGATGAATTGATACTGATTTTTGGATCTTTTTTTCTAGTGTCAGAATATTTAGCCAAATTTCCCTAGAGGTGATAACGATGGATCAAGAGTTAAAGCAACGATTGATTGGTGCAGTAGTCATAACCGCATTGGCGGCTATCTTTGTGCCCATGCTTTTTGACGATCCCGTTCAGGATACCGGCAAAAACATCAATGCCCTGAAACTCCCGGAAATTCCCGCCAAAGTTCAGGATGTGGAAATTGTGCCCTTACCGGAAAAAACCACAGATGTGGTTCCCAGTGAGCTCAGTCCACCCACTGAAAAATCGCTGAAACCCTTGGAAACACAGAGGGACGCGCCGGTGCAAGAGCTGGATGTCGAAGCCCGTAAACCCAAATTGCATCTTTCCAGTCGCGATAAAACCAATTTTGCCGAAACTAAATCGGCTCATCCGGTAGAAGCTGATCTGAATGATGCGGCAGCCGAAGATTTTGCGCCGCCTAAAGTGGTGAAACCTCAAACTCTGCCCAGCACCAAATTGCCCGCACAGTCAGTTGTGCAAACAGTAACACCAACGGCTCCAGCCGCCCCTGTGGCCAAATCCCAAAAAGCACCCACCAAACCGACTGAGCTAGCCTCTGTTGAAACGCCTGCTGTTACTAAATCGGCGGCCACCAATCCTGCTGGTAATCGCTGGTATTTAAACGCCGGTTCGTTTCAGCAAAAAAATAATGCGGTTAATTTACTGGAAAGCTTGAAACAGCAAGGCTTTGCCGCCACCTTAAAAGAAGTAAGCAATGAAAAAGGCACAGTATACAAAGTCAGAGTCGGGCCTATGCTGGATAAAGCCCAGGTTCAGCAGGTCAAAAATAAACTGACCCAAATTAATGTCAATACCTTTGTATCGCCCGATGAATAAACGGCCCTGCCATTCCCCAAGCGATGGACAATAGCCTTCAACCATGCCGGACTCTATCAACGAGCTGTTAGCAAACAGCAAATGGGTATGGGTAGACTATACCATCGCCGGTATCATCTTCATTTCAGCATTGACCGGTTTGCTGCGCGGCTTTATCAAAGAAGCCTTTGCTCTGATCACCTGGGCGGTGGCGTTTTGGATAGGTGTTAATTATAGTCATGATGTATCGATATATTTGCAACAAAGTGTCGCACTCCCATCAGCACGGTTGGCTTTGGCTTTTGCCGTGCTGTTTTTTACCAGCCTAATACTGGGTGGGATGCTCAGCTATCTGCTCACTCAGTTAGTGCAAAAAACCGGCTTAACCGGTAGTGACAGATTACTGGGTATGGGATTTGGGCTGTTTCGCGGCGCATTCCTGGTATCCTTATTGATTATGCTGGCCGGGTTTACCCCCTTACCGGAAGACCCCTGGTGGAAACAATCTCAATTGATTCCACCCTTTAAGAATTTAGCCTTGTGGCTGAAAGATCGCATTCCGTCGAATATGGCGGACTACATTAAATATCGTTAATAACTGAGTTAAATATGTGTGGTATTGCCGCGATTGTTTCCAATCAAAATGTTAATCAAGATTTATACGATGCCTTAACGGTATTGCAGCACCGGGGGCAGGATGCTGCCGGCATAGCCACCTGCGAGGGTTCGCGGCTGCATTTGCGCAAAGATAACGGTCTGGCCCGCGATGTATTCTCGCCTAGTCAAATGTTGAAATTAAAAGGCAATATGGGTATCGCCCATGTTCGCTATCCAACTGCCGGATGCACCAGCTCTGCCGAAGCCCAGCCGTTTTATGTCAACTCTCCGTTTGGTTTGACGCTGGCTCATAACGGCAATCTAACCAATACCGAAGAACTGAAAATCCAGGTGTTCATGGATGATCAGCGTCATATCAACACCGATTCGGATTCGGAAGTATTGTTGAATGTATTTGCTCACGAACTTCAGCAATCCGGCAAACTGACGCTCAGCGTCAACGATGTGTTCACCGCCGTTAGCGCCGTACACAAACGCTGCCGTGGCGCTTATGCCGTGGTAGTGATGATCGCCGGTTTTGGGGTATTGGGATTTCGCGATCCGCATGGTATTCGGCCCATAGTCTTCGGTGAGCGTAAAACTGAAGAAGGCAGCACCGATTACATGATTGCTTCGGAAAGTGTCGCGCTTGACGTACTGGATTTTCATTTGATTCGTGATATCGCTCCCGGCGAAGCCGTGTTCATAGAAGCCAACGGTAAACTGCACATCCAGCAGTGTGCTGAACAAATCGACCATTGCCCGTGCATTTTCGAGTATGTCTATTTCGCCAGACCCGATTCAATCATAGATGATATTTCGGTCTACAAAGCCAGAATGCGGATGGGTAAAAAACTGGCCAAAAAAATCCTCAAGGAATGGCCGAACCATGATATCGATGTGGTGATACCTATTCCCGACACCAGTCGCACGGCCGCTTTACAGATGGCTCATGATTTGGGGGTCAAGTTCCGCGAAGGCTTTATGAAAAACCGCTATATTGGCCGCACTTTCATCATGCCCGGCCAGAAAATGCGCCAAAAATCTGTCAAGCAGAAGCTCAATGCCATTGCGCTGGAATTTAGCGGCAAAAATGTGTTACTGGTTGACGACTCAGTGGTGCGCGGCACCACCTCCGAACAAATTATTCAAATGGCCAGGGATGCCGGTGCCAAAAAAGTTTATTTTGCCTCAGCTGCGCCGCCGGTACGTTATCCCAATGTTTATGGCATCGACATGCCGGCTGCCCATGAGCTGATTGCCCATGGCCGCACCGAGCAGGAAGTTTGTGAAGCAATACGTGCTGATCGGCTAATCTATCAGGATATCGACGATTTGATTGATGCAGTGGGCCGGGGTAATCAAAATATTAAACATTTTGATACTTCCTGCTTTACCCATGAATATATTACCGCGGATATCGACGACGCCTATCTGGCCCGGATTGAAGCTTTACGCAATGATACGGCTCAAGCGGAACGAAATTCGGAAAACATACTCTTAGAACTGCAAAACGCCCAATAAACCCGGATACACCCATGAATGATTTAGACTGGCAGACCTATGCGGCAGAAACTCAAGCCATCAGGGCCGGGCACCGGCGCAGCCCCGAAGGTGAACACAGCCTGCCGATTTTCACCACCTCAAGTTATGTATTTGATAGTGCAGAACAGGCTGCCTTAAGATTTACCGGCAAACAGCCCGGCAACATCTATTCGCGTTTCACCAATCCCACGGTTAGTGCGTTTCAGGAACGCTTGGCATTATTGGAACAGGGTGAGCGCTGTCTGGCCTTTTCCTCAGGCATGGCCGCCATCATGGCAGTGGGTATGGCCTTACTTAAAGCCGGTGATCATGTACTGTGTTCGCGTAGCGTATTCGGTAACACAGTATTAGCGTTTCAAAATTATTTCGGCAAATTCGGAGTTGAAACCGATTTCGTCAGCCTTACCGATTTGGCGGCCTGGGAAGCAGCCATAAAACCCAACACCCGCTTCCTGTTTTTGGAAACACCTTCCAACCCGCTGATCGAAATCGCCGATATTCAGGCTCTGGCCGATCTGGCCCATAGCCGTGGTTGTTTACTGGTGGTAGATAATGTGTTTTGTACGCCTATTTTGCAACAGCCATTGACACTGGGTGCAGATCTGGTGGTACATTCCGCTACCAAATACATAGACGGCCAAGGTCGTTGTGTAGGCGGCGCAGTGATTGGCAACACCGAACTAATCGAAAATAGCCTTTATCCTTATCTGCGTACCGGTGGCGCCACCATGAGCCCATTCAATGCCTGGGTATTTTTGGGTGGTCTGGAAACGCTGGCCTTGCGCATGAAAGCTCATTGCGATAATGCTTTTGCCCTGGCACTCTGGCTGGAACAACAACCGGCTGTGGCCAAAGTGCATTACCCTGGTTTAAGTAGCCACGCCCAGCACGAACTGGCCAAACGTCAGCAAAGCCATTTTGGCGCTGTGGTCAGTTTTGAATTGCACGGCGGCAAGGATCAGGCCTGGCAACTGATAGACAGCACTCAGCTATTGTCTATCACCGCCAATCTTGGTGATGTAAAAACCACCATCACCCATCCGGCTACCACTACTCATGGTCGGCTGTCGCCAGAGGCTCGTGCCGCTGCCGGGATCCAAGACAGTCTGGTCAGAATTTCGGTAGGTCTGGAAAACCTGACCGACATTAAAAATGACCTGCGTCGGGGTCTGGAAAGCCTTGCGTAATGAGGCCGACCCTGGTTTTTAGCTTAAAATCGCATTAGCCCAGCTTCTTTGTTTTCAATCTGGAAGCTGGCAACAAATAGTCTAACTAGGCTGCTCGGCGGCCAAAATGGATTTAACAAGTAAAGGATCAAGCTGCTTTTGCAACTCTAACGCATATAAATCATCAAAGCCGCCTATATGCGTAGTGCCAATATAAATTTGCGGTACGGTACGGCGCTGGGTTTTTTCCATCATGGCCTGCCGTAAACCAGGTTCGGCATCGACATTGATTTCAGTATAAGTCACCCCTTTTTTGTCCAGCAAACGTTTTGCCATGGTGCAATAAGGGCAGAATCCTGCAGTGTAAATAATAATTTCCGGCATTGATTGAGTAATAATTTCTGATAAATTAATAGATGCTAATAGTTTGGCCTATTTTAAAGATAAACCCACATTTACTCAACTGCCAAAGCGCGTGCCAGCTGTGCCAGCAAGCCTAGGGCTGCTTCCGCCAGAGTGGTGCCAAACGCCACCATGCCATCCTCATGGCCCAGCATAGCAAACACCGGCGGCTGATTTACTGCAGTATTCAACAGGCTTTTTACCGCTTCGGTCATCGCCACCGTGCCGTAAGCGATATGGGCCGGAGTTTGCGCCAAGCCCAGTTCCTGGCAGTGCCGCCATAGCACCGGGCTGTGCACATGAATCACCGCCTGGACCGCAGGGCGTTGCTGGTAGATCAGTGCGTGAGTTAATGCCTCGGAAGAGGGCGCACTCAGCCCAGTAGATTCAATGCTATTATGCTCAGGACTGGCTATTTCAACCAGCGCATAATTGGCCCGTGTCAGCTCAGGCAAGTGTCCGGTCTGTGTGCCGGAAATTAAAAATTGTCCAGAACCGGGAACTAGCCGCCGGCTGATATTGCCAAACCGCAAACCGTCATATTTATTCGGCTGCTGGCCCACCAACTCCAGCCGGTACAAAATATGGCGCCAGGCATTTAATTCAGCAATATTCATCTGAATTGGCAGCGAGAGATAGCGATGTTCAAGTTGATATTTGATAACGCCTTCCGCATCCCCTATAGTGTTTTTCATTCTTACCCGTCTAGTCAACTTAGTGCATGATATCTAATTATCTTAAAACGCTTTGCCTGATCTTTATTATCTATATAGGTGGCAGTTTACCAGCAAGCGCAATCCTCACTCAAAATCCGGCCAGTAAGACTCTAACCTTGGCTGAAATTGACCAAAAAATCCAGACCATCAAAGACCGGCAAAATCTGTCCGATGAACTTAAAAAAAGGATTCTCAGCAGCTATGCCGAAAGCCAGGATTATCTCAGCGAAGCCCAGGCCCAGGAAGCTCAGGCCGAAGCCTATAAACAATCGCTGCTAAACCTGCCCATCGAAGCCACACACTTGGCTAAACAGATCACCGATGCCGAAAACAATCTAAAAAATCATAAGCCGGAAAAACTCAACATTTTTCCCACTGATGAGTTGGAACAGCGGTTGATTATCGAAAAAACCAGTCTTAGCGACCTGGATAGCGAAATTAATCGCATCGAAACCCTGATCGGCGATTTACTCAATCGACCACAACTAATCCGGGCCAAAATTTCCGAAATCAAAACCAAGCAGGCCCAGAGTCAACACGAACAACAAACTTTAGTTGTCCATAGTATTGACAATATTGCCGAAAAAGAGTCCCGCCAGATCTGGCTGGATAGCCGGGGCCGGCTGTTTATCAGCAGCCTTAAAGCCCTGGAACTGGAAAATATCAGCGATCCAATTCGTCTTGAAGTGGAAAAAAATCGGATTCATCTGCTGAATTTGCAGCGTGAACAACTCAGTTTGCTGATTTCCGATTTGGATAACTTTCTGTTGGATAGGCGCCAGCAGGAAATTGGGAAAGAGCAGGCCGAATTACTTCAAGCCGAAAAAGCCGCTGCCGGTAAACATCCGCTGATACAGGAAGCGACCCGCGAAAATATGGCTTACAGCCGTAGCCTGCAAGACATTACCAAAAGCATGGAACAGTTTCAGGCGCAGAAAAATGAACTGGAACAACGCTATAAACAACTGGAAAAAGATTTCCAAAGCGCAGAGCAAAAAATTAACCTGGCTGGCTTAAGCCCGGCACTGGGCAATTTACTGCGCGAACAACGCCGTAACCTGCCGCAAGCCAAACAATACAGCAAACTTGACGACAGCATCCAAAGCCAGATTGCCAAAGCCAGTCTGGAAGGATTTAAACTCGAAGAAGTCCGTAAAAATCTGGCCGATATCGGTACAGTGTTAACCAAGCGTTTGGCGCAACAACTCCCGGCTGATATCAGCGATATTGAAAAGCTGCGCATTCGCACCGAATTACGCATGTTGCTCAACGATCAAAAAGAGCTGGTTGGACGCTTGGCCAGTGTTTACAGCGAATATTCCCAGGCATTGGGTGATGTGGATTTCAGCCTGCAGCAAATGTTGAGTGTTGCCGATAAATACAGAGCCTATCTGGATGAGCGTCTGCTCTGGGTGCCTAGTGCACCGGTAATTGATAAATATTTTTTCAAGGATGTCCTCACATCCTTGCTTTGGTTCCTGCAGGTGGAAAACTGGGAACAACTATTCAGCAATTTTGGTATGGGTTTAGCTACCCATATCTGGCTGGTTGCAGTTGGCTTCGGCTTGGTGTTTGCTTACTGGCAATTAAAATCCATCGCCAAAGCCCGCATAAAAAATCTGCGTCCGCGCCGTATAGGCGGCAGCCAATATCATTACCATTATAATTTTAATCAAACCTTGCTCGGGCTGGCCCATATCCTGATATTGGCTATCGCCTTGCCGTTAATATTGGCGTGGCTAGCCGTAGTACTGGCCTTGAGTGGCAGCGGCGATGCATATACCCATGATTTTAGTCGCGGCCTATTAGCCGCAGCGCTGTCACTCAGCATCGTCCAGTTTTTTTATCTGCTATTTAAGCCGGAAGGGGTAGCCGAGGCCCTGTTTGAATGGCAGAGCCGTAACATCAGCCTACTCTATAAGCAATTCAAATGGACGCGTTTTGTCTTAGTACCCAGTATATTCATTATAGCCATGACCGGCAGCGATGTTTTTTCAGAACACAGCTACGCCCTGGGTAGAGCCGCCATGATCATATCGATGCTGGTGATGACTTATACCTTTCATCGCCTCGCCCATCCGCGCTACGGCTTGTCTAATAGTTTTCAAAAAAATGCCCAGGGCTGGAACAAAGCCCTGCCCTACATTTGCTACATCATAGCCGTGGGCATTCCACTAGCCATTATTGGCTTTGCTGTAGAAGGCTATTATCAAAGCGCCTTGGAAATTCAGCAAAAACTCATCATCAGTTTGCGCTTGATCTTTTTTACCGCCTTACTGCACGAAGTGGCACAGCACTGGTTGGCTGTGACCAAACGCCAATTGGCCCTGCGTAATGCCAGACAAAAACGTAGACAAACCGAACAGGCCGCCGTTACCCCGCTGGAAAGTGGTTTTATGATTGCAGAACCCTTGCTGGATTTATCCAAAATTAATCAGCAAAGCCACAAACTCCTTAGCACCATTATCATCGCCATTCTGCTGCTGGGTTTCTGGATGATATGGAACGGTATCCTGCCGGCTTTTTCCATCCTGGACCGTATCGAACTTTGGCAACATAGCGTCATCCTGGATGGCAAGGAAACCCTGGAACGGGTAACCCTCACCAATTTACTGATATCCCTGGTCTATACCGGTATCAGCTTTATCCTGGTCAGTAATTTTCCAGCCCTGGTTGATCTGCTTTCGGTAGGCAAATTTGTCATGGCGCCCGGTAGCCGTTATGCCCTGATCCATCTGATGCGCTATCTCATGCTCAGTATTGCCTTTCTAGCCATTGCCAATGAACTGGGCGGCAGCTGGTCGCAGGTACAATGGCTGGTGGCGGCACTCAGCGTTGGCTTGGGTTTTGGTTTACAGGAAATCTTTGCCAATATGGTGTCCGGCATTATCCTGCTGTTTGAACGGCCCATTCGGGTTGGCGACACCGTCACCATCGGCAGCGTCACCGGTCGGGTTAGCCGCATCCAGATGCGTGCTACCCATATTGTCGACTGGGACAGAAAAGAACTGGTCGTACCCAACAAACTGTTTATTACCGATCAGCTCATCAACTGGACCTTATCCGACACCGTGACTCGCATCGTGGTTTCCATTGGCATTGCTTATGGGGAAGACATAGGCAAAGTCGAGCACATACTCAGAGATGCCATCACCGCCACACCACTGGTATTAGCCGAACCTCACGCCAATGTAGTGTTCATTGGTTTTGGCGACAGTGCACTGCAATTTGATATCCACGTTTTCGTCCATGAACTGTCGGACAGGCTGGAAGTAGGCCATGTACTACGTAAAAACATCTACGAAGCTCTGCTGGCCAATCACATCGAAATTCCGTTCCCGCAAAGAGATATCCATATACGCAGCTATCCGCCAGGTGTAACCCCGGTCGCCCCAGAAACACCACCCAGTGTCCAGGCAACTGCCGGCGGATAAAACGGAGATAAGCCAACTACCCAGTTCCCCATTTGAACAATGGGGTAGGGAGGATTTGAAGAAGGCCGATACTAATTTATATAAATCAAAGTCTTAAGAAAACATGGCCTTATTGAACGAGCTATTCCAGGTTCAGGATAAACTGCCATTGTTGCTCAGAAACCGGCATAATCGACAGACGATTACCCCGCCGCAACAAAGCCAGTTCCGCCAGCTCCACCTTCAGCCTTAACTCCCGCAAACTGATAGTACGGCTCAGCTTACGCACAAAGCGCACATCCACCATAAACCAGGTGGGTTTGTCGGAATTGCTCTTCGGGTCAAAATGCTTGTCATCCGGATCAAACGCCGTAAAATCTGGATAAGATTCCCGCGCCACCTCGGCAATCCCCACTATGCCCGGTTCATCACAATTGGAATGATAAAAAAACATCTGATCGCCGATTTTCATCTCATCGCGCATCATATTCCGCGCCTGATAATTCCGCACCCCGTCCCAATGTTCAGTCTGTCCTGGGCGGTCATGCAGATCATCAATACTGAACGCTTCAGGTTCGGATTTCATTAGCCAGTAACGCATATATACTCCACTCAGTACCTAAGTTGTCTTCAATTCCCTGTATTTATGCAGCTTTAAATTCAATTTTTTCCACGCCATCCAGATTAACGGTTTGTCTGGCCTGCCAGAGGTTGTAATTATCCTGCATTGCCAACCAGCTTTCTGCCGAACGCCCCAAAGCTTTGGATAAGCGCAAAGCCATTTCCGAACTGATATTGCTATTGCCGTTCAGGATACGGTTAAGGGTGGAAGGTGATACGTCCAGTTTTGCTGCAAGCTGCCTGCCGGTCAAGGCAAACGGCTCCAGATAGACTTCCCGGATAAATTCGCCCGGATGCGGTGGGTTGTGCATAGTCATTAGTGGTAATCCTCGTAATCAATTATATAAGTATGGCCGTTATGGAAGTCAAAAGTGACACGCCAGTTGCCATTTACCCAGACAGACCAACGGTCAATGTCAGCACCTTTTAAAGGATGCAGTTTAAAACCGGGGATGTCCATATCGTCAATGTCGGAAGCGGTATCCAGGGCTGCAAGTTGTGTCCTTAATCGTTTGGCGTGTTGCTGCTGAATCCCGGTAACAGAACCGGAGTCATAAAACTTTTTAAGGCCTTTATGGCGAAACGATTTAATCATGGCTAGATTCTAGCATGTTGCGCAATGCGCAACAATAAGCGTGATGTGAATTGTTGCCGGGTATGGCGGTTGATATTGTCAAACCTGTAATTGGAGTGCAGGGGCTGTTGCTTGTTGAGGCAGGATAACGTGGTTTCCCATATAAAATACCACCCAAAAGTGATTTGTCTAAATTTTTATCTGCTTTGTAATTTATATAATATATTAAAATCAGTAAATTATGTCACTTTATGGCTTGACTGATGTTTTCATTAGCTAGTAATGCATATATGCTCCGGCCTGTTTCTGGGTTGATTATTATGGTTGGTAAAGGCTGGATTATTCAGAAACACCAGACCTAAGGTCTAAATGTCCCCCTCATTTTAAAGGATAATCCGAAAGAGACCTAGGTGGTATAGCCGCTCTCAAGGCATTTAATACCGCAAAGACATCAATAATTTCTTGCGTGATCGCTCCCACCACGGGCGTCAAATAACCTAAACCCGCAAAAGTCATTCCCACCACACTTAAAGCCATACCACCGACAGCACTTTGCATCGCAATTTTTCTCATACGCTTACCGATATGAAACAGCTCATCTACTTTTAACAACGAACTGTTCATAATCACAGCATCCGCAGCCTCACCGGTAATATCACTATTTTGCCCAAAAGCAATACCGATGGTGGCAGCGGTCAAAGAGGGCGCATCGTTAATCCCATCGCCCAGAAAAATGGTTTTTGCTTGCTGAGTTTCCCGGCGGACAATGTCCAGTTTTTGTTCAGGGCTTTGGCTGAAAAAAACATGCTTAATACCCACTTGCTCAGCCAGATAACGAACCTCCGATTCTCGGTCTCCTGAAACCAGCATCACTTTGTCGAAAAGATGCTTAGGTCGTAAATGATGGATAAACGAAGAACTATCAGTACGCACTTCATCCCTAAACTGCAGTGTAGCCGCGTAAACATCATTAATCAGCACAATACATTCCAGGCCCCCGGTAATAGGCGGTAAAAGATCGATTTTACCGGGATCTTGCTCAATAAATTTCTTCCGACTGGTAATCTGTACCAACTTGCCTGCAACCTCACCCCTAAGCCCCTGTCCGGGTAACTCCGTAATGTTTTTCACAGTTAAAAATGATATTTTCGATTTTTCAGCCGTTTTAACAATAGCACTGGATAATGGATGTTTGGAGTAACGTTCCAAACTGGCAATTAAGGCCAAAACCTCCGGCTCATTAAACTGATTACCCGGAATCAACCCAGTCAGCGTGGGGCGTCCATAAGTTAAAGTGCCGGTCTTATCAAAAATAGCCGTGCGGCAGGTACCTATCGTTTCCAGAATGGCGGGATTTTTAATAATAATTTCCCGACGCGCTGCCAGCGAAATTGAACTGATAATAGTAACAGGGATGCCGATTAGCAAAGGACAAGGCGTAGCAACCACCAAAACCGCCAGAAATCGCACCACATCATCGCTCAATAGCCAAGCAGTCACCGCAATCACCACCGCTAACGGCGTATAAAGTGCGCCGAGTTGATCACCCAGTCGCCTAATATTGGGCCGGTATTGCTCAGATGAGCGCATCACTTCCATGATTTTGGCGTATCGTGAATCAACAGAGAGTTTGTCAGCCCGAATAGATAATGCAGCATCCCCATTAATCGCACCAGACATCACCTGTGAGCCGGTGGTTTTCGACATCATATAAGGTTCACCCGTCAAATACGATTCATCCATCGTCCCAGTTCCTTCCAGCACCGTACCATCAACCGGGCAAATTTCGTGCGGCAGAATCACTAAGATATCGCCAATATTGACTTGCTCAGTGGTGATATCAATCACCGTGTCTGCCGCTTTTCGATGAGCAACCGATGGCATACGATTCGCCAACGCTTCCAGTACCGAAGAAGCCTTACGCACCGCGTAGGTTTCAAGTGCCACACCGCCCGATAACATCAATACCACCAAACTGCCTGCCAGGTATTCGTCCAGCAATACAGCAGTGATAATCGATAAACCTGCCAGCAAATCGGCGCCAAACTCACCCTTGAAAAGCTTAACAAACAGTTGGAATACCAGCGGAATACCGCCCAGTAGCAATACAGCCAGTAAAGGCAGTTGTGCTAATTCAACCGTGAACTGATGATAGTCTTGAAACAGTTGAGCAATAGCAGAAGAAAAAGCAATATTCAGCGACAGTGTATATGTCTGATGCCCCATATCAAGCCCAGTGTGAACCACCAGATAGCAGCCTATGCCCAGCACACTCAATCCAGCAATACTGTTTTCAAAAGTAGAGCTTTTGCTAACAGATTTCTTTATTTCAGACATGGGCTTTCCCTTAAAATCATGACACAAGCCTAGGGGCTGGTCGGCGATGGCCCAGACGCCAGGTCATGTGTTGAACGCACCTAAAATCCCTATCGGTATAGGGGCTGGCAGAACCAAAATCACACAACGTTCAATCGGGCCTATTTTTACTGGAATCCGTCGTTAATTTTTTATAGCCATTAACCATGGCCTTGGCCAAATTTTCCCGATGAATATAACTTTCAACGGCCACACCGGCAACATGCACAAAAACCAATACTAGCGTGAAGTTAGCAAAAAACTCATGCAATTCCTCCCACAGTTCTTCATTATCAGCCCCAATGCTGGCCAGTGGGCCTGCCGTTTGATCTGCACCGTAAACAGCAAAGCCCGTTAAGGTCGTCATCACCAAACTGATCAATAATAAGACAATCATCGCGGCCCCGGCTGGATTATGTCCCAAGTAGCGTTTTGCTTTAAAAGCAATCAAATCCTTAACATAATTAATCGACTCCGCAGGCTTGACCAGAAAACCGTTAAACTTGGCATACTGATTACCCAAAAAGCCCCAGGCAAGGCGAAAGATTAAAAGCCCCGACACCAGATAACCCGCCCAGACATGCAGCGTCAATAAATCCTCTTCAGTCACATAGGCAATAACAAATCCGGCAACCAGCAGCCAATGGAAAATCCTTAGCGGCAGATCCCAAACTTTAACTGAGTCTTGAGTGTTCATTTTGGCACCATTTATAAATCAATAGATTAAGAGCATAGACAGATGACGATATAATGCTATTTGTTCGTCTCTGCTTAGAGCTCGGCGCCCCAACGCTTATAGAAAAACAAACATTGTCTAATAAAGCATGATTATCACCGCTTACCAGTAATTTGCTAAACCTTATTTGCCATGAAATCAATATTTAAAGCACTTCTCTTGTTAGGCCTTAACGGTTTACTGGTGAACAACATATATGCAGAAGGCCATAACGATTCGGCAAGCAGCGAACAAAGCCAAATTCATGCCGCTGTTACTCATGTGCTAAAAGCAAACCACAATTTTGTTGACCGGCACAAATCCGATTATTTTCTGCCCTTTGTCAAAGGTCAAAAACCCAAAGCAACAGTAGTAACATGTGCAGATTCAAGAGTTCACTCCCATGCGATTGATCCGCATCCAGATGGCGATTTGTTCATGGTTCGGGATATTGGTAATCAGGTTGCTACTGCAAAAGGTTCAATTGAATATGGCATCCGCCATCTGCATACCCCATTGTTATTAATAGTAGGCCATTCAATGTGCGGTGCCGTGAGAGCGGCCATGACAGATTATTCCAAGCTGGAACCCGCTATCAAAGATGACCTGAGTACTATTCACGTGTCCAAAGGCAATCCAGAAGACCTAGTCCAGGTCAAAGATGCCGTGGAAGCTAATGTCAACCAACAAGTCGCATTTGCTGTAAAGCTATTTCAACCTGAGTTGGAGCAGGGCAAGCTAATCATTATCGGCTCAGTCTATGATTTTCGTAACGATTATAAAAATGGCTCTGGTAGGCTTGTTTTTACCAACGTCAATGGTGAGACTGAGCCACAAAAAATAAAGCAAAGCCTTACCTTTTCAAAAGGTGTAGTGACAAAATAATCTAATTCGATGGTGTAACCACTTTTTTCCAGAGCGCTTCGTCTTATTTGAAAAGTTAGATGAGCTCAAAACTTCGGGTACATCTATGACCTGACAATAAAAAACCCGCCAAGCTGGGTCGCTTGCGGGTTTTTGCTGATTCAAAGGTAAGCTCTAGCCCTGTAGGCAGGTTAGCTCGCCCACTCACCGCTCATAAAACAACATGCCTACCCGCTGAATATGCTCCAGCAAAGCCGGATTATCAATTTGTTCCCTGATCGATAAATCCACCTGATAAGGAATCACTGATTCGTCGAGTTTGCCGGCAATTTTGGCTAACTGGCGCTGATCCAGATTTGCCCCACTCAAAGTTAAATCAATGTCAGAACCTTTACGGTAAGTACCCTTGGCTCTGGAGCCATACAAAATAGCCGTTTCGACGTCAGGGAATTCGGCAAGAATCCGGTGAATCAGTGCCAAGGTGTTATCGGAAAGTCCAAAAGCCGGCATAATCAAAGTTTTTGTTGCATGTCTTGTTGCAGGGCAAGAAAAACCGGGTAGTAACTGTCGATGATGGCAGTCGTTAGCGTTGCTGCTATCTCCAGGTTATAGGTGTGGCTGGAAAGATTGCACTTTTCGATCATGTCCATCCAGGTTTCGCCATCATCAATCAAGCCGCGTTTAAAAGCCTCACGCACAGCGCTTCGGGAGCCAACAATACCTTGTATGCCTTCGTATTCAAGGAAGTCCTTTAATACATTCCAGGCCAATTCGTGAACAATTTCGAAGCCTTGGATAATGCCCTGTCTTTCCAGGTCGGATAACGGACGTTGTTGTGATAATTCAACCGCCAGCCTAAGCTGATGCAAGGCGCGGTTAAAATTGTCGAAGCGTTGTTTCCAGCGAATATCGGTATCAGACATTGGCAGCTTCAGTTATGGTTTACTTATATTATTCGCTTTTGCCTATTATAGACAGCTGTCAGGCCATAGTGACATGACCATGCGCTTTTTTCTACCAACAGTTAAAATGTTCAGCGATCACGGCACAATAAAAAACCCGCCAAGCCGGGTGGCTTGCGGGTTTTTGTTTATCCTAAGGCAGTAAAGTCTAGTAATCGACCCATCTAATTTTGACGGATACGGGGTAGCACGAGCTGAACGCAGTGATGCGCATCAATTGCAAACAATGAGCCGCCAGAGTCGGCGTATCCTGTTTAGCGTTTCCGTCACAGTCCTGTTGATCAACCGCCCAGCAATATTAAGCCGGGATGGCCAGTAAAACCGCGCCGGCTTTAAACACCGCAGTCACGGTCTGACCCTTTTGTAAACCCAAAGTATTAATGCTGTCCACAGTGACGGTAGCAGCCACTTTTTGGCCACCTTTTAATTCAATATCCACTTCCGAATTCACTGCACCGGGGGTAACCCTGGAAATAGTGCCGGACAATTGGTTTCTTGCCGATATCTTGTAACCGCCAAAATCAGAAACCACGATAATTTGTGGTGCCTTTACCAGCGCAATCGCGCTAATCCCTGTTTTGATACCCAGCGATTCCACGGATTCCTTGGTAACGGCTGCCACGATCAACTCGCCACCGCTTAATTCTAAAATGACTTCTGCGTTAACAGAGCCAATCACGACTTCTTTGATAACGCCACTAAATTGATTGCGTGCACTGGTTTTCATAATCCTACTCCATGACTAAATGATTGATGAGAGGAATATACCAGTAGCCGACAGCAAATTCCGTTATTAAATTGCGAATAACGTTAATGTCAGACTTTGCTCATTGCGCTAAAATAAGCTTATTCGATAGGTATTAATGTCTATAACGAATTTGTGCTGCTGATCAAAGTGGTGTGATGACAATATAAAAATTGGCTTGATATGGCAAAAACCGAAAATTCATCTTCATGTGTGCAAGGCGAAATTCGTCTGGCCACCGTACTAGATCAGAGCATTTTTGATTTGATGCGGGCTATCGACGGTTGTGGCTCCATCAATCAGGCAGCCAAACAGCTGGGTTTAAGCTATAAAAGTGCCTGGACTATTATTGAACGGGCCAACAATCAATCAGCCAAGACCCTGATCACATCAGAAACCGGAGGCGTTAAAGGGGGGGGCACCAGTCTCACTCCAGCAGGCCGCATTCTGCTTAATCTGTTTACCAAACTCGAAGCGCAGCATCAGCAGTTTTTGTTACAGCTTAATCAAACCGTAGAAGCCGATGCCGAAGTATTAATGCTGTTGAAGCCCTTAAACATCAAAACCAGTGCAGCCAACCAGATGTTCGGTGTGGTTACCCAATTAAGCAAGGGGCCGGTTCATACCGAAGTGCTGGTAAAACTTAAAGGCGGCGCCAAGGTTTGCGCCAGTCTCAGCCATACCGAAGCGGAGGCTTTAGCGCTTGAACCGAGTAGTGAAGTGTTAGCCTTAATCAATCAAAATGAAATCAGCCTGTTTGTCGGCCCGGAAAAATGGCGTTTTTCCGCCAGAAATCAGCTCTTAGGGATTATCAGTCGGGTGCATCTGGATGAAGTTAATGCCGAAATCGTCATCTACCTGGCAGGCGGTGACAGCTTTAGTGCGCTGGTTACTCGGCACAGTGCCTTAAACATGGGCCTAAAGCCAGGAATGCAGTGCCGAGCAATCTTTAAAAGCAATGCAATATTACTGGCCAGGCTTGGCTAGGTGAGGGGGTGATGAATGTTGCGGCTAGTTATTGAATGTATTAATGGTTTTTATATTGGTTAGAATCCAGATCAGTTAGCTCAACTATCGATTCACCTTGAGAAAGCAATTCTTGTGCTCGTGGAAATACTTTTAGCAACAGGTTTTCTAATCTGGTATTTGTGACATTGCCGCAGGTGACCCAGAGTAATTGGGGAGGACTGCCCAAACGTAACACCATTTCAACGAAATCACTGTCTTTGCTGATAATGACGATACCGGGTCGGCGCGCAGTATGAAAAATCTGTTCGTCTTCGGCATCGCGTAAATTTAGATCACGCAAGGCGTAGGCCTCATTAAAAGTCTGAATCAACCAGTTTGCAAGCCTAGGAGGCAGTTGTGCGTCAATCCAAAAAATCATGCGGCTAATCTTTCCAAATTTGCACGGCGAGCCGCGTACAATAAGCAAGCTTGGATGTCTTGTATTTCAAGGACTGGAAAATCCAGTAAAATTTCGTCACTACTGACGCCTTCGCCGAGCATTTGCAAAATATCACTGACCCGGATTCTCATGCCGCGAACCTCTGTACACGACAAAACCTAAAAACCGGCTAAAGAAGATGATCTAAGCTTATGACTTGAAAGCCCATCGCAAATCTGTTTCACTCTCTAATGACTAAAAAAGGGGGTGAACATGGACTTAAACGATGGGCTTAGAGCGATTTTAAAAGACCATGTGTCTTGGAGCAAGCGCCGTTTAGATTGTTTTATCGGTCTGTTACTGGCGTTAATCCAATCCAGGCACATGAATTTAACGCAATTAGCGGTGAATTTTGGTGGACAGGCGACCTTAAAGTCCCGGTACAGGCGGCTTCAGCGTTTTTTTCAAACCGTTGTTTTTGATTATGACGCCGTGGCGCATCTGATCATGCAGTTGTTTGATTTTAAGGGCCAGTCGTATTATTTGACTCTGGATCGCACTAACTGGAAATGGGGAAAGGCCAATCTGAATATCCTCACCCTGGCGATTGCTTATAAAGGCATGGCGGTGCCGGTGTACTGGTTGGTGTTGAATAAGCAGGGTAACTCCAATCAGCGTGAACGAATCGCCTTATTGCAACGCTTCATCCGGCAGTTTGGTCGGCATGGCATTCAAGGCGTATTGGCTGACCGGGAGTTTATTGGCGATCAGTGGTGGCAATGGTTAACAGACCATACCATTCCGTATTTGATTCGGATGAAAGACAATCAGTTACTGACCAATCGCCGCCACGCCGGAAAGCCCGTTCAAGCCCTATTCCGGGATTTAAAGGTGGGCGAGCAGCGCGTACTGAGGAAAAGACAGCGCATTGGCGATCAGTGGGTTTGGTTGAACGCCTTAAAATTAGAGACCAACGAGCTATTAGTGTTGGCCAGTAACCGGCGCTTGGCTCAGGCGATTCAAGTTTACGGCCAGCGCTGGCAAATTGAAAACCTGTTCCAATGCTTGAAAGGGCGCGGCTTCCATTTAGAAGAGACCCGGCTGACCCGGCTGACCCGGCTGACCCGGTATTATCGGATTAAGAAAGTCATGGCGCTCCAAGCCATTGCTTTTTGCTGGGCCCATAAAGTCGGGGAATGGAAACATCGAGCCGTTAAGCCGTTAACCATCAAACAACACGGTCGCCCGGAATGTAGCTTGTTTCGTTATGGGCTAGACGAGCTGAATAACTTTTTGTTGAAAACGGTTAAATCGGCTGATGAGATGCTTCGATTCTGGATTTTGTTTTTATGTCCGCCGACTATGATCGATTATGACCGAAGTCGGTCTGGGAAAATAACCCTCAGAATTTAAGTGGCGCGTTTTGTCGTGTACAGAGGCCGCGAACACAAGGTTTGCCGCCGCATTGCAAGGGATTATGTGTAATTCTGGTTTCAAAATTCATATTTATGGTTCCTAAACAGTTGGGGCAGAGAATCCAAATAAACATAACAATTAGACTGGATTAGTCAATATTCCAGTAGTAAATACTCGTAAGGTTACAAGTTTAAATCAGTTTTATTAATAATAGTTTATTTTGATAGATGGGCAAGCTTGTACTATCAAAATCATTAATTTTTAAGTCCAAAAATAGATATAGACTTTATTGCCTGATTATTTATCTAGACAGGAATTTATTCGAAATCAAGCAAAATCTGTCAATGATCTGACGCCAGAACGCCAAGAAATAATTAATGCATCATCAGAGATTGTTCATAACAAGCGAGCTTTCTTGATTTCAGACGGTTTTAATAAGTATATTGATCATTATCGTGACACTATCGAAGCATCAACCAAAGAGCGCAAACGCATGCGTGTTGAACAGTTCAAGAAATTTTTGGGGGGGGATAGGTTGTTGCGTGATGTTTCCGATATTGATTGCTCAGATTTTGTCAATTAAGCCGGATGACGTGATCCAAGATAGCTAAATGGCCACACGTAAAAAAGAAACTGCGCAAACGATTGTCCATCCAACGTTAGGTTTTGGTGTACCTGCAACCAGCGATCCTCATCATTTTATTGTTGAGATTCCGCGCACCAATACCGGCGGTGTCAGCATTGTCGAAAATTTGGGCATGCAAACTCATGATCATTCACAGAGTTTGATTGTGCGTGTCGTATTGGAGCGCACGCGCTGGACTGCCATCCGTGGCGAGGTGCAACGTGCGTTTAATGCGCGCCTGAAAGAGCGCAATCTAAAAACCTCAACCTGGAAAGTCGGCCCAAATCCAGTCGACCGCTTATTAGGTAAAGAGTTATGCGTATTGGCATGGGCAGTGGAAGGCATGGAATTCGATCATATCCCCATCGCCGTTCGTAATTGGCTGGCCTTACGCCCGGAAGAGCGCTGGTGGTTATTCGGTATGACGGCGATTACCACGGGTGGCATCAATGATGGCAACAAAGGTTGGCGACTGGCTTTGCGTCATGCTTTGGGCGATGTTGCCCAACACGAAATTTTCAAACCTCGTCAGCCTCAATCCAAAATACAATCAACCGAGAAAGACACGGCGCAAGGCACTGTCAGTTTGTTCGATTTTGAATAAATCAGCCACTGAAACGGTTGTTATCTGGTACGTGCGCCTAAGCCAATATTTAATAAGTTTCATGCAAAGCAAATAAGCCTATAATGAGCCTACTCAATCTTCCTATGAGACTTACCTATGAAAACCGTCAATGTCAGTGGTTTAAAAAATAACCCTAGTGAAGCGTTACGGATGGCGCATGAAGACATGGTGTTGGTCATGAATAGAAACGAGCCCGATGCAGTAATGGTGGGGCTCAAATCCGCCAAAATAATCGGCATGCCGGGTGTGCGCAAAGCCTTGGCAACCGCCTTGTTTAAAGATGGCAACTTGTCCCTCGCTCGATCCGCAAAACTCGCTGATATGCCGTTAGCCAGTTTCATGGCTCACGTTTCGCGTTTAGGCATTCCGGTCGTCGATCAAACCGCCGAGGAAGTGCAGCAGGATTTAGATACCCTGGACCAATGGCTTAGCCAAGCTTAACGACTCATGGCACGCAACGTTGTCATAGATTCCAGCCCCTTAATTGGCTTGGCGCTGGTTGGTGGCTTAGTCTGGCTACCAAAATTGTTTGGTCAGGTTTACTTGCCGGAATCGGTAAAACAGGAAGTTTTGCCTGGCAAAAAAGCGCCAGGAGAACTCGCTATCGCACATGCAATTGCCGAAGGTTCGGTAACAGTATGGCCCCATCTTATATCTCCAACATTAGACATCGATCTGGATGCCGGTGAAACAGACTGTATCAATATTGGCTTAACTGATCCCGATCAGGTTTTATTGATCATGGATGAACGTGCAGGCAGGGCCGTAGCCAAGGAAAAAGGACTCCGAGTTATCGGAACAGCTGCCATTATCGGTTTGGCTAAAAAACAAGGATTGATTCCATCGGCGCGGGCAATTTTTGAAGTATTGCACAGCTCAGACTTCCGAATTTCGGCGGCTGTAATCAATCAGGTATTGGCCAGTGTGAATGAAACATAACAGCCGAGTAACGAAGTGGCGGCCGATTTTGTTAGTGACGGCTCTATCGATAATCACATCGCTTCTTTGCATCTGGCTGTTCAATCTGATCTTGCCCCGATCTAGCGGACACTCGGCTAAGAGAGTAATCTCTAACCCCGAGGAAAATCATGAAAGCCCAAAACGAAACCAAGACCCCAGTTGTTCGCAACAAATATACGGCGCAGTTTAAAGAACAGGCCCTGGAGCGTGCCGATAAGGATGGCTTTCCAAAAGCAGCCAAAGATTTAGGACTCGCCGAATCGATGCTGTACAACTGGCTAGCCAAGCGTCGCCAAACGGAACAGCCCTTCGAAGATCAAAAGCTACAGCAGGCCGAAATGGCGCGGCTTAAACGAGAAAACGCCCGCCTGGAAGAGGAAGTCGCCTTTTTAAAAAAGGCGGCGTACTTTGCCAAACAACCCAAGTGAAGTACGCCATGATCAAAGCCAATGAAGGTCAATTTCCTGTGGAACTCATGTGCCGCATGTTAGCTGTCTCACGGAGTGGTTATTACGACTGGAAACACAGGCCACTTTCCGATAGAGGCGAAGCTAATAAATTGCTAGCCAATGATATTAAACATATTTTGAGGATGAGAAGGGCCGTCCTGGCTCACCCAGAATCACTCGGCGACTACAAGAAGAAGGAAAATCAGCAGGCCGACACCGGGTAGCCAGAATCATGCGAAGCCATGGCTGGAAAACGAAAGTGGCTAAGAAATACAAAGCCACAACGAATAGCAACCATTCGTTACCGGTCGCACCGAATCTGTTGAAACAAAATTTCACGGCAGACGGTCCCGATCAAAACTGGGTGTCGGATATCACCTATATTTGGACCGATGAAGGCTGGCTATATTTAGCGGTAGTACTTGAGCTTTATTCACGTCGAGTGATCGATTGGGCCATCGGCGAACGCATGACGGCAACGATGGTTTGTAATGCCTTGATCATGGCGTTATGGCGTCACCGAATGCCTAAAGGCGTCATTGTGCATTCGGATCGTGGCAGCCAGTATTGTTCTACCGCCATGGAAAGCTGGAACCATAGTTTTAAAGTCGAAGCTATTCATGGGGAAGGATTTTCGACCAGATCAGCAGCTAAATATCAAGTATTCGAATATATCGAAGTATATTACAATCGCAAAAGGATTCACTCCAAATTGGGCTATGTCAGCCCGGAAACCTTTGAAGCTAAAAAAGTCGCTTAGCGGAGTGTCCGTGAAATCCGGGCAAGATCAAATGCACTCTTACGCTGAAAATCTTGGAAGCGGAACGTAAGTGGAGCGAAGATTTTTAGTCCCCGATAGGCGTAGCGCCGGGCGGGTTTTCGAAGCGAAGCGGAGAAAACCTGCAAGGCATCGCGAAACGCCGTCAAGTCACTTGGAGCCGAAGTTCCGATCCCCTTGTTGGGTCGGAACGAGGTGAGGAGGACGAATCGGGGCCGCCGGAGGCATTAGCGGTCGCGTAATTTTTGCCGCTTGTTGGGGCTGGGATGCCCCTAAACAAGCTTTCGCAAAAATAGCGACTCACTGACGATCTTAAAGGATTAAAGTAAATATGCCGATATTTTTTTGAAGCCTGCTGTGCGGCTTTAAGTCTTTGTAATAGATTGAAATGTACAATGTTTTTGCTTGTTATCATATACTTAAAATTGATGTTAACTGCTCATGTTCTTCCCATGACAGTCAATTACCACACGAATTTATTCGCTGGATGTAAAAAATGTCGTTGAAATCTACAAAAGAACAGCTTATTCAACTGTTGGCTGATAAAGATAATAAAGTTATTGCTCTTTCGGGCAAGTGGGGTACTGGCAAAAGCCACATGTGGGACGAAGTAAAGAAATCATCTGCCGATGTGGATGTTCAGAACGCACTCTATGCTTCACTGTTTGGACTGTCTACCATCGAGCAAATAAAAATCAAGCTTCTTCAAAGTGCGGTTCCTTCAATGAAGGCTAATCCTCATCTATGGAAAAGTGCAACTGAAGTATACAAAACTGGTGTAAAGGCTCTTGAGGGAGTTCATAAGAGCTTGGGGGCATTGAATGACATAGGTCTAATTTTCGCACCAGCAATGCTCAATAATAAAATAATTGTCCTTGATGACCTTGAGCGTAAACACGAAAGACTTAACATTGATGAAGTTCTTGGATTTATTGATGAATTTACACAGCAACATGATTCGCGTTTTGTTCTTATCCTAAATAGCGACAAGCTTGACCAGCGCAAGATTTGGGATACATTCCGTGAGAAAGTTATTGACGAAGAATTGCGACTGAATACATCGACCGAAGAGGCCTTTAAAATTGCCGTGGGTCTGAGTCCATCGAAATACGAGGCGACAATTCAGTGTTCTGTGGAACTTTGCAAGTTGACCAACATTCGCGTTATCCAGAAAATTATAAAAGCGATCAATCGCATCCTTGGGAATCGTGAAGACCTAAGCGAAGCAGTGCTCTATCGCGTTATCCCTTCAACAGTATTACTTGCCGCAATTCACTATAAAGGTATTGATGATGGGCCAGACTTTGATTTTGTCCTTTCGCAAGGTTCTGATAGGGATTGGAGTGTTCTTCACGATAAGAAAGTTGAAGAAACAGAGGAGAGCAAGCGTAAATCCAAATGGAAATTGCTTACGACAGAGCTAGGAATTCGTGGTTGCGATGACTTTGAACTTGTAGTCATCGAATACTTAGAATCAGGCTTATTCGATGTCTCTATGGTTACAGCGATCGTTGATCGTTATATTGCTGAAGAAGATGCATTGGAAGCTCGTAATGCTTGCAATAAGTTTCTTGAGCGTTTGGCGTGGGACTATCGAATGAATGAAGCCCAGTTGCTTGAAGAAGCAGCACTAGTAGTAGCTAAGGCTCATCTGTTAGACCCTTATATGGTCTCAAGTTTACACGAAAACATCACCGAAATTCCGGGTGGACAGCAAATTGCAGATGCTGCTGTGGCAGGTTGGATTGAGGCATTTAGAGCAAGAAATCTAGAGGAAGCTGAGCTTAACAATTTTTTTAATCGCAAAATTCATCATCTCATTGAATCAGAGTTTAATAATATCAATAACAAGGCTCAAGTGAAAACCACGATCTTAGACGCTTGCTTCTACGTGGCGAAGAACAGTGCATGGGGGGCGCGACAGGAGCTGGCATTCAAATCCGCAACAATCCAAGATATAGAAAGCATAATCCTAAATTCTGGTATTTCAGATTTAAAATTTTTTATGTTTAAGATGTTGGATATGTGCATTCACAGAAAAACTTATGAGAGCTACCTGAATCCGTGTTCGTTTTTTTTATAAATAGTCATAAGTCAATGATAAAAAAGGTATAATATAGTTTTTCTATAGTCACCCGTTTTGATTATGGCACGTTTTAAGCTTAAAGAATCCAAAAAGGAACTTACCTCCTATGCCGGACTATCCTTGATCGGCCAGTGCCTGGAAGCGGTCAATGTCGAAGTGATGGTGGACGGTAGAATACCTGTTTCACAGGGTATCAAAACCTCGGATTTAGTCAAAACCACTGTTGGCCTTTTAAGTATAGGCAAAAGCGACTTCGAGGCTGTTGAGCCGTTTCGTGAAGATCGTTTTTTCAAGAAGGCATTGGATGTACGTAAGGTTCCCGGCAGCGTGTGGCTGCGGCAACGTCTTGATCGTGTCAGCGGCAGCCTGCTGGAGCCGGTGGATGATCTATCGATACGACTCATCGAACGAACAGAAGCCCCAATTACGCCGCATAAAGGCTACGTCTGTCTGGACATGGACACCTTCGTCATGGATCAGAGCGGTACCAAGAAGGAAGAGGTGAGTCGAACCTATCAGGGAGTGGATGGCTATACGCCTGTCGCGGCTTATTTGGGCAATGAAGGCTGGTGTATAGGATTGGAACTGCGTCCAGGCCGCTGGCATTCATCGCTGGAGATTGATTATTTTCTAGAAAGGCTGTTTCCTCGAGTTGAGCGCTTGGTTGCACCGGGTTTGCCGTTGTTATTACGCAAAGACTCAGGGTTTGATAGCGCCAAACTGTTATTTACGGTTGCGGCTGAGAAAGAACGCTGGGCAGCCATGAACAGGCGCTTTGAATACTTGATCAAGTGGAATCCAAGACGGCAAGATAAGACATCCTGGTTAGAAAAAGCGGAAGCGGCCGGCGCCTTTGTTGAAAAACGCCCCGGTAAACGGGAAGCGTTAATGACACTGACGGTGGAACGTGCTTGGAAAAAACAGACTCGCCCCTTCAGACTGGTCGTGCGGATCATTGAACGCACGAGCAATAAGCACGGCCAGATGCTATTACTGCCGGACATTCAACTGGAAGGCTGGTGGACGAGTCTGGAGGAACCCGAAGAAACCGTCATTGAACGCTACCGCGACCACGGCACCCATGAACAATTTCATTCGGAATTCAAAACTGACCTGGATATGGAACGCTTACCATCTGGAAAGTTTGAGACCAACGACTGTCTATTGAGAATGGGTATGTTTGCCTATAATTGCTTGCGACTGATTGGTCAACTGGGCTTGACTGGCGACTTGGCGCCAATACGTCATCCGGCAAAACGACGGCGGTTACGAACGGTGCTGCAAGAAGTCATGTATCGAGCAGCCCAGGTGATCCACAAAGCCCGGCAATGGTGGCTGGACTTAGGGTGCGCCTCACCCGTGGCAAAAGTATTCGCTTATTTACAAGAGCGATTGGTGGTGCAGCCTGGCTTTGCATCAGGATAAGCGGCGCGAAAGCTGAGATGCTGGTTACGAGCTGATTCTCCGGGTAGAGAAGAAGATTGCTTGTCTTGGCGTCAGGTTTTTCATCTGGCGATGCCGGCAATACCATGGAAACGATTGATTTTTGCGACTGAGGGCTTGATGAACGGCAGTTAAATTTCGATTGATGGTAGATTTTTTTAAAAAACGCGTCTGAAACGCGACTGCCCTCACTTAAACCGAAAGGAACACGGATTCAGGTCATTACCATGATGCAGGCAAATTATTTCGCATAATGTGAATCCTTCTAACACATCAAATAATTTAATATTATTTTCCAATATTGTCTGTTCCATTAGTCATTCACTTAGGTTTGGTTAAACCTGATTATATTGTTTTTCTAAACGGTATTACTTGCGCCCCTGCTTTTAATCCGTCCAAATAATCTGCCCAGCTCTGCATCATCCGCCGCCGCTCTTCCAGATACTGAGCGCGATTATAAGCCGCTCTGACTGCATCCCTTGGCATGTGGCACAGTTGCCGCTCTATCGCGTCAGGACTCCAGCCTTGTTCGTTTAAGAGCGTTGATGCAGTGGTTCTAAAGCCGTGTGCGCTCATTACGTCTGATTCATAACCAAGTGTTTTAAGCGCGGTTCTGATGGTGCCGTCTGACATGGGGCGGCCATCACCCCGACTTGATGGAAAAACATAGCGCCCGGTGCCTGTTAATGGCTTGATGGCTTCCAAAATGGCAATAGCCTGAGAAGATAGCGGTACTATGTGCTGTACTTCGGTTTTAGTGACAAAGTAGCGCCATTCTTTAGCGTCTAAATCTATATCTTGCCATTCCATTTGCCGGATTTCACCAGGGCGTTGAAACAGGTAAGGCGATAACCTTAACGCGCATTGCACAACAAAGGTGCCTTGATAATGGCCTATATCGCGAAGCAGTTGCGCTACTTCTTTCGGTTCGGTGACTGCTGCATTGTGTTTAACCTTTTGCGCCGGTATTTGTTTGGCGACAGCTTGCGCCGGGTCGTAATCGGTGTGACCGTGGGCGATAGCGTAGGCATAGGCTGCGCTGATTTCGCTGTTTACCCTATGCGCTGTCTCCAGTTGGTTTTTGCTTATCAGCGGCTTGATAAGGGCGTGAATATCCGGGGATTTGATTTCACTGATAGGCTTGCTGCCAATAAACGGGAATACATACAGCTCAAATCGTCTGATTTTCTTTTGCTGGGTGATTGCTCTAACGCCATGAGCAATTGATTCTAGCCATTCATTGCAAATATGTTCAAAGCTGTTGATTATAGGCAAGCCGGCTTCAAGGCGTTTGGTCTTATCTGCTGCAAGGCGCTTAGCTTCTTTAGTCTGTTTTCGCTGGTCGCCAGGGTCTATGCCGTTTGCTAAGTTCTCGCGTGGTTCTTTGGCTTTGTTTCGAGCCGCTTCCAGGGATAAATCAGGATATGCGCCTAAGCCTAGCCGGTTTTGTTTGCCATCAAACCGATAGATAAAACGCCATAGCTTGGAACCGCTGGCCTTTATCAATAATGCCAATCCACCGCCATCATTGATGGTGTAGTCTTTTTCTTTAGGTTTAGCAGCTCTGTAGACCACGTCTTTATTGAGATTTATCGCCATTTTGTGACACCTCATGTGATACGTTTTTGGCAACTTTAGCGCGTATCACTAAACGTGTCACTAATTTATCGGTATGTCACTGCATTTCTTTGTACTTCGCTGGACAACAAAAAACCCGCTAAGCCTTACGACTTGCGGGTTTTTATATGTTCTTGGACTTCTTAAAACTTTTCCTTGGTACCGAGGGTCGGAATCGAACCGACACTCCTTTCGGAACCGGATTTTGAATCCGGCGCGTCTACCAGTTTCACCACCCCGGCAAGGAAAAAGGGGATTATACCAGCAAAAATTGGTTTGCCAAGTTTTTTATCAGGCTTCTAGCACCACCGCGTTTTTTAGTTTCTTCATGGCATTCTGTTCTAGCTGTCTGATGCGCTCGGCGGACACCTGATAACGCTCGGCCAGTTCGTGCAGGGTGGCTTTTTCGGCCATTAACCAGCGGCTTTTTAAAATGTCGCGGCTGCGCTCATCCAGGTCGTTCATGGCCTGTAGCAAGATATCTTCCTTGCGCTCTTCCCAGTCGCTGTTTTCCAATAGCTGGGCCGGATCAGCACCATGTTGTTCCAGATAAGCAATGGGGGCCATGCTGGCAGATTCACTGCTGTCGTCAGAATAGGGCTCAAAGCCAATATCATGACTTTCCAGGCGTTGTTCCATTTCGTAAACGGTTTTAATGTCTACTTCCAAAGAAGTGGCAATGGCTTCAGCATCAATTTGCGATAACTGGTTTGAATCTTTTTTGTGCTTGCGCAGATTAAAAAACAGTTTGCGTTGCGCCTTGGTCGTTGCAACTTTGACAATACGCCAGTTTTTAATCACATACTCGTGAATTTCAGCTTTAATCCAGTGTACAGCAAAGGAAACCAGACGCACGCCCATATCCGGGTCAAAGCGTTTTACGGCTTTCATCAGCCCGATATTGCCTTCCTGAACAATGTCCGCCAAAGGCAGGCCGTAGCCGGCATAACCACGTGCCACATGAGCAACAAAGCGCAGATTCGACATGACCAGTTCGCGGGCAGCTTCCAGATCGCCGCTGTCCCGGTAACGGATAGCCAGTTCGTGTTCTTGCTCTGCCGTCAGTTTAGGCATACGGGTCAAGAGGCTTAGATAAGCATCAAATGTCCCGACCGATAAATTGATCGGTAAAGCCAGATTGTTGTTCATAGATACCTCGATAATTCAGTGATGATTAAATTTTAGCACTCGTTTGATGCGAGTGCTAATAATTAATTCCCGAGACTCAAAAAAATTTATTCAGGACGACTTATCCCATTCCATGTGATGGGCTGCGAAGATGCCAGCACCCGTTAAGACAGGTTTTCAAGAGAATAATTTGACAATCAATCGTTTGTTTGAAATGATAACAATCAATCGTTTGATTTAATTTATTCGCCCACATATGACTCAATCTGACCCTAATAAAACCCTGCAGCCGGATGCCCGGTCACGACTGATATCGGCTGCATTGCATTTGTTTGCCGAAAAAGGCTATGAACGCACTTCTACCAGGGAAATTTGCCAGACTGCGCAAACCAATATTTCCTCTATTCGATATTATTTTGGTGACAAAGCCGGTTTATACCGCGCGGCATTTCTCGAAGGCACAGCTGATCATTCATGTGCCGTTAATATTGATCTCTATAGCAGTTTAGCCTTGCCGGAAGCCTTAAGTCTGTTATTTAAGGAGTTTCTTGAGCCTTTAAAAAGGAGTGAAGAATTAAGACTGGTGATGAAGCTGTATTACCGGGAAATACTGGAGCCCACCGGGCTGTGGCAGGAGCAAATTGATACCGATATCAAACCCCAACACGATGCCGTGGTAGCCATGCTGAAACAGCATTTTGGCTTGCAGAGGATAGATACCGATGTGCACCGGCTGGCTTTTGCCATTATCGGTATGGCGGTACATTTTTATGTGGGGCAGGATATTGTAGCGGCCATTGCGCCCAATATGGTTAAAAACGCCAAAGCCATCGATGTCTCAGCAGAGCGGCTCACGGCTTATGCATTGTCTATTATTGAAGGCGAGGCCCAACGCCGGGCAGCACAGGTGGATCATGACAAAATTTAACACCAAACTGGCAGGGTTGATCTTGGTGAGTGGGGCAGTCAGCGGTTGTGGCATGACCAGGGGTTTGCTAACCACCGTTGGCCCAGATTATCAACAAGCCACATTGCCAGTGGCTGAGCAATGGCAAACCCCGGCCTTGGTTGCCCATCAGGGCGAACCGGAAAATCTGCAGCAATGGTGGCAGCGCTTTAACGATCCGGTGCTGGATACCCTGTTAAAGGCCGCTGAACAGCAAAGCAGTTCGGTAGCAAAAGCCAAGGCCAGAATCAGCGAAGCCCGCGCCAATGTCACCAGCGCCACTGCAGCAGCCTTGCCCAATCTGGACAGCACTTTGGGCGCCAACCGCACCGCTTTCAGTTTTGGTGGCCCGGTGTTTATCCGCGATCAATATCAACTTAATTTGCAATCCAGCTGGGAAATAGACTTGTTCGGTGG
Source organism: Methylomonas paludis (assembly GCF_018734325.1). Taxonomy (NCBI): domain Bacteria; kingdom Pseudomonadati; phylum Pseudomonadota; class Gammaproteobacteria; order Methylococcales; family Methylococcaceae; genus Methylomonas; species Methylomonas paludis. Next base: position 2,707,668 of record NZ_CP073754.1, on the reverse strand, counting down.
ATTGGCGCGTCAGCAGGAGATGTATGAAAGCCAGTTGGAATCGCGTCATGCCGCCTGGCATGATGCCAGGGTTGCCGTCGCCGCAGAAGTAGCCAATGCCTATTTGGCGTATCGCTATGACGAAATCCTGATCAAGCTGGCTGATAAAGATGCCGTATCACGGCGTGAATCTGCCCGCCTGATCGATATGGCCGGCCAGTACGGTTTACGAGCCCCCGCCGATGTGGCGCTCAGTCAGGCCAGTGCGGCCGACGGCAACAATATTTTGCTTCAACGTCAATTATTACGTGATAGGGCAGTGAAAGGACTGGTGGCGATGACCGGATTAGCCGAGGCCGAAGTACAAGGCTTGTTAACCGCGTCTGTAGAAGTCCAGGCCAAATTACCCCAACCACCGCCGTTCATTATCGACAGTATTCCCGCCCGGGTGTTGCTGCAAAGGCCGGATGTCCATAGCGCGGAACGTGATATGGCCGAAGCCAGCGCCAAAATAGGTGTGGAACTGGCGCAACGATTTCCGCGTTTATCGCTGACCGGTAATATTGCCGAATCCATGCAAAGCCTGCATCCCTCGCCGCTGATGTACGCACAAACCTGGTCGTTGGGGCCCAGCATCAGTTTACCGCTGTTTGATGCCGGCAAACGTGCCGCCAACGTGGAAACCGCCCGAGCCCAGTATGAAGCCGCCGCTGTTAACTTGCGCAGCGTGGTGCGCAATGCCGCCAAAGAAGTTGAAGAAGCCCTGTTACGGCTCAATAGTGCCGCCGCCCGCTTACCCGAAGTGCAAAAAGCCGCACAGGGTTATGCCCAGAATCTACGGGCCAGTGAAGAACTATACCGGGCCGGTTTGGGCAATCTGGTGGATGTCGAACTGAATCGCCGTACCGCCATTACCGCAGAAACCGCCGTCGCCGAACTGGAACAGGAGTCCGTTGCCGCCTGGATCGCCCTCTATCGGGCTATCGGTGGTGGCTGGGAAAATATTCCGGCCGATATACCTGATCCGGCTTTGGCAAGTGCAGACCGTTAAACCCAGACCAAAAATGATTTTTAACAGGATTTAGCTCATGAAAAAAACCATATTGACCATCATCTTTGGCTGCAGTGTCGTCTTGGCCTTAACCGGCATAGCCGGTCAGGCGCTTGCTCAAACCCCCACAGAAAAAGTCAGCCGTCCAGCGCTGACAGTAGCCGGCGTCAAACCGAAATTGATCGATATTCCGGTCAAACTCAGTGCCAACGGTTCCATAGCGGCCTGGCAGGAGGCCATCATCAGTGCTGATGTGAGTGGCTTGCGCCTGCTGGATATCAAAGCCCAAGTGGGTGATCAGGTCAAAAAAGGCCAGATTCTGGCGGTGTTTGATGATGAACAAGTGCTGGCGGATGTCGAGCAAAGCCGGGCAGCGCTGGCCGAGGCCGAAGCCAATCTGGCCGATGCCAAAGTCAACGCCGACCGGGCACGCGGAGTGGTCAGCTCCGGTGCCATTAGCGCCCAGCAAATCAATCAGTTTTTTACCACGGCAAAAACCGCCGCCGCCAAAGTCCAGTCCGCTAAAGCCCATCTGGATAACCAATTATTAAAATTAAAACACACCCGCTTGCTGGCCAACGATGACGGCGTGATTTCCGCGCGGAATGCCACCTTGGGCACCGTACCAGGGGTGGGTGAAGAATTATTCCGGCTGCTGCGCCAGAATCGCCTGGAATGGCGGGCCGAAGTCACCGCCGCCGAACTGTTACAGCTCCAACCGGGGCAGCTGGTCAATCTGGAAGTACCGGGGGCACCCAAAGTCGTTGGTAAAATTCGGGCATTGGCCCCGGCGCTGGATCAGCGCAGCAGAAATGCACTGGTCTACGTGGATGTGCCTGACGCTTACCGAAATGGCTTGCGCCCCGGCATGTTTGCTAGGGGCGAAATTGGTCTGGGGGCAAAATCCGGCCTGATGGTACCGCTGGATGCCATCAGTTTACGTGATGGCTTTAGCTTTGCTTACCGCATAGAACAGCTGGATGGTGAGCATGCCAAGGTCAGGCAGTTGAAGGTGCAACTGGGTAATACCGTGGGAGAACTGGTGGAAATTCTGGGCGGACTCAATGCCGACGATCTGTTGGTGGCCTCGGGCGCCGCTTTCCTGGCCGATGGTGACAACGTCAGAGTGGTGAGCAAATGAGTATCTCCACTTGGTGTATCCGTAACCCCATTCCGGCACTGATGTTTTTTGTACTGCTCAGCTTTGCCGGCATGCTGAGCTTTCAGGCCATGAAAATCCAGAACTTTCCAGATCTGGATTTGCCGACCGTCAGCGTTTCCGCCAGTTTGCCGGGGGCATCGCCTGCGCAACTGGAAACCGATGTGGCGCGCAAGATCGAAAACGCGCTCGCCAGTTTGCAGGGTTTAAAGCATATCACCACCAAGATTCAGGACGGCAGCGTCACCATGACCGTGGAATTCCGTCTGGAAAAACCGGTACAGGAAGCGGTTGATGATGTGCGCTCCGGCATTTCCAAAGTCCGGGCCGATTTACCCAATGAATTACGCGATCCTGTCGTCACCAAACTGGATTTGGCCGGTTCGCCGATTTTGGCCTACACCGTGACCTCCAACAAACTGGATGACGAGGCCTTGTCCTGGTTTGTTGATGATGCCTTAACCAAAAAACTGTTGCGTCTGCGCGGAGTAGGGGCGGTAAATCGGGTCGGCGGGGTCAGTCGACAGATATTAATCGCCCTAGATCCGGTCAAACTCCAGGCTTTAGGTGCTACTGCTGCCGATATTTCCAGTCAGTTACGTCGTATCCAGCGCGAAAGCTCAGGTGGCCGCACCGATTTGGGCAGTGGTGAACAGGCCTTGCGAACCCTGGGTAATGTCGCTACCGCCGGCGAACTGAAATCCATGCAAATCTCGCTGGCAGATGGCCGCAGCATCCGCTTGGAACAGGTCGCCACTATCAGCGATACCATCGCTGAACCCCGCTCTTTGGCGCTGATGGACGGCCAGCCGGTGGTCGGCTTTGAAGTCACTCGCAGCCGAGGCGCCAGCGAGGTGGAAGTGGGAGCCGAAGTGCAGAAAGTGCTGGCCGAATTGCAGACTGCTGATGCCGATCTGAAAATCACTGAAGCCTTTAACTTCGTGATACCGGTTGCCGAAGAATTTCAAGGCTCCATGTCCCTGCTTTATGAAGGCGCATTGTTGGCCGTACTGGTGGTCTGGTTGTTTCTCAGAGACATACGCGCCACCTTGATCGTGGCAGTAGCCTTGCCATTATCGGTTATCCCCGGTTTTGTCGGTATGCATTATTTCGGCTTCTCCTTAAATGTGGTCACCCTGCTGGCATTATCACTGGTGGTGGGTATCCTGGTGGATGATGCCATCGTGGAGGTGGAAAACATAGTCCGGCATTTGCGCATGGGTAAAACCCCGTATCAGGCCGCGCTGGAAGCGGCTGACGAAATTGGTCTGGCGGTCATCGCCACTACGTTTACCTTGATTGCGGTGTTTTTGCCCACCGCCTTCATGAGCGGTATCTCCGGCCGGTTTTTTAAACAGTTCGGCTGGACGGCGGCGCTGGCCGTTTTTGCCTCCTTGCTGGTGGCGCGTATGCTCACCCCGATGATGGCGGCCTATATCCTCAAGCCCACTAATGAAACCGAGCATAGCGATGGCCGCATTATGCGCAGCTATATGCTCACCGCTGCCTGGTGTTTACGGCACCGCTTTATCACCATTAGCGGCGCGGTGGCCTTTTTTGTGGGTTCAATTTTTCTGATTCAGTTTTTACCCACCGGCTTCATTCCCGCAGACGACAACCCGCAAACCCAGGTTTTTGTAGAATTACCGCCTGGATCGACCCTGGCCGAAACCAGGGCCGCCGCCGAACAGGCCCGGCAATTACTGACCCAGGTGGATTATGTAAAAAATGTCTACACCACCATAGGCGCAGGTTCGGCGGGTAGCGATCCTATGGCCGGGTCGTCTGGTAGCGGTGAAATTCGTAAAGCTACGCTGACCATCCTGTTGGCCAATCGCCAGGACAGGCCGGTGCGCAAACAGGTGATTGAGCAGAAGATACGCCAGGTATTAGAGATTATTCCCGGTGTCCGCACCAAAGTAGGTCTGGGCGCATCCGGCGAGAAATATATTCTGGTCTTGAGTGGCGATAATCCGCAAGCCCTGAGCCTGGCGGCCCGTGCCGTGGAGCAGGATTTACGCACCATACCGGGCTTGGGCAGCATCGTCTCCAGCGCCGCATTGATCAGGCCGGAAATCCAGTTGCATCCGGATTTTGCCGCAGCAGCCGACCTGGGTGTAACGTCAGTGGCCATAGCCGATACCTTGCGCATTGCCACCGTAGGCGATTACGACTGGTTTTTACCCAAGCTTAATCTGGAACAGCGCCAGATTCCGGTGGTGGTCAAAATTGACAGCGATGGCCGTCGTGATCTGGAACTATTAAAGCGTCTGGCCGTGCCGTCCAGCAAAGCCATAGGCCCGGTCATGATCGGCCAGGTGGCTACCATGGAATTATCCAGCAGTCCGGCGGTCATCGATCGTTATGACCGCTCCCGCAACATTAATTTTGAAATCGAATTATCCGGCGCACCCCTGGGCGATGTCACCACTGCCGTGGCTAATTTGCCCAGCATCACCAATCTGCCGCCCGGTGTCAAACAGGTCAATATCGGCGATGCCGAAATGATGAATGAACTGTTTACCAGCTTTGGGCTGGCCATGCTTACCGGCGTGCTGTGTATCTTTGTGGTGCTGATCCTGCTGTTCAAAGACTTTCTGCAACCCGTCACCATTCTGGCCGCCTTGCCCTTATCGTTTGGCGGTGGCTTTATCGCCCTGTTGCTCACCGGCAAAGCCTTGTCCATGCCGTCCATGATCGGTTTGATCATGCTAATGGGTATCGCCACCAAAAACTCCATATTATTGGTGGAGTACGCCATCACCGCCTGGCGGCACCAGGGGGTAAGCCGCTTGGAAGCACTGCTGGATGCCTGCCATAAACGCGCCCAGCCGGTGGTGATGACCACCATCGCCATGGGTGCCGGCATGTTGCCGATAGCCCTGGGCTGGGGTTCTTCGGATTCTTCGTTCCGCAGCCCAATGGCCGTCGCGGTCATCGGCGGTCTGGTCACCTCAACCGTACTAAGCTTACTGGTCATCCCGGTCGCCTTCACCTATCTGGACGACTTTAAAAATATCTTTATGCGCTACTGGCAAAAACTGCGCAGATAAACCTTAAATGCATACCATGCGCCGCCACCAGGCGGCGCATCAGTTTCCGGCTACCAACAATTAACCAAGGTAATAAAACAAATGTAGCCTCGATGCAGCAAAGCGGAATCGAGGGCGAGGGCTTAAAAATCAACCTTCAGTTTAAATTGCACGCAATATTTTGCCTGACTTAATTTAATTCGCTATGTTGTTATGATTGAATTGCCAATCCACCGTAATATGTGGGTTGTTTGAAAAGGTGCTCTCTAAGGAACCTCTGATTAATTCGCTATCTCGAATTTCTTGGCTAAAAAATCAATGTTTTGCGTATGGGTTTTTGTTGAAAAACTGTATTAATCAGAGGTTCCTTAAGATAAACTTCACATATAATGACATTTAGCAATTTTTATGTTTTAGGTGTGTTTTTTACCTGAAATCAAATTTGACTAAATTGAAACCCACTCTATCGATCAAACTCAAGGAAAAGTGTAGTGGTCAATATTTTTGAAGAAAAAAGTCAGTCAAGCCTTATCCTCGAAATCATTCTCGATTCAACGGTCAGCTACGCTTCCTATCAGAATCATGTGCCATTATTACGTAGTCTAAGGCTCGTAAATCAAGGAAATGGCATTGATAGCTCTGAATACCTTAATATCGAAGTTGTGATTAGAACGGAGCCGTTGATTGCTGATGTGCTTAGGTTACGATTCGATAAATTAGGTATCGGAGAAAGTCGCCAAATCAGCTCCTTGAATTTGAAGTTCAACCATGCGTATTTAGCCGAATTATCAGAACGCGAGCATGGGCGTTTGATCGTCCAAGTGTTATCCAACGAGCAGGAAGTTCTGGTATCAGATCACCCTATTGAGATACTGGCTTACGATCAATGGGCTGGCGCTCGATCCTTACCTGAGTTGTTAGCCGCTTTTTCATTACCGAATAATCCGGCAGTTGATCGATTAATCCATTCAGCGGGCGAACTACTAGCTAAGGCGGGAAAGGGTCAATCGATGAACGGTTATCAAAGTAAAAATCGAGAAATTTGCTGGACTCAGGTTTCATCTATTTATTGCGCTATCGGCGCTATTAACATTCATTACACGGCACCACCCGCCTCATTTGGAACGGACGGACAGAAAATCCGAACGCCAGATCGTATTCTGTCAGGCGGGGTTGCCACCTGTATGGATTTGGCGATGCTATTGACTTCTTGCTTGGAACAAGCGGGCCTGAATCCCATCATCTTAGTAAAAAACGGCCATGCATGGGTGGGTTGCTGGCTTATTAATACCAGCTTTCCAACATCTGTATTCGATGACGCCCAAGCCATTCGCAAACGCGTTACCAGTGGAGAATTAATAGTATTTGAAACCACCACATTAACGCATCGTCCAATCGGTTCTTTACGCGGAGCATGCGATCTTGGTCTCAGCCACCTCCAGGACGAAGCCGAATTTCTGTTTGCCATTGATGTACGGCGTGCTCGAATTGAGCAAGTACTGCCCTTACCCAGTCGTGGTCATGTAGCCAATAAACCCTTAGATAATATATTTGATCTCGCGCCCTTGATAGAAGCGCCACCGGTTCTCCCTTCGCTTGATGGCGAAACCATACTCCTGGATGAGGATGTTGTGCCTGAAAGTCCCGAAGGACGATTAGCGCGTTGGAAGGCAAAATTACTGGATTTAACTTTACGTAATCGGCTGATCAACTTTAAACCTACCAAGCTGGCTTTGCCATTGAGAGTGCCTGATTCGTGTCAACTGGAAGATGCGTTATCCGATGGTAAAGGGTGGAAGTTTAGGCCCCTACCGCAGATTATGCAAGGTAACGATCCACGAGAGGCCGAGCTTGCCCGGTTCCGAACCGGCGAAGATCCTATTCGGGCAGCAGCGCTTGCGGCTATGCGCGAAATGGAATTACTAGCAGACGTAGAGCCTAAAACCCTGGATACCCGTCTGCATGAAATATACAGCGCCGCAAAGTTAGGTCTTGAAGAAGGTGGGGCGAATACCCTCTATCTTGCCTTAGGATTTCTGCGTTGGGCAGAGGACGAAAGGTCTGAAAAAACCCATATCGCACCAATTCTGTTGATTCCAGTCACCTTAATGCGTTTATCCGTGCGTAGCGGTTATTCGATCAAACGTCATGATGATGAAGCCATCGTAAATCCCACGCTACTGGAATTATTGAGGCAAAATTTTCAACTTACACTGAAAGCACTCGATCCTTTGCCGACAGATACCAGTGGCGTTGATGTTGCGGCTATTTGGCAAATTTTCCGCTTGGCGGTTAAAGAAATTCCACGCTGGGAAGTACTGGAAAATCAGGTCTATTTGGGGATTTTTTCATTTACGAAATATCTGATGTGGAAGGATCTGCAAGACCGTGCTGAGCAACTGAAAAAAAACAAGGTGGTGAATCACCTGATTGAGCGGCCATGCGAATCAATGGGGGCAGGGCATTCCATATTGGATCGTCATGATCTGGACGAACGGCATTCACCTGAAAGTCTTCTGACACCCATGCTGGCGGATTCATCACAATTAAATGCGATCAGCCGTGCTTGTTCGGGTGTGGATTTTGCGCTTGAAGGGCCGCCAGGCACCGGCAAATCGCAAACCATCACTAATTTAATAGCGCATTTCCTCGGCACTGGTCGGTCTGTATTATTTGTTTCGGAAAAGATGGCCGCGTTGGATGTAGTCCATCGTCGGTTAATTTCTATTGGATTGGGGCCATTTTGTCTACAACTCCATTCGGCTAAAGCCCGTAAAGCCGAGGTATTAGAGCAACTTAGAATATCACTGAATGTATCCAATCGTTTCACTGAGGAGGGTTGGCAGAGGGAAGCCCTTCGATTATCCGGATTGAGGACAAATCTGAATGATTTTGTGCGTACTTTACACCGTCAACATCGTAACGGACTGACGGTACAAGCTGCGCTTGGTACAGCCATTAAATTTAAAAATTGGAAAGCCGCAGCAATGTCTTGGGCAAACCCAGAAGTTCACAGTATAGATGAATTGGTGCAGTTGCTAGAGCTTTCCCGATCCATGCAGGCCGTTGCCGGTGAACTACATTCTCTTACAGACCACCCGTTGGCGGCCATTCACCATGCCGATTGGACAAATGCTTGGGAAGAAAAGTTATTTCAACACTGTCAGCAACTTCAGGAACGGATAGAAGCCCTCCAAAGCGCAGTGCCCCCTATTGAAAAAATTTTTGATCTAAATTTAGGCGCGGCTTCAATAGAATTGTACCGGGCTATTGACCGTCTGGCAGCTATCTTGTTGCAAGCTCCACAAGTCCCTGTCGGACTGGCGCAGCGTGTAAATGACAGTACTACGCTGGCCCAAATACAATTAATGCGTCAGCATGGTGAAAAACGTCAATCACACTGGGACAAACTATCTGGATCGTTTAAACCGGAAGTCGCTAAAGCGGATGGTGGCCGTCTATCAGAAGACTGGGACTTGGCGCTACTCGCTTGGTGGCCAAAACGCTGGTTTTCAAAACGTTCTGTTCGCAGCCGTTTACAGCTTTACACGCTGAACCGTAAACGTCCAAAGATTACCGATGTCCTTTTTATTCTGGGCGAATTGTGCGGACTGAACGCCGAGGATAGGCGACTCGAAAGCCTTGAACCCAGGGCAACCGAATTACTGGGTTTCGAGTATAAAGGTCATGAAACCAATTGGAAAACCGTCCAAGAACATGAAATCTGGTGTCAAAATACCAGTCAGGCGCTAGTCTCGTTTTCAGGCATCCTTGATTTAAAGCAATACCAGGACATCACAGCACGTTTCCTTAAACTCGGTGGCGAGCAGCGAGAGCTTCTTGCGCCCACCAGTCCATACGCAGTGCAATTGGCTGAGTTTAGGGATGCTTGGCGAGAGTTTCAGCAAAAACTGGATGTGCTCGCCGAAATCGCCGAATCCGGCGAGCAGTTGGTGGGTACAAACCGACAACAAGCAGGTTTGACTAGTCGTATTCTGTCTACGCTCTGGGATTGGAATCAGCAACGGCGCTCGCTTAAAGTCTGGTGTCGCTGGCGCGATCTGCGTAACCAGGCGCAAGCCTCAGGTTTGTTGGGAGTTGTCGAAGCAGTCGAAAAAGGTGAAATCGAGATTGCCGATTTGGAAAAGTTCACGGAATATTCCTACCAGAACTGGTGGCTGAAAGCCGTAATCGATAATGAACCACTGCTCAGGAAATTTTCAAGCGCCGACCACGAACGAAAAATCAGGGAATTTCAGCAAGCTGATGAAAACTTCCAAAAATTAACAGAGCTGTATATCGCTGCTGTCCTAAGCGGGAAAATTCCTCATAACAAAGATGGGCAGAAGCCCGATACTGAAATGGCTCTTCTGCTGCGTGAATTGGCTAAACAAAGAGCGCATATCCCAATCAGAAAGTTGGTTCAAGGTATTCCAACATTACTGCCAAAGCTGAAGCCATGCCTGCTCATGTCACCCATTTCAGTAGCGCAATATTTGGACGCGTCCCATGCAGATTTTGATATTGTCGTTTTCGATGAGGCTTCACAGATCCCGACTTGGGATGCCGTGGGCGCGATTGCCCGAGGTCGCCAGCTCATTGTGGTCGGTGATCCTAAACAATTACCCCCCACCAATTTCTTTGGTCGTTCCGATCAGGCTGAAGAAAATGACACCGAAAATCTAGCCATCAAGGATTTGGAAAGTATACTCGATGAATGTTTAGGAGTTGGCATGCCGACACTTCGACTGGAATGGCATTACCGTAGTCGCCACGAGAGTCTGATTAACTTTTCAAATCATCGATATTATGATTCCAGACTGATTACCTTTCCTTCGCCGGTGACTAATGATGTTGCGGTAAAACTCGAAGTGGTCGAAGGTATTTATGACCGAGGTGCGACCCGCACCAACCGGGCAGAAGCTGAAGCCATTGTCGATGCAATTGTTTCGCACTTTTCCGATAATTCCCTTCGCCGTTTTACCATGGGGGTAGTGACATTCAATCAAACACAACAGCGCCTCATTGAAAAACTTCTGGATGAAGAACTGCGTAAAGCCCCTCTACTAGAAAACCATATTCAGGAACATGGAGCCGAACGACTGTTCATCAAAAATTTGGAAAATGTGCAAGGCGACGAAAGGGATTTCATATTATTTTCGGTAACCTACGGTAAAGACGCGGCTGGCCGAATGCCAATGAATTTTGGTCCGCTCAATCAGGAAGGCGGAGAGCGCAGACTAAATGTAGCAATTACTAGGGCACGGATGGGCGTCACTATCTATAGTTCGATACGACCAGAGGAAATTGATTTATCTAAATCACGTTCAACTGGGGTTGCCGATCTTAAAAATTACTTGGAATTTGCACAAAAAGGGCCGCGTGCGCTAGTTGAACAATCAATTCCTACCGGTCGAGAACCTGATAGTCCCTTTGAAGTTGAAGTCATACGCAGTTTACGCAATAAAGGCTGGATCGTTCATCCTCAAGTAGGATGTTCAGGCTATCGCTTGGACATGGCGGTTGTTGACCCTAAAAACCCAGGCCGGTATATACTTGGCATCGAATGTGATGGCGCAACTTATCATTCATTACCTACCGCAAGGGATCGAGACAGATTAAGAGAAATGGTTTTAAATGGCCTGGGATGGAAGTTGCACAGAATTTGGTCGACAGATTGGTGGACGGATCCTCAGAGAGAAATTGAAAAGCTGGAAAATAACTTAAGCCAATGTATTGAAAGTCAAGCTAGGGGTTAGCATAAATCGTTCGTAGTGGAGTGTTTCCGGAGCTTTGGCACTAAATTGCCAATCGTCATTGGGGTAAGGCCTATCCTACGGCAATTGTGATATATTGATGCAACCTTTGGTTTATTAAAGAATTCAATTTGGAAGCATTGGAGAGTAAGTGTTTGGTTATGCCTACCAACTATCAATCCTCGCATTACAAAGCCTAAACCCATTGCAATAATCCCCGATTTATTCCCAACCATACCCAGGCAATATGGCATAATCAACCCATAGTCACTGTCTGCTCTATACCGTGCAAAAATCCTTTAAATTACAAAGCGCTTACCAGCCTGCCGGGGATCAGCCAACCGCGATACGGCAACTGGTGGAAGGTATCAATGACGGCGAAGTCCACCAGACCTTACTGGGTGTGACCGGTTCCGGCAAAACCTTTACCATCGCCAACGTCATTCAGCAAACCCAGCGACCGGCCATGATCATGGCGCATAACAAAACCCTGGCCGCCCAGTTATACGGGGAAATGAAAGAGTTTTTCCCGGAAAACAGCGTGGAATACTTCGTTTCCTATTACGATTATTACCAGCCGGAAGCTTATATTCCTTCTTCGGACACCTTTATTGATAAAGATGCCTCGCTGAACGAACATATCGAACAAATGCGTCTATCCGCCACCAAGGCCTTGCTGGAGCGCCGCGACACCATCGTGGTGGCGACTGTCTCGGCTATTTATGGTCTGGGTGAGCCGGAATCCTATTTTCAGATGGTCTTGCATCTGGTGCGCGGGGATATCATCAAGCAGCGCGATCTCCTGCGCCGCCTGGCCGAAATGCAATACACCCGCAATGATATAGAATTGCGCCGGGCCACTTACCGGGTCAGAGGCGAGGTGATTGATGTGTATCCCGCGGAGTCGGAAGAACTGGCCATCAGAATCGAATTGTTCGATGACGAAATCGAACGCCTGTCGCTGTTCGACCCGCTCACCGGTGAAATCAGTCAACGTCTGGCCCGTTACACCATCTACCCCAAAACCCATTATGTCACCCCGCGCGATCAATTATTATCCGCCGTGGAAAAAATCAAGGTGGAACTGGCCGAACGTCTGGCCCAGCTACGCGATAACCATAAACTGGTGGAAGCACAACGTCTGGAACAGCGCACCCTGTTTGATATTGAAATGATCCTGGAAGTGGGCTATTGCTCCGGTATCGAGAATTATTCCCGGCATTTATCCAGCCGGAATAGCGGTGAATCACCGCCCACCATGTTTGACTATTTGCCCAAGGATGCCTTGCTGATCATAGACGAAAGCCATGTCACCATTCCCCAAATCGGCGCCATGTATAAAGGAGACCGTTCCCGTAAGGAAACCCTGGTGGAATACGGTTTTCGGCTGCCGTCCGCGCTGGATAACCGGCCCTTGAAGTTCGAAGAATTCGAGCAAAAAACCGCCCAGCGCATCTATGTGTCGGCCACCCCAAGCGTCTACGAACAAAATCTATCCGGCGCGGTGGTGGAGCAGGTGGCCCGTCCCACCGGTCTGCTCGATCCGGTGGTCGAAGTCCGGCCAGCCACCACCCAAGTCGATGATCTGCTCTCGGAAATCGGCAAACGGGTGGCGGTCAATGAACGGGTGCTGGTCACTACCCTGACCAAGCGCATGTCTGAAGATTTAACCGATTACCTCGGCGAGCACGGGGTAAAAGTGCGTTATCTGCATTCCGATATCGAAACCGTGGAGCGGGTGGAAATTATCCGCGATTTGCGGCTGGGCGTGTTTGATGTGTTGATCGGCATCAACCTGTTGCGGGAAGGCCTGGATATCCCCGAAGTTTCGTTGGTTGCCATTCTTGATTCAGACAAGGAAGGGTTTTTACGCTCACAGGTATCGTTTATCCAAACCATAGGCCGGGCAGCGCGTAATGTTAACGGCAAAGCGATTTTGTATGCCGACAAAATCACCAAATCCATGCAGTTCGCCATCGATGAAACCGAACGCCGCCGCTTTAAACAGATCGCCTTCAATCTGAAACACCATATCCAGCCGCAAACCATCAACAAACAGATTACCGATATTCTGGAGCTACCGATTCCCGGCTCCGGCGGTTCTATTAGTCACGCCCGAGCCAAAGTGGCAGAGCCCGCAGCGGAATACCACGCCATGACCCCCAAGCAATCAGCCAAGGTTTTGAAACAGCTGGAAGAAAAAATGTATCAGCATGCCAAAAACCTGGAATTTGAAGATGCGGCCAGAGTCCGGGATCAAATCCGCTTGTTGCAGGCCGAAATGGTGGTTTGAACGTAATGGCTTATGTTTAATTTCAGGTAGCTGCTTGGTACCTAAAACTTATTGAAAAACAGGTGCTTGTAGGATGTGCTAAACGCAGTGCAGCGCATCATTCGAAACTAATACTTTATTTAAAATGAATCGTGCCACTTTACACTGAGTAATTAGGGTTTCGAAGCCAATAATCCTCTGATCTCCGCAATACACGACCCACAATTAGTCCCGGCCTTTAAACAACGCCCCACATCCTGCACCGTTGCCAGTCCCTGAGTTTTGATAGCTGCGCGTATGGTTTTCTCGCCGACATTAAAACAGGCACAGATCACCTTGCCGCTATCCTCGCTGCCTATCGGCGGTAGGCCGGATAACACCACTTGTCTTTCCGCTGGTTCAAGCTCAGCTTTGCTGAACAGACTGGCTAACCAGTCACGGTTGGGCAAAGTAGGCCCTCGGCCAATAAACAGCAAGGCATCCAGCCGGTTTTGATTAATCAGTGCCGCCCGGTAAACGCCCAGACCGGTATCCTGATATTCCAGCCAGCCAGCAGTAATATTGCCAGGCAGATTGACTTGCCCCTTAGCCCATTCCAGCCAGTTTGCCGGACTGGATAAGCCGGCCAGTTCGTAACGGTAATAGTCGGTGCCGGTATTTTTTAGCCAATATTCCGTTGTAGGTGCAGCCAGTTCAGTCCGGGATAACATAAAGCCATACCATTTGGCCTGAAAAGCGTTGATTCGTACCGGCGTGTGTTTGCTCTCCGGTTGTTTGGAGATGGGATCGACGACCGGATTGACCAAGCCCCCCATTCGCCCGCGACTGGCGTATTGCCCGGTCCAGTGCATGGGTACAAACAGGTTGCCGGGCTGTATGCTGTCAGTAATGTGCACTCTGGCCAGCATACTGCCCCAGATGCTGTTGATTTCGGCCAGGCTGTCGGCGGCCAGACCATAACGCTCAGCGTCTGCCGGGTGTACTTCCACAAAAGCTTCCGGTTTGTGCTGATTCAGTTTACTTGCCAGCGCGGTGCGGGTCATGGTGTGCCATTGATCACGCAAGCGTCCGGTGTTTAAAATCAAGGGATAAGCTGCATTCGGCGCATTAACGGGCTTGGTTGGGCTAACCGCTATAAACTGGGCTTTACCCGATGCAGTAAAAAACTGCTGATCAGCAAATAATCTGGCCCGGCCTTGCGGGTAATCCTGATTTAGCGGCCATTGCCGGGGGGGGAGTTCAGCGTATTGCTGATGGCTGATGTCAGCATAAGCTGAAAGGTCAAAATCGCGGCGGCCATGTTCGGCATCATTTTCAAATGCGGAAAGCGCGGCATGTTCCCGAAAAATATCAGCAGCACCCTGATACGCAAAGGCCTGAGCAAACCCCAGTCGTTTCGCCAGTTCGGTGACGATCCACCAGTCCGGTTTGGCCTGACCGGCTGCCGCAAACAAGGCGCGCTGCCGGGAAATCCGCCGTTCGGAATTGGTGACCGTGCCGTCTTTTTCGCTCCAGCCCTGGGCGGGTAATAATAAGTGGGCCAATGCAGTGGTATCGGTAGCCGCGATACAATCCGAAACAGCCACGAAATCGCATTTGCCTAAAGCCTGTCTGACTTTATCGGCATTAGGCATACTCACGACCGGGTTGGTGCCCATAATCCATACTGCTTTTACTTTACCAGCATCAATAGCGTCAAATAGCTCAACTGCCGAATAGCCGGCTTGGCGGGCAATATTGCGGCTGCCCCAAAAACGGGCGACCCGATCGATATCCTCCGCATTGCTAAAATCCATGTGGGCAGCCAATTGATGAGCCAGGCCCCCGACTTCGCGGCCACCCATCGCATTAGGCTGGCCGGTCAGCGAAAACGGCCCCATCCCGGCTTGACCAATCCGCCCCGTGGCAAGATGGCAATTGATGATGCTGTTGACCTTATCGGTGCCGGAGGCGGATTGATTAATACCCTGGCTGTATAAGCTCATGACTTTTTCGGTGGCGGCAAACCAGCTATAAAAAGTCTGCAAATCCTGAGCTGGCAGGGCGCATTGTTGGGCCACCCGTTCCAGACTGGCGGTGCCGGCCAGTGTCAGTGCTGCCGAAAATCCTTGGGTATGCTGGGTTATATAGTCCCGGTCGATGGCTTGCTGCTGATGCAAATAATGCAGCAAGCCATTGAACAGCCAGCTATCACTACCAGAAGCCAGTGGCAGATGCAGATCGGCAATATCGCAGCTACTGGTCTGGCGCGGGTCTATCACGACCACTTTCAACAGCGGATTGGCGCTCTTGGCTGCGCGGATACGCTGAAAACTTACCGGGTGACACCAGGCGGCATTGGAGCCTATCAGGATGATCAAGTCTGCCAGTTCGAAATCCGCATAACAGCCAGGCACGGTATCGGCTCCAAAAGCGCGTTTGTGTCCGGCTACCGAAGAGGACATGCACAAGCGGCTGTTGGTATCAATATTGGCGCTGCCGATAAAACCCTTCATCAGCTTGTTGGCCACATAATAATCTTCGGTTAATAATTGTCCCGAGCCGTAAATGGCCACAGCATTCGGCCCATAAGTGCTAATAGTGTCGGCAAAGGCCGTAGCCAGCGCATCCAGCGCCAGTTCCCAGCTACAATCCTGGCCGTGCAAACGCGGTTGCAGCAGTCGGCCCTGCAGGGTGACGGTATCACCCAGCGCCGAACCTTTGGAACATAAACGGCCAAAGTTGGCCGGATGATCAACATCACCGCTGATCACTACCGTGCGTGCCAGTGGGTCAACTTCAGCGCTGATGCCACAGCCGACCCCGCAATAGGGGCAAGTGGTTTTGATGGTTTTAGGCATGAATAATCATTACATCCTGGCTAATGACGGACGATGGCGCGATCGGCATAGGCTTTACCAAAAATTAAGGCATCGCGGCGGGCGCTGATATCTTCACCACTTTCCAGCAAGTGCTGATACCACGGACCATCCTCGGTGTCACCGTAAAGTACGGCTCCCACCAGACGGTTATCTTTAAGCAGCAGATTTTTGTAAATGGCCCGCTCAGGGTCTTGATAACAAATCTGGCGGGTTTGCTGTCCGCCACTGAAATCGCCGGCCGAAAACAAATTAATGCCGCTGACTTTCAGCTTGGTGGCAGTCGGTACCTGCACAAAGCGGGCAACCCCGTGGCCACTAAGATGATTGGCGCAGACGCTGGCCTGGGCAAACAGCGGGGCAACCAAACCAAAAGTGGTGTCGCGATGCTGTATGCATTCTCCCACCGCATAAATGCGGGGATCATAACTTTGCAGGGTGTCATTAACCACTATGCCGCGCTGACAAAACAGGCCGGCTTGTTGCGCCAGACTAATATTGGGGCGGATACCGATAGCCATCACCAATAAATCGCAGGCCAGTTCGCGGCCATCCTCACAGCGCACGGCACGGATATGTTGCTGCTGGTTGCCCAGTAAGGCTTGTACCTGGCTGGTCATGCAAAATCGCACGCCGCGTTGCTCCAGTGCCGTTTGCAGCATCCGACCGGCCTGATTATCCAGTTGCCGGTTCATCAAAACGGCATGATTGTGGATGACGGTGACGTCCATGCCGCGCAGGGCCAGGCCGTTGGCGGCTTCCAGCCCCAGCAAACCGCCGCCCAGCACCACCGCGTGTTGATGGGTGCGGCTGTAATTGAGCATGGTACTGACATCAGCAATATCCCGGAAGCTGATCACGCCAGCCAAATCATGGCCCGGCACTGCTGCGATCACCGGTTTGGCGCCAGTGGCAATCAGCAGTTTGTCATATTCGGCTCTACTGCCGTCGCGGGTCAAAACGCTGCGTCTGCTGCGTTCAATTTTTACCACCTCCTTATCTGTCCCGGTTTGTAAGTTAATCCCATTAGCCGCATACCACTGCCGGTTATTAATGACGATATCGGGTAGCGCTTTTTCACCGGACAGCACGCCAGACAGCATAATCCGATTGTAATTGCCGTAAGGTTCAGCACCAAATACCGTGATGTCATATTGATCGGGGGCGGCGCACAGCAATTCTTCAACGGTGCGCATTCCGGCCATGCCGTTACCAATCACCACCAGACGCTGTTTCATAAGCTGGACTCAGGGCAAATTTGCACCGCAACCCGCTGCTGGCTGATGCGAACCGGGTAAGTATGGATGTGAATGTCGGCATCCTCAAAACAGCGTCCGCTGGTCAAACTGAAATGTTGTTTGTACAAAGGCGAAGCCAGCATGGGTTCGCCGCCGATATCACCCACCATACCGCGTGCCAGCACATTGGCCTTACCGATGGGATCAAAGTTGTCCACCGCGTAGACCTGATCAATTTTAGACAGATAAAACAGCGCCACCTGGCGACCTCCAGCCAGAACGCAGATCCCCGAATCGGCTATCAAATCATCCAGCCCGCATACCTCTATCCAGTCACTCATAGCCGCTCCTCCACCAGCTGATAATGCTGGCGTTCCTCTGGCTTAGCCGGGCGAATCTGGCCGCGTTCTTCAACAAACACAATATGATTGTCAGCCTGGTCACTGTTAACAAAATGCCGGAACCGTTTGAGTCGGGTTTCATCCTGCAAGGTAGTTTTCCATTCGCATTGATAGGTGGCGATGATATGTTGCATCTGTTGTTCCAGATCAGCACACAATCCTAGTCTGTCATCTATGACCACCGCCTGCAGATAATGCAGGCCGCCTTCCAGATTATCCAGCCAGACCGAGGTACGTTGCATACGGTCAGCCGTCCGTACATAAAAAATCAGCAACCGGTCTATATATTGAATCAAGCTGGCCTTGTCCAGGCTGGTGGCAAACAAATCGGCATGGCGCGGTTTCATGCCGCCATTGCCACAGACATACAGATTCCAGCCGGCTTCGGTAGCAATAATGCCGATATCTTTACCTTGTGCTTCGGCGCATTCGCGGGTACAGCCGGACACGCCGAACTTGATTTTATGCGGGGCACGTAAACCCTTGTAGCGGTTTTCCAGTTCTATGGCCAAACTCATGCTGTCATCCACCCCGTATCGGCACCAGGTGCTGCCGATACAGGATTTCACGGTACGTAGCGATTTGCCGTAGGCATGTCCAGACTCAAAACCGGCGGCGATCAGTTCCTGCCAGATCAAGGGTAATTGTTCCACTCGGGCGCCAAACAGATCAACCCGCTGGCCACCGGTGATTTTGGTATACAAGCCATATTTTTTGGCCACCTGACCTAACACGATCAGTCCATCCGGGCTGATTTCGCCGCCGGCAATGCGCGGAACTATCGAATAAGTACCGTCTTTCTGCATATTGGCCAGAAAAATGTCATTGGTGTCCTGCAAACCGATATGCGCCTGGGCCAAAATATAGTCGTTCCAGTAAGAGGCCAGTATCGAACCAACCGCCTGTTTACAGATTTCACAGCCCAGGCCGCGGCCATGTTTGTCCAGCAGCTCGGCAAAGGTTTTAAGCTGTTCGACTCTGATCAGATGATATAAGTCCTGGCGGGTATGCGGAAAATGCTCGCAGATGTCGGTATTGATTGCCACACCGGCTTTTTTCAGCTCGCCATCCAGCACGGATTTCAGTAGGGCCGTGCAACCGCCGCAACCGGTACCGGCTTTGGTTTCCGCTTTCAGGGCCGCTACGCTGGTGCAGCCGGCGGCAATGGCCGAGCACACGCTGGCCTTATCAACCGCGTAACAGGAACAGATTTGCGCGCTGTCCGGCAAGGCATCCGGCCCCAAACCGGTCGGCTGATCAGCGCGGGCCGGTAAGATCAGCGTCTCGGGATTTTCCGGCAGGGTCATGCCGTGTAAACAATACTGTAGCAGGCTGCTGTAGTCATTGGCATCACCGACCAGCACCGCGCCCAGCAGCCTTTTGTTGTCGGCACTGACTATCAGACGTTTGTAGACATCGGCGTGGCCATCCTGATAACTGTACACCAGCGCCCCAGGGGTTTTGGCATGGGCATCACCGATACTGGCGACATCAACCCCCAACAATTTTAATTTGGTGCTCATATCGGCGCCACTGAACCAGAGTTCACTGCCGCCCAATTGCGCGACCACACAACGGGCCATGCTGTAACCGGGGGCCACCAGACCGAATATCTGGCCATTCCATAACGCGCATTCGCCAATGGCGTAAATATCGGCATCGGAAGTCTGACAGGCATTGTTAATCACAATCCCGCCGCGTGGACCTACTTCCAGGCCACAGTCACGGGCTATTTGGTCTCGGGGTCGAATCCCGGCGGAAAACAGCACGATATCGGTTTCCAGTGCCGTGCCATCGGCAAAAGTCATTTTATGCAGGCACTGTTCGCCGGCGGCGATCAGCGTGGTGTTTTTTTGCAGGTGGATTGTTAAGCCCAGATTTTCAATTTTACGTTTCAGTACACCGCCGCCGGCCTCATCCAGTTGCACGGCCATCAGGCGTGGGGCAAATTCGATAATATGGGTTTCCAGACCTAAATCGCGCAGGGCTTTGGCGGCTTCCAGACCCAGCAAGCCGCCGCCGACCACGGCACCGACTTTGGACTGGTTGGCAGCGGCCTGGATGCGTTCCAAATCTTCAATGGTGCGGTAAACCATGCATTGCTGACGGTCATGCCCGGCAACCGGCGGAACAAACGGGTATGAGCCGGTAGCCAGCACCAGCTTGTCATAGGCCACGCTCCGGCCCTGTGCCGAAGTGATCCGCTTGCGCTGCCGGTCTATACTCACCACCTGATCATCCAGATATAGAGTAATGTCATGTTCATCGAAAAATTCTGCGGAAACCAGGGATAAGTCTTCCGCCGTTTTACCGCTGAAATACTCGGATAAATGTACCCGGTCATAAGCGGCACGCGGTTCTTCACCAAATGTGGTAATCCGATATTGGTGCAGGGCAGGGCTGGCGGCCAGACTGGCTAAAAAATGCTGTCCCACCATGCCATTGCCGATAACGACCAGATTTTGTTTATGACTCATACCCACACCTCATTCATTTTAGATTGCACCGCGTGCCGAGACGCTGCCAAAATTCCGTACCGATAGCTGATTCAGTATTTTTCGGGCATAAAAAAAGGCATCCTGAATTGTAATGAGGGAAACTCATTCAATCAGGACGCCTTTGTCCAAACTCACAATAATCAATAATCTCGGCAGGAGACTTGCAGAACTGACAGCAATAAACAGGCCAAAACAGCAGATCCAGACTGGACGGGCTTGCCGGACATCACTGGCTGGTTAGATTTCAGTAAAAACTGTCAAGATGGTGCAAATTGATGGTGCGAGCGCACCATTATGGATATATTTTTTGTAAGCACTCAGTGTCCAAATATCACTTTAAAAACAGATAGTTGTAGGATCTGCTAAACGCAGTGCAGCGCATCATTCGAAGCTAATTACTTGTTTAAAAACAGTGTTTCAAAATTTATGCTGAATAATTTCCTATTTTTAATCAATAGGCTTGGGCATTAGCCGTATAGCTGACTTTGATAAGGTCTGAGTGTGATCTATTCGCTTGCAGCTTAGGGGTAAGGATGTCACTTCACACAACGGCACGGCCTGGCCGCTTATGCTTATATGGCATGTTATCTGCTCAGGCTATGCTATACACTACTTCTTTTGTTCAACGCCACCATGTCTATGCCGGTTTATAAACTATTGTCCATGCAGGGAAAAACTAAAATCCTGCATATGAGCTGGATGGCTTTTTTTATCAGTTTTGTGGTTTGGTTTAATCATGCTCCCTTGCTGATGCTGATTAAGCAAGATTTACAGATTTCCGATGCTGAAATCGAAATTATTCTGTTACTGAATGTGGCTTTGACTATTCCGGCCAGGGTGATTATCGGCATGGTGGTGGATAGATTTGGAGCTAAAATCAGTTACAGTGTGTTATTGGCAGCCTGCAGTCTGCCCTGTTTCATGTTTGCCCTGGCGGAAAATTTTGCCGAGCTGGCCTGGTCGCGATTTTTGCTGGGCTTTATTGGCGCGGGGTTTGTGGTGGGGGTGCGCATTATCGGCGACTGGTTTCCTTCCCGCCAGATCGGCATGGCCGAGGGTATTTATGCAGGTTGGGGTAATTTCGGTTCGGCGGTTGCCGCCATTATTCTGCCGGGCGTGGCTTATTACTTTGGAGCCGAAAACGGCTGGCGCTATGCAATTGCCGCTACCGGAGTGCTGGCGCTGATCTATTCCTTGATCTATTACCTGAATGTGGAGAACCTGCCCCCTGAATTGGCCGGCCTGAAAAGTAAACGCGCCACGACTATGGAGGTCAGCAGTATCAGCGATTTATTTTTATACATGCTGAGTCTGACACCGCTATACGCCACCTTGTCTTTATTGATCTGGAAATTAGCCGGCGCCGTGCCGATCCCCCTAATCTCCGGGCAAGCAGCCATTTTGTTGCATCTCCTGATCTGGGGAATATTTATTTTCCATGCCTGGCAATTGGTCAGGACTAACGCCGTCAGGCTGAGCCGGCCGATTGCCAGTATTCATCACTACCGGTATCGCCAGGTGTTCATATTGGCTATTGCCTATTTGATTACGTTTGGTTCCAAGCTGGCTGTGTTGTCCATGCTGCCGATGTTTTTTTTCAAAACCTTTCAGCAAAGCCAGCAGCTTTCCATGCTTAATGCCGGCTTGCTGGCTTCCAGTTTTGTGATTACCAATGTCATTGCCCGGCCGGCCGGGGGCTGGCTCAGCGATAAAATCGGCCGAAAACTGGCGCTGACCCTGTTTACCATCGGTCTGGCGGGCGGCTATTTACTAATGGCACTGATTTCTGCAGACTGGTCAATTGGGCTAACCCTGCTGGTGACCATCGTTTGCTCGATTTTTATGCAGGCTGCCGAAGGTGCCATTTTTGCCTTCGTACCCCTGGTCAGACGGGCCATAACTGGGGAAGTGGCCGGTATTGTCGGAGCATATGGCAATGCCGGAGCGATTATTTTTCTGATTATGCTGACCTTTGTCTCACCCAGTGGGTTTTTTATGTTATTGGGCGGCGACTGCATCCTGTTGCTGGGTTTGATCTATTATCTGGATGAACCCAAAAACTTCATTACCGAAATCATGCCGGACGGCTCAATACTGAAAATTGAGCTCGATTGATGATGACCAGGCTGAAAGTATTAATCATTGATGAATTTGATGCCGAGGGTCTGATCGAAAAAAGTTTGCAGTCCTATGGCTATGAAATCGCCACCCTCAAGCTGCGCGCCTTAAATCTGTTGACCGTCGTCAAAACCTTGCAGCCGGATGTGGTGGTGCTGAATCTGTATACCCCTGATGCTGCCGTGTTAAACATGATGCGCGCTATCAATCAGCAGCATCCAGTGCCGGTGGTCATGTTTGCCGAAGACCAGCAAACCGATACCATCAATCAGGTAATTAACGCTGGAGTCAGTGCTTATATCGTTGATGGTCTGGAACCGAAGCGTTTGAAAGCCATCATTGATATTGCCATTGCCCGGTTTCGCGCCCAGCAGGAACTAAAGGATGAGCTGCAGAAAACCAAAAACCAGTTGGAAGATCGGAAACTGATTGATCGCGCCAAAGGCATTTTATGTAAATCCCAGGGCTATAGTGAAGATGAAGCCTATCATGCGCTACGCAAGCTGGCGATGGATAGAAATATCGCCCTGGGTGAAATGGCCAGAAATGTGATTGCCATGGCCGAGTTGTTTAAATGAAATGATTTTTGCACCATTTCCAATTTAGCGCACCAACTCGGGGCTGAAATACAGCTTAAAATCCTGTCTAACCGCACTAGCATCGTCCTGATATCGCGGCAGGAGTGGATGGTTAATTTATATCGTATTGTTTATTATGATATTTTTAAATTAGGTTTTGGTTTTCATTAATGCGGCATGTATATTGCTGAATTTTAGATAATCCCCGCTGTTGGGGTGACAATTTAGCTCAACGTAGAGCAAACCAGACAAAGGCGTCTTATGTGCCCGGATTTTTCCGGGTGCTAAGACGCCTTTTTTTTGGCCTAAATTTTCTCAAAGAACAGGATCAGGCATGAAACCCAATACTACATTGACATCTAAAACATTGCTGACAGCCCTGGCTGTAACCGTGCTCAGTGTCTCAAGTCCTGCCGGTGCCGCCGGCAAACTGGAGAAAGAAGATTTGAAATTCGGCTTTATCAAGTTGACCGATATGGCGCCTCTGGCCGTGGCAGCTGAAAAAGGCTTTTTCGAGGATGAAGGCCTGTTTGTGCAACTGGAAGCTCAGGCCAACTGGAAAGTGGTGATGGATAGAGTGGTCAATGGCGAACTGGATGGTTCGCACATGCTGGCTCCCGCACCATTGGCCGCCAGCATCGGTTTCGGCACCAAAGCCGACATCATCGCCCCGTTCAGCATGGGCTATAACGGCAACGCCATTACTGTGAGTAATGATGTCTGGAAACAAATGAAAACCAGTATCCCGTTGCAGGATGGCAAACCGGTGCATCCGATCAAGGCGGATGCGCTGAAACCGGTGCTGGAAAGTTATAAAAATGCCGGCAAGCCCTTCAATATGGCCATGACATTTCCGGCCGGCAGTCATAATTTGAAATTGCGTTACTGGTTGGCCGCCGGTGGGATTAATCCGGGATTTTACCAGCCGCCGCAAGATATCTCCGGCCAACTCAATGCTGAAGCCTTGCTGTCGGTGACGCCACCGCCGCAAATGCCGGCTACCCTGGAGTCTGGCACGATTTCCGGTTATTGCGTGGGTGAGCCCTGGAACCAGCAGGCCGTTTTTAAAGGCATTGGGGTACCGGTGGTCACTGACGACGAATTATGGAAAGACACCCCGGAAAAAGTGTTTGGCGTCACTCAGGCCTGGGCTGATAAATATCCCAATACCCTGAAAGCCGTGGTCAAGGCTTTGATTCGTGCATCTATCTGGCTGGATGCCGAACACAACAAAAACCGCCATGAAGCCGTGGAAATGCTGGCCCAAAAACAGTATGTGGGGGCGGATTATGAGGTGTTGGCCAACAGCATGAATGGCAGTTTTGAATACGAAAAAGGCGACAAACGCGCATTGCCCGACTTCAACACCTTCTTTCGCAATGGCGCCAGCTACCCGTCCTACAACGGAGCCATCTGGTATCTGACCCAAATGCGCCGTTGGGGCCAGATCAACGAGTTTAAACCGGATAACTGGTATCTGGAAACAGCGAAAAAAGTCTACCGTCCCGACATTTATCTGGCTGCCGCCAAAGAGTTGGTGGCCGAAGGTAAAGCTAGGCCAGAAGATTTTCCGGCTGATACCGGTTTGAAACCGGCGCACAACGATTTCATCGACAAAATTTCCTTCGATGCGGCTAAGCCCAATGACTATCTGAGCAAATTTCCGCTGGGTCTGAAAGCCAAACAAACCGTCAGCGGCGGCAAAATTGTTGAATAAGCCTGTACTTCCGTCCAGGAAGGTTTTGGTCGGCAGGGAAGCCGGATTTTTTCTAAATCAGTCTGCAAAGAGTAAGGACTATGACGCATAAACTCATCAAATTTTTTAACATCACCGGTTTGACCTGGTTTATTCCGTTGGTCAGAATCGCTGCCGGCGAAAACCCGGCCAAGCAGCTCAAACAATTGTGGCTGGTCATGGGCGTGCCCATTCTGGCGTTTATCCTGTTTCTGGGGTTGTGGAGTGTTTCTGCCGCCAGGGTGAATACCAGTCTGGGCACTATTCCCGGCCCGCTGGCGGTCTGGCACGAGGTGGGCGGCTTAATAGACGAACATTTTGCCGAAGCCGCCAAAAAAGCCGAGTTTTACCAGCGTCAGGAATTGCGCAACAAGGACAAACTGGCAGAAGACCCACATGCCGAAATCAAAGTCCGGCCCTATACTGGTAAACCGACTTATCTTCAGCAAATATTCACCAGTCTGCGCACGGTATTCGCCGGTTTTATCATCGCATCGCTACTGGCAGTACCGCTGGGTATATTGTGTGGTATGAGTCCGGTCATTAATACCGCTGTCAATCCGCTGATTCAAATCTTTAAACCGGTGTCGCCGCTAGCCTGGCTGCCGATAGTCACTCTGGTGGTCAGTGCCGTGTATGTCAGTGGCGATGATGCCTGGTTCGCTAAATCCTTTATCACTTCGGCCATTACCGTCACGCTGTGTTCCTTGTGGCCAACCCTGATCAACACGGCGGTCGGGGTTTCTTCGATAGACCGCGATCTGCTTAATGTCGGCAAGGTATTGCGTCTGGACTGGTCAACCCAGATCAAGCGCATCATCCTGCCCAGTGCACTGCCTTATATTTTTACCGGCATGCGTTTATCGTTGGGCGTGGGCTGGATGGTGCTAATAGCCGCAGAAATGCTGGCGCAGAATCCCGGTCTGGGTAAGTTTGTCTGGGATGAATTCCAAAACGGCAGTGCCAATTCGCTGAGTCGCATCATGGTGGCGGTATTCACCATCGGTATTATCGGTTTTATGCTCGATCGCATCATGCAGTCGCTACAGAACGTCTTTTCGTTCAGCAAATTCTGAGGAAACAGTTCATGAGCGCAAATCAGGCAAAAATTATTAATCTGGCCGCACATCAGCGGGAAATAGCCCAAATTTCCGGCCCGGCAATCGCCAAACCGCTGCTGGAGCTGAAAAACGTCTGTAAATCTTATGGAGAAGGTCAGGACACAACAGCTATTCTTAAGGATATCAATCTGGATATCCGTACTGGTGAATTTATCGCTATTGTTGGGTTTTCCGGTAGCGGTAAAACCACGCTGGTATCGCTGATTGCCGGCTTGATCCAGGCAGACAGTGGTGAGCTGTTAAAGCAGGGCATCGCCATCAGTGCGCCCGGACCGGATCGAGGTGTGGTGTTTCAGAATTATGCGCTGATGCCCTGGCTGACGGTTTATGAAAACGTGGCCCTGGCCGTCGATGCCATCTTTAAGGATTGGGACCCGGCCCAGCGCCGTGCCCATACCGAAAAATATGTGCAAATGGTCAATCTGGGCAAAGCCAGGGATAAAAAACCGGCCGAACTGTCCGGTGGTATGCGCCAGCGCGTGAATGTGGCGCGCGCCTTGGCTGCCAATCCGGATATTTTGTTGCTGGATGAGCCGCTCAGCGCCCTGGATGCGTTGACCAGAGGCAAGTTGCAGGATGAAATTCTGCAAATCTGGGTACAGGACCAGAAAACGGTGATTCTGATCACCAATGATGTCGACGAAGCTATTTATATGGCTGACCGGGTCATTCCGCTCAAACCTGGGCCAGGGGCCAGCTTTGGTCCGGCATTTCAGGTAGATTTGCCGCGGCCCCGTCATCGAGCAGCCCTGAATCATAATGCTGAATTCATTCGTCTGCGCGCTGAAATTACCCGTTATTTGCTGGATATCGGCAAGGAAAAATCCTCCAGCCTGGGCGTGGATCGGGTCAAATTACCGGATGTGCGCCCCAATACCAGTAATGACTGGAAGCTGGACACTTCGGCATTGAAACCCGGCGTGCAGCAGATCGGTAAGCCGGGTTATTTGGAGTTTGCCAAATTATCCAAAGACTATCCCACTCCAGATGGCAACAGTACCGTGAGAGTGGTGGATGGCTTTGATATGAAAATCAAGAAAGGCGAATTCGTTTCCATCATCGGTCATTCCGGTTGCGGTAAATCGACAGTGCTATCCATGACTGCCGGTCTGAACGCCATATCCGACGGCGGGATTATTCTCGACAACCGGGAAATTGATGGGGCAGGGCCGGATCGCGGCGTAGTGTTTCAGGCGCCTAGTCTGTTTCCCTGGCTGACCGCATTTGAAAACGTCATGCTCGGTGTCGATAAGGTGTATCCCCATGCTTCTCAGGACGAACGCGAAGATATAGTCGAATACTACCTGACCCGAGTGGGTCTGGCTGAAGCCATGCACCGCAAAGCAGCGGCCATGTCAAACGGTATGAAGCAGCGGGTGGGTATTGCCAGGGCATTTGCCCTGTCTCCCAAACTGCTGTTGCTTGATGAACCATTTGGTATGTTAGATTCCCTGACCCGCTGGGAATTGCAGGAAGTGCTGATGGAAGTCTGGGAGCGTACCCATGTGACGGCGATAGTCGTTACTCACGATGTCGATGAAGCCATACTGCTGGCAGATCGGGTCGTGATGATGACCAATGGCCCGCAGGCCAGAATCGGCAAGATTTTGGAAATCGATTTACCCAGGCCGCGTACCCGCAAAGCCTTGCTCGAACATCCGGATTACTACCGCTATCGGGAAAGTCTGCTGACTTTTCTCACTGATTGCGATCACTGCCATTAAGCCATATCAACTTAACCTATTAGTTAGATAAGAGATTTCTATGACACCGAAGACACCCCAATATTTACCCACATTTCTGCCGGCAGTATTCTTAACCCTAACCAGCCTGTCCGTCAGCGCCGACCTCAGCCGCGATGTTGAAGACGCCTTAAATTTTTACCATTACGGCAATAACGGCGCCGTCAAAGTGGATATCAACTACCGCTGGGAAAATAATAACCAGTATCAAGGCCCGAAAATCCCCCACTCCAGTCAGTATGTCGATACCGCCAACGCCAATACCACCCGTTTACGCTTGGGCCTGTTGTCGCCTACCGTGCTTAATTTTCAGGGTTATGCCGAATATCAGGGAAATTATGCCCTACAGGATGACTATAACCAGGGTGTATTGGTTCAGAATAAAAACTATTCGGTGATTCAGGATCCCCAGCGCAGTGAACTTGATCAGTTATGGCTGAATTACAAGGGAATAGCCGACACCTCGGTCAAGTTTGGCCGACAGCGCATTAAATATGACGATGACCGCTTTATCGGCAACGTCGGCTGGCGACAATTGGAGTAGACTTATGATGCTGTTACCTTGACACATAATAATCAGACTATTTTTGGCTTAACTGTCAATGCAGCTTATCTCGGGCATTTGCAGGATCCTCTAGGTCAAAACGCCAAATTAAGTG
Organism: Methylomonas paludis; assembly: GCF_018734325.1. Lineage (NCBI taxonomy): Bacteria > Pseudomonadati > Pseudomonadota > Gammaproteobacteria > Methylococcales > Methylococcaceae > Methylomonas > Methylomonas paludis. Next base: position 2,679,471 of record NZ_CP073754.1, on the reverse strand, counting down.
CGCCGTTACTAAACTTAAGCTATAAAATTAATCCTGAATCCGTGTTCGTTTTTTTTATAAATAGTCATAAGTCAATGATAAAAAAGGTATAATATAGTTTTTCTATAGTCACCCGTTTTGATTATGGCACGTTTTAAGCTTAAAGAATCCAAAAAGGAACTTACCTCCTATGCCGGACTATCCTTGATCGGCCAGTGCCTGGAAGCGGTCAATGTCGAAGTGATGGTGGACGGTAGAATACCTGTTTCACAGGGTATCAAAACCTCGGATTTAGTCAAAACCACTGTTGGCCTTTTAAGTATAGGCAAAAGCGACTTCGAGGCTGTTGAGCCGTTTCGTGAAGATCGTTTTTTCAAGAAGGCATTGGATGTACGTAAGGTTCCCGGCAGCGTGTGGCTGCGGCAACGTCTTGATCGTGTCAGCGGCAGCCTGCTGGAGCCGGTGGATGATCTATCGATACGACTCATCGAACGAACAGAAGCCCCAATTACGCCGCATAAAGGCTACGTCTGTCTGGACATGGACACCTTCGTCATGGATCAGAGCGGTACCAAGAAGGAAGAGGTGAGTCGAACCTATCAGGGAGTGGATGGCTATACGCCTGTCGCGGCTTATTTGGGCAATGAAGGCTGGTGTATAGGATTGGAACTGCGTCCAGGCCGCTGGCATTCATCGCTGGAGATTGATTATTTTCTAGAAAGGCTGTTTCCTCGAGTTGAGCGCTTGGTTGCACCGGGTTTGCCGTTGTTATTACGCAAAGACTCAGGGTTTGATAGCGCCAAACTGTTATTTACGGTTGCGGCTGAGAAAGAACGCTGGGCAGCCATGAACAGGCGCTTTGAATACTTGATCAAGTGGAATCCAAGACGGCAAGATAAGACATCCTGGTTAGAAAAAGCGGAAGCGGCCGGCGCCTTTGTTGAAAAACGCCCCGGTAAACGGGAAGCGTTAATGACACTGACGGTGGAACGTGCTTGGAAAAAACAGACTCGCCCCTTCAGACTGGTCGTGCGGATCATTGAACGCACGAGCAATAAGCACGGCCAGATGCTATTACTGCCGGACATTCAACTGGAAGGCTGGTGGACGAGTCTGGAGGAACCCGAAGAAACCGTCATTGAACGCTACCGCGACCACGGCACCCATGAACAATTTCATTCGGAATTCAAAACTGACCTGGATATGGAACGCTTACCATCTGGAAAGTTTGAGACCAACGACTGTCTATTGAGAATGGGTATGTTTGCCTATAATTGCTTGCGACTGATTGGTCAACTGGGCTTGACTGGCGACTTGGCGCCAATACGTCATCCGGCAAAACGACGGCGGTTACGAACGGTGCTGCAAGAAGTCATGTATCGAGCAGCCCAGGTGATCCACAAAGCCCGGCAATGGTGGCTGGACTTAGGGTGCGCCTCACCCGTGGCAAAAGTATTCGCTTATTTACAAGAGCGATTGGTGGTGCAGCCTGGCTTTGCATCAGGATAAGCGGCGCGAAAGCTGAGATGCTGGTTACGAGCTGATTCTCCGGGTAGAGAAGAAGATTGCTTGTCTTGGCGTCAGGTTTTTCATCTGGCGATGCCGGCAATACCATGGAAACGATTGATTTTTGCGACTGAGGGCTTGATGAACGGCAGTTAAATTTCGATTGGTGGTAGATTTTTTTAAAAAACGCGTCTGAAACGCGACTGCCCTCACTTAAACCGAAAGGAACACGGATTCAGGTTAATGACTGGGGGAATTTGATCGGTTACGGCTACTGGCTGGATTTTCAGGACAAGATTAATTATGCCAAGTCCTCCCAGACATACGGCGTGCGTTTTGATGGTAAATCACCGCAATTTTTCGATCGTGTCAATATGGTTTACACCGCAGAGTGGGGTACCCAGTCTAATTATGCCAGCAACCCCAACCATTATCAGGCGGATCGGATCAATTTAATGGGTGGATTAAGTGCGTTCGACTTTACCTTGCAGGGCGCTATGGAGCAACTGGACGGCAATGGGGTGAATAAAACCTTTAATACCCCGTTAGGTACCAATCATGCTTTTCAGGGTTGGGCAGATGTGATCAAAAATCCGATTAATGCCTCTGCACCAGTGGCAGCTGCACTGGGCAAGGGTATTCGCGATGTTTTTGCCACTGCCAGCTATAAGATGCTCAATGATAGCCTGCTGTTGACCGGTATTTACCACGATTTTTACGATGATACCGGTTCAGTCCGATTTGGTTCCGAATGAGATTTTTCGTTACAGAAAAAATTCGGCAAACATTACACCTTGCTGGCCAAGTATGCGAATTTTAACAGTGATTACAACGCCTTTACCGATACCCAAAAAATCTGGCTGCAGGGTAATATCAACTATTAACCGGGGTAGCGGCACAGTTGGACAAATTGACCTGCTATTCGCAGTCAATTGTGTTGATAAGCCAGCCGATTTGCTAGTACAGAGTCAAGCGTGTCTCTGTTTAAGTGGTGGCCTACGCTGAATTAGTCTAAATTAGCGGTAAAACAGTGGTAACCAACTGCAATTTATGCCTGTTTATCGGTAAACAATTAATTTTGTTTCGAAACCCTTCGAAAAAATGTATATAATTAAACCAGTTAACCCTCGTCGTCATACGGGGGGGGTTGTTGGTAAGCAGTTGGAGCAAGCAACACAAGCATGGCGCAAAAACTTTATATACAGACTAATGGCTGTCAGATGAATGAATACGATTCCGATAAAATGCGGGATGTATTGCAGGCTTCACATGGCATGGAATTGACGGAATTTCCCGAGCAGGCGGATGTTTTGTTATTAAACACCTGTTCTATTCGCGAAAAGGCCCAGGAAAAGGTGTTTTCGGCCGTCGGTCGCTGGAAAAAAATCAAGGATAAACGTCCGCATGTGATCATTGGCGTGGGCGGTTGTGTGGCCAGTCAGGAAGGTGAGGCTTTGCAAAAGCGTGCCCCTTATGTTGATATCGTGTTTGGCCCGCAAACTTTGCATCGTTTGCCGGAATTGCTGAATCAGGTTCGGGCCGGCAAGAAGCATGTGGTGGACATTTCCTTTCCGGAAATTGAAAAGTTTGATAACTTGCCGGAGCCCCGTGCTGAAGGTCCCAAAGCCTATGTTTCGGTGATGGAAGGCTGCAGTAAATATTGTACTTATTGTGTGGTGCCTTATACCCGTGGTGAGGAAGTCAGCCGACCTCTACAGGATGTGATATTTGAGATTAACACCCTGGCGCAACAAGGTGTGCGCGAAGTCAACCTGTTGGGGCAGAACGTCAATGCTTATCGCGGCCAGCTACCTGATGGTGAAATAGCCAGTTTCGCCCTGTTGCTGCATTATGTGGCGGCGGTGGACGGCATAGATCGGATCCGTTTCACCACCTCGCATCCGTTGGAATTTACCGATGATATCATAGAGGCCTATGCCGAAATTCCGCAATTGGTCAATCATCTGCATTTACCTGTCCAGAGCGGCAGCAACCGGATTTTGGCAGAAATGAAACGCGGTCACAAACGCGAGGATTATCTGGAAATTATTCGTAAAGTTAAAGCGGTGCGGCCGGATATAAGTTTGTCTTCAGATTTTATCATTGGCTTTCCCGGCGAAACCGAACAGGATTTTGCCGACACCTTGGATTTGATTGAGCAGGTGGGCTATGACTTTTCCTATAGCTTTATTTTTAGCCCCAGACCGGGTACTCCGGCGGCCGATTTTCCTGATGATGTCAGTATGGCCGTCAAAGAGCAACGTTTGAAAACATTGCAAACCCGCCTTAATGAAATGACCATGGCTATAGGTGAAGCGATGATAGGTACAGTGCAAACCGTGCTGGTGGAAGGCATATCCAGGAAAAATCCGCTACATTTGACTGGACGCACTGAAAACAACCGGGCGGTCAATTTCGCCGGTCATCCGCGTCTGACTGGTCAGTTTGTTGATGTGTATATTGCCGAGTCTTTGCCTAATTCCCTGCGCGGACGTTTGGTCGAATCTTCACTTGAAAAAATTGCCCAGATAGCCTAGTGTTGCCTTCAGCCGTTTTTTATCAAGAACTCACGCTGCTTCCGGCAGATAATCACCGCTTGTCTAACTTTTGCGGACAACTGGATAGCCATTTGCGCCAAATAGAGCAGCGTTTACAAGTGGTTATCGCTAATCGCAGCAACCATTTTCGGGTATCCGGCGGAGAGCCGGCAGTCAAGGCCGCCAGTATTGTGATACAAAAATTATTCGACATGACCGAACGGGAAGAAATTACCCCTGAGCAAGTACATTTAAGTTTGCAGGAGGCCAGCATTGATCAACTGTTGAAAACGCCTGTAGTTTCAACGCCGCATCAGCCCTTGATCGGTATCAAGACCAAGCGTGGGGTTATTAAAGGCCGTGGGCAGAATCAGCAGGAATATTTGCAAAAAATTCTCACCCATGACATTAATTTCGGGGTGGGTCCAGCTGGAACCGGTAAGACCTTTTTGGCGGTGGCTTGTGCTGTAGAAGCGCTGCAAACTGAAATGGTGCGGCGTATTGTCCTGGTCCGGCCTGCCGTCGAAGCTGGTGAAAAACTAGGATTTTTACCCGGTGATATGGCTCAGAAAGTCGATCCGTATTTAAGGCCGCTCTATGATGCGCTTTATGAGATGCTGGGATTTGAGCGCGTAGAAAAACTTTTGGAAAAGAGTATTATCGAGGTCGCCCCTTTGGCGTTTATGCGCGGCAGAACGCTGAATGACTCCTTTATCATTCTGGATGAGGCGCAAAACACCACAACAGAACAGATCAAAATGTTTTTGACCAGGGTCGGCTTTGGTTCAACAGCCGTAATCACTGGTGATGTCACTCAAATAGATTTGCCGACCGAAAAAATGTCTGGTCTTAAGCATGTTCTGAAAGTATTGAAGGATGTGGAAGGTATTAGTTTTACCTATTTTGGTGTCAGCGATGTCGTAAGGCATCCTTTGGTACAACGCATCGTGGCCGCTTATGATCTTTACGAACAGCAGCAAAATACTTCTTCATGAACTATATTGAATTGCAAATAGCCTGCACCGGCGTCGATTATCCCACTGAGCAACAATTCCTGGCTTGGGTGGATGCTGCACTGCCTGCTCAGGAACAAGATTCGGAGATAGTTATCCGTTTAGTGGATGCTGCGGAAAGTGCCGAATTGAACCTGCAGTACCGGCATAAAACCGGGCCGACCAATATTCTGAGTTTTCCGTTTGAAGCACCGCCCGGTATCGAGATGGATTTGTTGGGTGATCTGGTGATGTGTGTACCGGTCATCCTCCAGGAAGCTGGGCAGCAAACAAAACCCCAGATGCAGCATTGGGCGCATATCACTATACATGGCGTGTTGCATTTGTTAGGGTATGATCATATAGAAGATGCCGATGCCGAGGAAATGGAAGCATTGGAGATAGACATTTTAAGCCGGTTAAATATAGCTAACCCTTATCTGGAGCAGAGCGAGAATACACCATGAGCGATGGTAAGCCCCCGAGTAGTCAAACCCATCAACGCAGTTTTCTGGAACGCATCAGCTATTTCCTGACCGGAGAACCCCAGGATCTGGAAGATTTACTGGAGATTCTCAGAGAATCGCAAGAAAAACATTTACTGGACTCAGATGCCTTAAACATGATGGAAGGTGTCATGCAGGTTTCGCAGATGCGGGTCAGAGATATCATGATTCCGCGTTCGCAAATGGTCGTGGTGCCCAAGGCAGCCGAATTGGAAAGCATCATGCCACTGGTGGTCGAGTTCGCCCATTCCCGTTTTCCGGTGATACAGGAAGATCGCAGCAAAGTAGTCGGGATTCTACTCGGCAAGGATTTACTGGCCCATGTTTTGGCCGACAAGTCCTTGAAAGTGGAAAATATCATGCGTCCTGCCAGTGTGGTGCCGGAAAGCAAGCGTCTAAACGTGTTGCTGAAAGAATTCCGTACCGAGCGTAATCACATGGCGATTGTGGTTGACGAATATGGCAATGCCGCTGGATTGGTAACTATTGAAGATATCCTCGAGCAAATTGTCGGAAAAATCGAAGATGAGCACGATGAGGACGAAATTCAGGAATACATCTATAAGCGCAATGATCAGGAGTTTATAGTCAACGCTTTAACCCCAATTGCTGATTTCAACGAGTATTTTCACGCTGATCTTGAAGATGATGATTGCGATACTGTGGGTGGCTTGATTGTGCAACGCTTGGAACATTTCCCCAAACGCGGTGAAAAGCTGGAAATGGATCAGTTCTGTTTTGAAGTCATGCGTGCTGATAACCGCCGCGTGCATATGCTGAAACTCAAGCTTAAGTAATTCACTAACAATTACTCGCAATTTTTCAGTTGCGGCGATATATCTTTACCCGGACAACTTGCTTGTGTTAAATGGATTTTCGACAGTTTAGTTAGTATTCCCCATCAAAATAACACTCATAAATATCTGTTTAATCATTACAATAGCGCCAATTAAAATCATTACGCCTTGATGTTATGAATGTGCTGTTGATAGAAGACCATTTTTGCGCACGGGAAGGCGTGGCCAATCTATTGAAGCAATTATTTGCCGATATTCAAGTTAGTGAGGCCGAGACTATAGATCAGGGGTTAGCAATCGCTGAATCGGTTCCGTTAAGTCTGGTGCTTTTGGATGTCAACTTGCCAGGCAAGGATGGTCTGATCGGTTTAAAACTATTCCGTCAGCAATTTCCTAATTTATGCATGGTGATGTTTTCCGGCTTTGATGATAAGGATTTGGTGTTAGAAGCTTTAGGCTTGGGAGCCATGGGTTTTATCAGTAAAAACTTGCCCAGAGTTGTTTTTGTAGAAGCATTGCAAGATGTACTGGCCGGTAAGCTTTATCTGCCGGTATCAATAATCAATCAGTCTGGCTTGGCCTTGAATTTTGGCAGATCGCAGTTGCCTAATCGTCACCGGACAGAGCCACAAACACTGGGTTTGACTGTTCGCGAATTTGAAGTATTGGCCGCTGTAGTACAAGGTAAAAGCAATAAACTGATTGCCCGTCAGTTGGGTATTCAGGAACAGACCGTGAAAAATCATTTAAGGCCGGTGTTTCTGAAGCTGGGTGTGGTAAGGCGTACCGAGTTATTAGTAAAGGTTTTTGAAATGGGGGTGGTTTTTGGCAGGCCGGAAGTTGGTAATAACAAATTGTAGTAATTGCATTGCAGCAGGAGTTTAGTCGGGCTTATTCGAGGCGGGATTACTGGCAATTGCTTTGCAGATCATCGCTTGTAAGTCATGGGCGCTCACGGGCTTCAGTAAGAAATGCACATTAGCTGGCCATTGGTTCGTTTGTTTGTCGGACAGGTTATGTGCGGAAAGGATAATGGTAGGCAATGTCCCGTAAAGTTTATTGGCTTGGAAGATGATATCTTCTGCCGTCTCCTGATGTGACAGATAATAATCAGTAATTACTAAATCGGGCGCTCTGATGTTGTCTATCAGCTGGTTAAATGCCGTGGATTTGTTGGTGGCCGTTTGTACTAAGCATCCATAGGAACTTAGCTGTTGAGCCAGAGCGGCCAGTACATCCTCGTCGTCGTCAACGATAAACACAAATTGACCGGAAAGATCGCCAATGTTGGCGTTATGATGCCAAAGGGGTGCTTTGGCTTCTGCAAGTGGTAGATAAAGTTGAAAATCACTGCCGCGATCCAGTCTGGAGCAGAAACTTAAGCAATGATCGGGTAGGGTTTCCACTGCTTTCAGCACATAGGCCAGACCTATGCCTAAACCGTGAGCCGCGCTCTGTTGTAAATGATCGGCACGATAGAACTCCTTGAAGATATTTTGTTGGTTAATCTCTTTAATACCAATACCGCTGTCATAAATATGCAGTTTTAAGTGCTGGGCGGAAATTTTCACTGCCGAAACACAAATCCAGCCGTGATTAGTATATTTGATTGCATTGTCCAGCAGATTGCTGAGAATTTGTTTCAAAATAATCGGATCGGTGCGGATGGTGTAAGGGGGGTTGCTCCTTAATTGAATTTTTAGTTTTAAGTGGCGTTTGGCGGCTAGTGGTTCAAATTGATCAGCCAAAGCAATCAGCATGGCGTTAATATTAACCACCGATATCACCGGTTGTTGTTTGCCTGACTCTAGGTTAACGATATTGAGTATATTATTAAAGGACAGATTCAACTCGTCAATGGCAAAACCCAGTTTGCCGACAACTGTCGGAAGTTCTCCTTGATCTGATGGGCAAATATTCTCCAGGATGCTGGCGTAACAGCTTAATGCCTGTAGAGGTTGACGTAGATTATGACTAAGTTGCTGTAAAAATTGCGATTTGCTCAATGCGGTAGTTTCAGCCTTACGTTTAGCCAAAAAAGCCCGGCGTGCATGCTTTTCCAATTGATAACGAGTTCCGTAGCCGAACAGATTAATCAGCAGCAGGATCAACGCAGAGGGCAGCAAAGTGGTGGTACTGACACCAATCATATGGCCGCCTACTATTACTGTTAGCATTGCCAGCCAGCAAAATATCACAGTAGAGATAATTCCCATGAACAACTGGCCGTAGATGAAGAAATAAACCGGTATCAAGCCTATCCAGATTTGATTATAGTTCCTGGGGTCTGGGGTCAAAAACAAAGCGGCACAGAGATTGGCTAAAGCGGCAATAACAGCCAGTTTAGCAGTAATCGTAATTTGGGAATAAGGCAGTTTGTGGTAAATAAGGCGGGCGTATAGGCTGAACAAGATACCAACGAATAATAAGTCCAGTAACGAACTGTAACGGTCGGCATCATTGTAAAGCCAGCCAAGTGCAATATAGCCTAGAAAGCCGTAAGCACTAATCAGTAAGGAACATTTTAGGATGGCTAGGCTGGCAGGTTTTTGTTCCTGGCGAAACTGATACTCTGTTTCAGCATCTAAACAATAGCCGGCATCATCAGTAATTGGTGGGTTATTATTGGTGCTGCGACAAATTGGCTGTCGACACCGCTGCAATAAATTGCTAAGCCGTTTAAAACGGTTTGTTGAAGAAAATTTCCATCCGGTGAGCATTGACATAGTTTGCAACCGATGTAATCAAGAGGGTTAAGCATGAATAAAGATGCCACTGGCATGGTTATTCTGTCCTTAATGTCAGGAACTTGTCTAGCAACTTCAGCTAAAATTTCTTGGTGCTTGCGTTGTTTTGGTGCATCATGTTTATTTTGGTGCATTATGCTGAGCAAGGTAGTGTTTGTGCTGTTGGCAAAACCTCCCACCCATTTGTGCATAATCGTCCGGCTATCAGGCGGTTTACTTATCAAATACAGTAAGGTGATAGCAATATCGGCAATCATTGCCGGCTATACTTTGCCGTCCGGTTAAATTCCAAGTTGATAGGCTGCTAGCAAAATCTTGCGAGTTATCTGGAATGTATTTTGCTTGTAATTAAGTGGTTATTAAATTTTTATTCTCAGGAGAAGTGTGAATGCACAACGTCACGTTGATAAAAGGTGATGGTATCGGCCCATCCATTATGGAGGCCGCTGTAGCGGTAATTGATGCCTCTGGCGCAAAGATTAACTGGCATTTGGCCGAGGCAGGTCTAACCGCATTTGAACAGACCGGTACTCCTTTGCCGGAAGCAACTCTGGCCTCTATAGCTGAAACCAGAGTGGCATTCAAAGGTCCGCTGACCACTATGGTGGGCGAAGGTTTTCGCAGTATTAATGTCGAGTTGCGTAAAACATACGATTTGTATGCTAATGTCCGACCAGCCAAAAGCTGGAATGGAGTGAAAACTCGTTTTGAGAATGTCGATATCGTCATTGTCCGGGAAAATACCGAAGGTTTATATGTTGGCTTGGAGCATTATCTAAGCCCTAAAAAAGACATTGCCGAAAGTTTGGCAGTGATTACCCGCGCCGGATCTGAACGCATTGTTGAGTATGCCTTTAAATATGCGCGAGATAATCAGCGTAAAAAGGTTACGGTTTGTCATAAGGCCAATATTCTTAAGTTTAGCCAGGGCTTATTTCTGAATACCGCCAGAGAAGTGGCGGCAAAATATCCTGACATTGAATTCGACGAAAAAATTATCGATGCGGCCTGTATGCATATGGTTATGAAGCCGGAGCAGTTTGATGTCGTTGTTACTACCAATATGTTCGGCGATATTTTGTCGGATATTACTGCTGGATTGGTGGGGGGCTTAGGTTTAATACCAGGCGCCAATATCGGTGCGGATGCTGCGTTGTTCGAAGCGGTGCATGGTAGTGCTCCAGATATCGCTGGCAAAAATATAGCCAATCCGGTAGCTGTGATGATGGCCGGAGTGATGATGTTAAATCACTTAGGTGAGCACGAAGCTGCTATTCGTATGCAAAATGCCATAGAAAAAGTGGTTAATGAAGGCATCTATGTCACACCGGATCTCAACCCCGCCAGTACTACGGGTACCAAAGAAATGGGCTTAGCCATTATTGCGGCAATGGAATAAGTAAATTTTTAAGCTGGGCTTGACAGCCTAGGCTTATGCCAATATAATGAAAATTCAACTTGCTTAGGCAAGTATGCCGAGGTGGTGAAATTGGTAGACGCGCTAGCTTCAGGTGCTAGTGAGCGTAAGCTCGTGGAGGTTCAAGTCCTCTCCTCGGCACCATAGATTTAATTATTAATCAGTGAGTGGTTGATAAATGAAAAAAGGGGTGAAGATATTTATCTTCGCCCCTTTTTTTTGCTTAAAAAACCACTATTAGTTGCGGAATGAATAGCTGGATCCACAAATTTCAGGTATTAAAAGCACTACAGCTTATGCCGCGTTGATAAGCTGTGGCGAGTGCTTATGAGTGAAGTTTCATTACTGTTGAAAACGGGGAAAAATTTTAGTGTAATTTGTTTTTTATTCTCAATTGCTGCCGGAGTATGATTATGAGAACCATGTTAATTTGTATTATTTTCCTAATGGTGGTTAGTCGTGTTGGCAGAGCTGCAGATAATGATTTTTCGATCTGTGCTGTCGCCGGATTTTATGCAGCCAATCATAATCAGTTCTTAACCGATTTGGCTGAGCGAATAGCCGCTAAAAACAATCTGTTTGGTGATGAGCGATGCACGCTGGCTCTCAAGGCGGGTAAGGATACTGGTGGACGTTTTTCTAAGCCCAATGAGCAAAGAACAGATAGTGATAATCTGATTATTCGTCAGGCTACCCACTTTAGTAATCTGATTTACGATTCGATTTTATCCCGAGTCAAGTTCTAAGGCAGTTTGGTTCTGGTGACTGTTTTGAGTTTGCCGTAAACTAGGCCGTTAAGCATCGAGGTGGGCTGTTCCGGCAAGCTAGTGTGCAGAAAAACTCAGGATGGCTGCTTGGTTTTGTTGGCAGTACTTATAATTGTTGCACTTTTGGTATTAAAAAAATATAATCTCGCGCTTTTTTCATAATGTTTGTACTCAGTTAATTACAAAATGACTAATCATCTTATGGCAACTTATGCTCGTCAGGCTGTTACATTTGAACGCGGTGCCGGAGCGTGGCTTTGGGATGTCGATGGTCGGCGTTATCTGGATGCGGTGGCCGGGGTCGCTGTTTGTAATCTGGGACACGCTCATCCGGCAATACAGCAGGCGCTTTCAGAACAAAGCGGCAAATTAGTGCATACTTCCAATTTGTACGCCATCGACTTGCAAACCAAATTGGCTGATGAGCTTAGCCGGTTAACCGGAATGGAAAAAGTGTTTTTTGGCAATTCCGGTGCTGAAGCCAATGAAGCAGCCATTAAAATAGCGCGTAAGTATGCCCAACAACGCGGTATTGATAAGCCGGTGATAGTCACCATGGAAAAAAGCTTTCATGGCCGCACCATGGCAACCTTGAGTGCCAGTGGCAATACCAAAATCCAGCAAGGTTTTGCCCCATTGCTGCCAGGCTTTATCCATGTGCCTTATAACGATATTGAGGCCGTTAAGGCTGCGGTGGCTGCCGATAACAATATTGTCGCCATCATGGTCGAACCAGTGCAGGGTGAGGGCGGTGTTAATATTCCAGCAGCCGATTATTTATCACAATTACGTGAATTATGCGATCAACACCATTTGCTGTTGATTTTGGATGAAATTCAGACCGGAGTAGGGCGTACCGGTCGTTTTATGGCCTATCAGCATAGCCAAATCTTACCTGATGTATGTACCATGGCCAAAGCATTGGGAAATGGTGTGCCGATTGGTGCTTGTCTGGCACGGGGCCAAGCTGCTGAAATCTTCACAGCAGGTAGCCATGGCTCAACCTTCGGCGGTAATCCACTGGCCTGTAGTGCCGGCTTAGCCGTGCTTTCAACCTTGGAAAATAGTCGTTTAATTGCCGATGCCCAGCAAAAAGGTGAACAGATTTGTGCCCAGATTGCTGAAAAAACCAAAGGCAACCAAGTTGTTCGGCAGATCCGTTATTTAGGCCTGATGATAGGCATAGAATTGGATAGGCCTTGTTCAGAGCTGGTTGCTAAAGCTTTAACCAAGGGATTGCTAATCAATGTCACAGCAGATAATGTGATTCGTTTATTGCCGCCCTTGCTAATAGATACACAACAAATTGACCTGCTGACCGATGGTCTGGCAGCGCTTATTCAGGAAAGTTACGCCTAGTTCCAATTATGCAACCAAGACATTTTACCAGTCTGCTGGATTTAACCAGCGCCGAATTATACGCTTTGATACTTCGTGCCATTGAGCTGAAAACCAAGCCAAATCTGGATTATCGGCCTTTAAAAGGCCGGGTATTGGCGATGATATTTGAAAAATCATCCACTCGTACCCGTATTTCATTTGAAGTGGCCATGGCCCAGTTTGGCGGCACTGCGCTGTTTTTGTCACCACGCGACACCCAGTTAGGGCGTGGCGAACCGCTGGAAGATAGCGCCAAAGTCATTTCCAGTATGGTGGATTGCATCATGTTACGCACCAATTCACACGAAACAGTGGCTACTTTTGCTCTGCATTCCCGTGTGCCGGTGATTAATGGTTTGACCGACTGGCAGCATCCCTGCCAGTTACTGGCCGATATCCAGACCTATTTTGAGCTGCGGGGTGATATTGCTGGTAAAACTGTGACTTGGATAGGTGATGGCAATAATATGTGCCATTCTTATATCCATGCGGCTCAGCAGTTTGATTTTAAATTAAATATTGCCTGTCCAGATTCCTACCGGCCCGATCAGGCTATTGTCGATGCTGCCGGCGACAGAGTCAGATTTTTTGCCAGTCCCGAGCAGGCTGCCAGTCAGGCGGAACTGGTTGTTACCGATGTTTGGGCTAGTATGGGGCAGGAAGACGAACAAAAAAATCGGGAAATTGCTTTCCGCAACTTTCAGGTCAATGCCCAAGTGATGCAAGCTGCCCGTGCTGATGCCATATTTATGCATTGTTTGCCGGCGCATCGGGGTGAAGAAGTCAGTGCGGATGTCATCGATGGGCCGCAAAGCGTAGTGTTCATCGAAGCAGAAAATCGCCTCCATGCCCAAAAAGCCTTATTGGAATTTCTCATCTGCCGATAATTTCGTTAAAATCTTAAGTCTTATCCATTCAGAGAATCGCATCGTGAAAAAAAAGCTGGTCTGTTTGTTCGTTCTGTCTAGTGCTTGTGGTGCTGCTCATGCCAGAACAGCTTATGTAACCGATAATGTGGAAATCCCCTTGCGTAGCGGTGAAACCGAGCGTAGCCGGATCGTCAAAGTCCTTGGTAACGGCACCATATTGAATGTATTGGAAGACCGGCCTGAGAGTGGGTACAGCTATGTGCAGGCCAATAACGGCGCAGAAGGATTTATTCTCAGCCGTTATTTGAGTGGCGAGCCCAGCAGTCGATCACAGTTGGAGGCGGCCAACAAAAAGCTTGAAGCCTTGACAGAAGAAAACAAGCAATTAAAGGCGTCGCAATCCGCTAATCAGGAAATCGGTAAAGAGCGGGACAAAATCAGCAGCGAACTGAGTGAATTGCAGCAAACCGCCGCCAATGCCATTCAACTAAAGCAGCAGCGAGATCAACTCCAGGAGCAGGTCGTTAGTATCGAAAGAGAGCTGCAACAATTAAAACGTGAAAATCAGGCCTTAACCGACAGCACTAATCAAGACTGGTTTCTGTATGGAGGGGGGCTGTCCTTATTTGGTGTACTGTTGGGTTTTATTTTGCCTAGAATGAGTTGGCGGCGGCGCACAAGTGGCTGGGGCGACAGTTTTTAATCACTGTTTCTAGCAATTGAACATCGTAAGATATGGTGAGCGACAATCAGGATTTATTTTTTGCCTGCACAAGCACAAAATAAACTGATTGATGGCTAATAACCGAGTCAGCAAAATGCTTACATAATTAGTTAAAAAGTAAATAAATTTTGCTGTGCAAGGTCAAGGTAGTTTGTCGGTGCCATGAAAAATCACCCGTTCACCAGATAAAAGCTCTTGCAATATTTCCTTAATACTATATAATGTCTCGATCGATTGGGTCGTTAGCTCAGCAGGTAGAGCACCGCACTTTTAATGCGATGGTCGTGCGTTCGAATCGCACACGACCCACCAAATTTGATAAACAAAAAAACAGTTGCTTGATACAGCAACTGTTTTTTTTTGCGCGTTATTTTCCATGAACCAATTTTTTAACATAAAACTGGTTTATCAGTGTCCAAATCATGTCGGGAAATTGCTCTGGCGGCATTGCTTGGTCTGTCTCATTATTATAGCTATAATTCATTGTTATATATAATTATTGAAATTCAGTGTCGGCTTTCATACGCTTTAGTGTGTTTGATTTTTTGTAGTTATTGCCTGTAGGGTAATGGTACTTTTTTTGCGCTATTTTGCAGTTTTAAGTTAGAATACCTTCTATTGTTATATAGGTAGAATCAAGCAAAGGATGCTGTGCGCAGTAACTTGATTAAGGTGCGTCAGTGTCGGCATAGATCGGAACTGATGTAGCTTTCTTAAGTCACTCATCCGCTGAAAATCTTGGAAGCGGAACGTAAGTGGAGCGAAGATTTTTAGTCCCCGATAGGCGTAGCGCCGGGCGGGTTTTCGAAGCGAAGCGGAGAAAACCTGCAAGGCATCGCGAAACGCCGTCAAGTCACTTGGAGCCGAAGTTCCGATCCCCTTGTTGGGTCGGAACGAGGTGAGGAGGACGAATCGGGGCCGCCGGAGGCATTAGCGGTCGCGTAATTTTTGCCGCTTGTTGGGGCTGGGATGCCCCTAAACAAGCTTTCGCAAAAATAGCGACTCACTGACTATTTCGCTCATTCGTTAAAACTAAAGTTCGTCAACTATTAGTACTATGTCTAGGCTGATTGTGAGATAGTTTACACATGGTATGTCGGTAAATATTTATGACTAACGATGGTGATCTTCGCGTCGGTGTTCCTGCATTACTGTCCTATTCCGTTTTTAAAAATTATCAATAATTGCGAACCGCAAATATGACCAGTTTATATGTCATTTTAGACCGCGATGGTGTGATTAATGAGGATTCTGCGGATTTCATCAAATCAGCAGAAGAGTGGCAGCCGGTACCCGGTAGTTTGGATGCCATTGCCTTATTACACCGGCATGGTTATCAAATAGTAGTGATTACCAATCAATCAGGTGTAGCTCGGGGGTTGTTCGATCTGGAGACCTTGGGGAAAATTCATGCCAAGATGCTGGAGTTGGTTCGGCAGGCGGGTGGTGATGTATTAAAAATCTATTTTTGCCCGCATGGTCCGGACAATGATTGTGATTGTCGTAAACCCAAAGCAGGTTTATTTCGACAATTCGCTCAAGATTATAATGTAGATTTACGCCAAGTATTTGCTGTTGGTGATTCCTTGCGCGATGCTCAGGCTGCTACATTAGTCGGTGCCAAGCCGATATTGGTAAAAACCGGTAAAGGGCTGCAAACCTTAGAAAATAATCCTCAATTACAGATTCCTGTATTTGAAAGCCTCTATGGGGCGGCAAGTTACATTACAGCATCAAAATGATTGTGTGGTGGCTTGTCTCCCTGTTTGGAGCTGGATATCACTTTGTATTAGGCCCGAACAAAATCCAACAAGGAAAGGGGTTAAGAAAAGCCGGGTGTTGCATGCCCAGGTTTGTTTGTGGGGATAGTGGCGATGTCCGCACTGAGCTGGCAACCTGAAGGCGACAAGTTTATTTTAGCCAAGCCTTAAGATTTGGGTGTAATGTTTGGTATAGTCAATATTAATTTTGTATCAAATCAGGAGGATAAAATAATTTTTGTGGACTGGTCGAGGGTTTGGGCGTTCACCGCCTAAATCATTTGACAATTAATTTTTGTTGCGATAGACTCGAATCGCAAAGAAAATTGGACTCGTCAGAAATTTGGTTGGATCTGGCACAACTCAAAATTTTTAATATAGAGGTATCTATGAAACGTTTAAATTTAATGGCATCAATGGCCACAATCGGGCTCTTGTTTGTAGCTCAACCAGCTGGAGCGTTTGTTTACGGCTATAGTGGAGAAAGTGTCAACAATGTGCTTGAGCTAAGTAGTGGTAATTTGGATATTTATAACAGTGGTTCGTATTGGGGGGGATATTCTTTAACACCTGGAACCACAGGTACCCAAGGGTATACAGTTGCATTGCCAACGGATCCAGGTCTTCATAACACAGCCGTAAATGATTTTTTTGTGTTTAATATTTCTGGATTAAGTGCTCCTGTAACTAGTGCAACGCTGCAACTGCAAACATTTTATGTAAGTAACCCTGCAGTCACGTCGATTGTAACTTTTTATGATTACACTGGTTCAATCCCAGAGTTAATAAGTGCTGCAGGTGATGATAGTGTAACAATTCCAACTTTTAATGACTTGCAAAGCGGCAAAGTGTATGGGTCACAATCGTATGATACAGGCGCGACTCCTCTCCCTTATAAAGACATTACATTGAACAGCAATTTTCTGACAGACCTAAATAGTGCAATAGCTGCTCATGATCAGTTTTTTGCATTAGGTGGACATTTGACTGCTGCTGCTGTGCCTGAGGCAGATGAATGGATGTTCATTGTGTTTGGTTCTTTGTTAATGACAGTAGTGGCGGCTAGAAAAAAATGCTTGCTTGATTAAAGCAGGGTTTTATGATGTGTCTATCTTATGAATATTTGATGCATCAGGTAAAATATGGAAAAATTTGCCTACAATTTGTAGCAAATTTGAAATGTCATAGCACGGTAGCGTAAATTTTATATACAAGGTGATTAAAATGAAATCTATATATCAACATGTTCTAATTGTTTCTTTAATATTGCTGGCAGGTATGTCAACTGCATCGGCTAACGGGTCTGTTCCTGGTAGTGACGGTCATGGCGGTGGTGGATCAGTGCCAACCTATTTACTGCCAAACTACCTTACAGGCCATACTGATGTGCCGGAAATTGATGCGGCTGGTGTATTGCCTGCATTGACCTTGCTGGGTGGCGCAATGGGTTTGATTAATGCTAGAAGAAAAGGTAAAGTTCAGAATAAATAATTAGTATTTATTCGATGCATTCTCTTTTCTATAAAAAAAACTTTCAATATATCGCAGTTGGAATATTAATTTTTGAGTTATTAGCTGTAGGGTTTGCATTTGATATTCGAAATATTTTGGCACCCAATAAAGGTGAGCTCTCTAAAATATTAGAGCCAGAACAAGGCTTTCGGTTTTTCTTGCTGGTATGTGCCTTGGTCGTGGCAATTGATGCAAAAACTAAAAAGCTCCATAGCGCATTAAAAGCGATAACGTTTCAATTTAAGCCAATATCATGCATTTTGCATTTTATTGGTTTTTTTTTATTTCTGATTATTTCCTCAAAGCTTGATGTAACATATAACTGGCCTCAAGGAAATTTGAGAAGCCTATATATATTTGGTTGGCTGCTATCGGCATTTGCATTTGTGGTGGCGCTAATACTAGCGGTTATGCCGATAAACAGTATTGGTAATATTCTGATTATTATCAGAAAGCCAATTCTGATAAGTGCTGGAACCAGTTTTTTGATTTATCAAGCAACTTTTATTACTCAATGGCAATGGCAAGAGTTTAATGCACTGGCATTTAATTCGGTCGAAATGCTGTTAAAACAGGTGTTTTCTGAGGTGTTGGTAGATCAAAGCCAGTTTGTCATTGGTACTCCAACGTTTATGGTGAAAATCGCTAAGGAATGTTCCGGTTATGAAGGAATGGGCCTAATTGGAGCGTTTATAGTTCTGTATTTGTGGTTGTATCGAACAGATTTGAAATTTCCTAATGGATTATTATTATTACCAATTGGCTTGATATTAATCTGGTGTTTTAATATCATTAGGATAACGGTATTAATAATAATAGGTGCAAGAATTTCTGAAGAGATAGCAGTAAATGGCTTTCACTCTCAAGCCGGATGGATTGCATTTATTGGTGTATCATTTACAGTCATGTGGGCGGCGCCAAAATTATTTGGCAATCGTCAGTTAGTTCATGTCAATAATTCACAGCAACACGAATCTTTGGACATGGTTACTGCCTTAATTTTGCCGTTTGTTTTGTTATTGGCGTTACAAATGTTGACCACCGCTTTTACCATTACAAGTGATATATGGTATCCGCTAAAAATAATTGTAGTTAGCTATGTAATATGGCGAAACAAATCGGTTTATAAAAAAATAATTTACAATCCATCAATAATAGGGTTATGGGTTGGTGTATTTGTATTTGTGATTTGGTGTTTGGCAGAATACAGGCAGCCAAACAGCAATTTAGCACCGCAATGGTTTGTCGAAATGCCTGAATCATACAAAGCAGTTTGGCTGGCATTAAGAGTTATGGGGTCAATTATTGTAGTGCCAATTGCAGAAGAGTTGTTTTTTAGAGGCTATATGTTGAATAAGATTGCCGAAATAAAAATTAAGATTCTGGATACAAGATATATTAGTATAATAGCTTGGTTTTCATCATCACTATTGTTTGGCCTGCTGCATCAACGTTGGCAAATCGCCAGCATTGCCGGTTTGGCATTTGCCTATGCTCAACACAAGTCTGGGAAATTAGCAGATGCAGTTATTGCACATTACGTGGCAAATAGCTTGATAGCAGTAATGGTAATAGGCTTTGGTCAGTGGACATTTTGGAATTAGGCATAAATAATGCTTTCTGGTGAAACGGTAATAACATGCGAAAATTAATACTAATTGCCAGTGTATTGGCGGCACCAATTATTCAAGGCGATACTTTGGATAAGGGTGTTAATCAGTATGTAGCAAAATTGGCGATAATAGAAAATGCTGAGCAAATATTTGTGAAGGCGTGCACAGATATTAACGGAAAAAAAGGTATATTATGCAATGATGGTTATTGTGACAGTTCAAAAGCAGGTCGACCTTGTCAAGGACATAACGGAAACACATTTGGAAGAAATATGCAAGTAGGATCGAGCGCATCAATGCTAGTTGGTAAATGATACTGCTTGGTATTCAAATCGCGCTCTCTGCAAAACAATTTGGCACAATTCAAGCGAAAACTTAATCAGCTTCAGGAAGGATTCGGTTTTACCTTACTTATTAGAATGGCATCATATGTAACGAAATCGAAAAGAAGCTATTCATAAATAAAATCACTGCATATATTTACAATAATGTAGATATTACACTTTTAACGATTGGCTAAATGTTATAGTAATAGCCAAAGTTGATAGAGCATCAACTTAAAGCGAAACAAAGCCATAAGCAATACATTGCATTTGGCTGTCTCTGTGGGGACTGATAAATCACCAGGCTTAATCTGGAAAATAATATATCCCATGAATTCGCCAAAATACTTTAATTAATATCTTGCTCTAATATAATGCCTTTTTTATTTAAAACAATTTTAGCAGTATTTTTTATAATGCCTTTACCGTTTGGTAGTAATAGAGATTGGGCGTGGTTATTGGCTGCCGCTGTTTGTTTCATCATGATGACTTATTGGTGTTTTTTATTCATCAATGGTAAAACTCATCTTAGTTTATGTCTAAAAAAACCGATCAATATCGCAACACTAGGTTTGTTGAGTCTGCTAGTTTGTTGGATTTTCATCCAAAGTCTGCCATTTCCCTCAGTATTATTACCAGAAAAAACTGTTGATATTTATACGCAAGCTAATTTTGCCTTGACAGGACTCAAAGAGCTGCAAAGTACTAGTATCTCTTGGGATGCCGGTATAACGAAAATGACTGCGTTAAAAAGTTTATTCTATCTGTGTATATATTTTTTATTGATGCAACTGATAGATAGCCGAGAAAAATTAAAGACTTTTTTAAGTGTGGTGTTCGTTGCCGGTTTGTTTCAAGCTGTATACGGTAGTTTTATGGTATGGTCAGGCATTGAATATTTATTCGGTGTAAAAAAACAAGGTTATATTGGCTACGCTACCGGCACTTTTGTGGCTCGTAATCATTTTGCCGGTTATCTGGAAATGGCTGTAGCCTTTGGTATCGGTAGAATATTACTGACTAATAATAAAGAAAAAAATATCCACTACGGACATTCCTGGCGCAGCAAATTAAGAAAATGGCTGGATAGGCTTTACAGTAAAAATGCACTTCAGGCTGTCGCGATAATGATGATGTTATATGCTTTGGTTATGAGTGGTTCAAGAATGGGGAATGTGGCGTTTTTTTTCAGCTTGCTGTTCAGTGGCATAATAAGCACATTGATATCGCCAAACTTCAGAGCATACGGCAAAAAAATTGTTAAATTCTGTAGTGCATCTCTTGTTATAATCGTGATAGCTGGTTTACTGGGGTGGTTAAAGGTAGCTGATAGAATAGAAAAAACCGATGTTCATAACGAAAGCCGGTTTGATGTGGCCGCCAGCATAGTGCCAATGATTCATGATTTCAGCTGGCTGGGTAGTGGTGCAGGCACCTTTAAATATGTATTTCCTGGCTATATAACTAATAATTATTGTTGTTTTGAGCATGCGCATAATGATTATCTTGAGATTTTAAGCGATATGGGTTATATAGGGTTTGTGTTGCTGGCCGGAGTTGTTTTGATAAGTTTATATCAAGCCATTGTAACTATAAGGCACAGACATTCACGGCTTGTAAGAACAACGGGGTTTGTTGGTATAATGGCCACCTTAAGCTTATTGATACATGGATTTATGGATTTTAATCTGCATATACCAGCTAATGCCTTATTATTTATAGCATCTTTAAGTCTGCCGAGCATCGGCAAAGCTGTTTATCAAAAAAATAATGGCCTGCGTAAATGAAGAGAATTGATAAGATAATCTTGCTAATGTGGTTGTTAACAAGCGCTTACAATGTCTCAGCAGCAGATAAAGACATGAAGCCAGGTATGTTATCGCTTGGTGCGTTTGATTTAACACCAACTTTGAATGTGGATGAGTCCTATAACGACAATATATTTTATAGTCAAGAAAATCCGAAAGGAAGTTTTATTACTCAGGTAACTGGAGGCGGAGAAATAGCCTTAAGAAAAAAAATGGATAAATATGCCTTAAGGTATTCATTTTTGAGTTCACAATATCATGATAGTAATAAAGATAGTTATGTGGATCAGTTCTTGGGGTTTACTACGCATTTTGAGGCCAATAATCGAAATCGTATTGATTTTAATACCAATGCTATATTCAGTCACTATATGCGAGGTACGGTTTTATCACAAGGTTCAATAGCGCAGACGCTATCAGGGCCGGATCAATATCATTTATATAATGCTGGTTTGGAATATCGCTATGGTCGAGTGGATGCTAAAGGTAATCTTGGTATGGATTTAAAATGGCTACAATTTACCTACGATAACAGGTTGAATGCCACTCAGGTATATGACCGAACTCAGTTTGAATTTACACCAGGGTTCTTTCTGCGTCTAAGTCCAGATGTTTATTTTACTAGTCAAGTACAAAATATAATTGTTGATTATCCAAGTTCACAAACTGTTACGACAACAATCGGCCAGTTTATTTCCCCCCAGTCATATAATATGCAGCGTTATTTAGTTGGTATGAAATGGAATCAAACTTCAAAGACTAAGGGATCAATTAGAGTTGGCGAATTTCAAGAACAAATACAAAGTAACTCACAATTAATAAGTACAGGAGGTACCAGCGGTTTAACTTGGGATGGTGACATTTATTGGGCTCCACTGGAGTACTCAAAATTTAACCTAGATATTTCCAATATGATACAGCCTAGTATAGGTTTTGGTAACAGGCAATTGCAAACTTATAATTTGGGTTGGGAGCATGAATGGCCTAACCGAATAACCACTAACCTTGGTGGCATGTATCAAACCGTATCGCATAGTGCATCGCTTCATACCGTATCAGGAACAACCTATAAACTCGATGTAAAATATAAAATACGTGATTGGGTCGACTTGGGAGTGAATTATTATAAAACAGATTTTCAGGCGTATTTGCTTAATTCAAATAGTAACCAAGATATTTATATGTTATATATTCATTTTAAATAGGCGTTAAATGAAAAATACCTTGCAAAAAACAAAACAGATGATAGTTGGGTTAATGATGTTATGCGTTTTAGCAAGTGCTAAAGCCGAAAATGAAAATATCATTTTTGAAAGTCAAAATCCAATTAATACCGAAGTCAAAACCAGCAGTAACGATAGCGTTGCTTCGGCATATCGACTAGGGCCTGGTGATAAAATTCAGGTGCTAGTATTTGGAGAAGCTGGTATGGGCGTTGAGGCTAAATTAACCGATGCCGGTACATTCATTCATCCATTATTAGGTGAAATTACTGCCAGTGGCTTAACTATTGGGGAATTGTCAGCCAAAGTAGTGAATCAGTTAAAAGTCAAATATTTAAAAGAGCCCAAAGTCAGTATCAATATCACTGAATACCGTGAGTTTTATATAAACGGGGAAGTACAAAAACCAGGGGCTTATCACTTTACGCCTGGTTTAACCGTATTTAAAGCAATTTCAATGGCAGGTGGGTTTACCCAACGAGCATCCAGAACCAATATTGAATTAATAGCAGATAAAAGCCAAAGTAAATCAGCACAGACTGTTGGTTTAGATACGCCTATAAATCCAGGTGATGTTTTGACGATAGAAGAGAGCTTTTTTTAATGAATTTACAAACCATAGAACGTGCCGCCTCGGGAATGGAATACACAGAGAAATCACTTGCAAATACTGCAATTAATAGCCAGGAGGGTATTGATTTAACAAAATATTGGCGAATTATTCGTTACAATAAATGGAATATAATAGGCATTGGTGGTTTATTTGCAGTGTTGGCAGTTATTGCCATGATTAAGTCAACGCCCATATATCGATCAACTGGGAGTATATTAATAGATGCCCAGCAATCGAAAATTCTGATGATGAACGATGCATATGAAATGCAGACACTTACCGAGCAATATTTTCGTACTCAAATCGAATTATTAAAATCTCGTGATCTGATCAGAAAAGTGATAGAAAAATTAGATCTGGCCGATAATCCAGAATTTAATAAACCCAAAGAGAAAAATTTATTAAGAGCAAAGCTAACAGCCTTATTACCTGCTGTTTTTGAAAACAAAGACGAAAAAAACCAGCAGAATGATATTGATTACTCTAAATATAGTAAAGAAGAGGGTTTAATTTCCGATTTTCAGAGTCGATTAGCCGTAAATCCGCGCAAACTAACCCAAGTGTTGGATATATCCTTTGAGGCTAGTGATCCATTACTAGCTAGCGATATTGTTAATATACTTGGTGAAACTTATATACAAACTCGCCAGGCTGGGCGTACAAATGATACCCGAATGGCTGCCGAATGGCTGGCTGATCGTATGCAGTCTTTAAAAGAAAAATTAAATCTGTCGGAGAGCAAACTACAGAATTATTTAGAAAAAGAACATTTAGTCGACCTGGAAGGAGTGTTAACACTCACCAAAGGTGAGATAGAAGGAAATACTCGGCGACTGTCGGACGCTCGCATTACCCGCATGGAAGCGGAGGCCTTATATAAAAAGATCCAAAGTTTGGGTGACTCCATATATAAAAATACGGAAGTAGTGCCGGAAATCTTTGCCGATCCAGTTATTATTGGGTTAAAACAAAAGGAAATTACTTTAAGTCAAAAACTTAGCGAGTTAAGCCAGCGTTATGGCAGTGGTCATGATGACATTATAGCCACAAAATCAGAATTGGAATCCATAGAACAGGAGTTAAAAAAGCATATAGCTAGTACTATTAACGGTATAAAAAATCACTATGAAATCGCTTTGGCAAAGGAAAAATCAGTTGCTAGTGAAGTAAATACCAATAAAGATCAAGTACAGGATATTGGTTCAAAACAGACTCAGCTTAGAGAATTACAGCGAGAAGTTGATTCAAACCGTAATTTGTACGAAATGTTTTTTAATCGCTATAAAGAAGCCACAGAAACAGCATCCTTATCAGATAATGCCATCCGGTTTGTTGATAGGGCAGATCATCCATTAGTTCCAGTAAAACCCAAGAAAAAATTAATTGTTATCATTTCATTTATGATTGGGTTAGTTTTTGGGGTGATTCTAGCAGTACTGAGAGATTATTTAAATTCTACAATTAAGTCACCGGCAGAAATTGAAGAAAAGTTAGGTGCAGCGTTATTAGGAATAGTGCCTTTCCATAAAGTTAAAAAAGCCGATACAGACAAAATTAGCGATATTGGTAAAATGGCACAAGTATTTCCGAAATCGCAATTTGCTGAATCAATTCGTACTATTCGTACGGGTTTAATTTTATCGGCACTTGATAGTCCACATAATGTTTGGTTAATTACCTCCTCATTAAGTGGTGAAGGTAAAAGTAGCATTTGTATGAACTTGGCGATTTCCTTATCTCAGCTAGATAACGGTAAGGTGTTGCTGATAGATGCGGACTTGAGACGCCCAACCTTGATGAAACGTTTTGCTACACTACCGGAAGGTAGTTTTGGTCTTGCCCATGTACTGTCAAAAACTGCGGAAATTGACGAATGTATACATAATATAGGACCCAATATCGATTTAATCCCGGCTGGGCTAATCCCACCAAATCCTCTGGAATTGTTGGGTTCACAAATGTTTATCAATTTACTTCAGGAATTGGAGAAGCGTTATACTATGGTATTAATCGACTCGCCGCCTATCAATAGTGTCAGTGACTCAAATTTATTAGCCCAATATGTAAGATCGGTTATTTATGTAGTAAGAGCAGAACATACTCAAGTTGCAACCATTAGGCAGGGTTTGAAGCATCTGAGAAAGTTTGGCGCACCTATGGCTGGTATTATTTTAAATCAGTTGGATGTTGAAAAAGGTCATGGGTATTATGGTACAAATTATTATTATAATTACTACCAAAGTAGTAACTATAGTGAAGAAAAGTCCTAACAGGAAAATTAGCTTGGCATATGGAACGAACTAAATCTAGCTATAGGATAATTTACAAGCAAGCGGAGTGCCTATGATTGGAATTATTAATTTATAATAAACAAATGGTGTGCTCTTTGTTTAAATTGTGCTGGTGATTGACTAATTTAGTTTTATAGGTAAATCGAATAGTATGTATCGGGGTTGGGGTGAGTGGGTCAACGCAACTTATGATATTTTTAGGCAACTATATCAATTTGTCCAGCACATTTTAGGCCTGATTTGCCGATTACTTGGTAGTATGCTGTGCAGGAGTGATGTAACAACTTAGAAAATGGGAGGGGCTCTGTGTAGTATGTTATGGTGTCTATAACCATCTGGAGAGGCTTGCAGTGGAGTTATGTTAACCATTGTTTACATTGAGTTACGATATCCAAATATGCTCAGAATTTGGCTAAGGGAATTTCCTCTGTACACGACAAAACCTAAAAACTGCCTAAAGAAGATGATCTAAGCTTATGACTTGAAAGCCCATCGCAAATCTGTTTCACTCTCTAATGACTAAAAAAGGGGGTGAACATGGACTTAAACGATGGGCTTAGAGCGATTTTAAAAGACCATGTGTCTTGGAGCAAGCGCCGTTTAGATTGTTTTATCGGTCTGTTACTGGCGTTAATCCAATCCAGGCACATGAATTTAACGCAATTAGCGGTGAATTTTGGTGGACAGGCGACCTTAAAGTCCCGGTACAGGCGGCTTCAGCGTTTTTTTCAAACCGTTGTTTTTGATTATGACGCCGTGGCGCATCTGATCATGCAGTTGTTTGATTTTAAGGGCCAGTCGTATTATTTGACTCTGGATCGCACTAACTGGAAATGGGGAAAGGCCAATCTGAATATCCTCACCCTGGCGATTGCTTATAAAGGCATGGCGGTGCCGGTGTACTGGTTGGTGTTGAATAAGCAGGGTAACTCCAATCAGCGTGAACGAATCGCCTTATTGCAACGCTTCATCCGGCAGTTTGGTCGGCATGGCATTCAAGGCGTATTGGCTGACCGGGAGTTTATTGGCGATCAGTGGTGGCAATGGTTAACAGACCATACCATTCCGTATTTGATTCGGATGAAAGACAATCAGTTACTGACCAATCGCCGCCACGCCGGAAAGCCCGTTCAAGCCCTATTCCGGGATTTAAAGGCGGGCGAGCAGCGCGTACTGAGGAAAAGACAGCGCATTGGCGATCAGTGGGTTTGGTTGAACGCCTTAAAATTAGAGACCAACGAGCTATTAGTGTTGGCCAGTAACCAGCGCTTGGCTCAGGCGATTCAAGTTTACGGCCAGCGCTGGCAAATTGAAAACCTGTTCCAATGCTTGAAAGGGCGCGGCTTCCATTTAGAAGAGACCCGGCTGACCCGGTATTATCGGATTAAGAAAGTCATGGCGCTCCAAGCCATTGCTTTTTGCTGGGCCCATAAAGTCGGGGAATGGAAACATCGAGCCGTTAAGCCGTTAACCATCAAACAACACGGTCGCCCGGAATGTAGCTTGTTTCGTTATGGGCTAGACGAGCTGAATAACTTTTTGTTGAAAACGGTTAAATCGGCTGATGAGATGCTTCGATTCTGGATTTTGTTTTTATGTCCGCCGACTATGATCGATTATGACCGAAGTCGGTCTGGGAAAATAACCCTCAGAATTTAAGTGGCGCGTTTTGTCGTGTACAGAGGGGAATTTCTTTAAACCTAACAGGTGCAAGTAGTGTAATATCATTGCAAATGATACGAACAAATTTGCATTAAATTCGGGTGTTCGGGGTCAATTCGCCGAAAATACTTGGTGGTTGTTTACAACGATCTGCAAACCAGCATAATAAATTTATGATAGATCTACATTGTCATCTCTTGCCAGGTATCGACGACGGCCCCAAAAATTTGGACGACTCGTTAAAAATGGCAGCATACGCGGTGGAGCAGGGTATTACTCAGGCTGTTGTTACGCCACACATCCATCCGGGCACCTATGATAACGATATAAATAATATTCAAACAGTGTTTAGCAGCTTTAAACAGGCTGTGAATGCCAATAATATTAATTTAAAGCTCAGCATGGCTGCCGAAGTCAGGCTTTGTTCTGAATTGCCTATAATGATTAGCCAAAATCGCATTCCTTTTCTTGGCATGTGGCAAAATAAAAAAGTTCTGTTATTAGAGTTTCCCCATGACCACATTCCTTTAGGCGCGGAAAAGCTGGTAATTTGGTTGTTGCAAAAAGGGATTATGCCGATGATAGCTCATCCGGAACGAAATTTGAGCGTATTGGCAAAAAAAGAAAAAATTCTGCCTTTTATCAATGCTGGTTGTTTATTACAAATTACGGCCAGCTCAGTAACGGGGTTGTTTGGTGAAGCATCAAAAAACACAGCCCTTTGGTTAATTGCAAATAAATATGCAACTCTAATGGCAACTGATGCTCATAATCTGCACAAACGAATACCTACTATGTTAGCCGCATCCGAAATAGTAGAGCAGGCCTTTGGAAATAAATATATGCAATTACTCACAGAGGGTAATGCCACTATTATTGTCAATTCATAGCTTTCTGCCATGCCAATTTATACATCTCTAATTTGATAGGATAAACATCAAATATTATGCTTATAATCCAGGCTAATTAATATAGTCAAACTTAACATTAAACATAAATACGTCTAGATTATTTGGAACCTAAAAAATCTACGGTGGAACAGTTTAAAAATGTCTGGTTATTTCTGTACTTCTCGGGAGCTCTAACTATTTCATATGAAAATTCAAGGCAGAAATGATAAATTCACAGCAAATTAAATACGCCTCGTTATCACTATTAATTGTTTTTTTTATTTATCTAGCATATCTATCTGTTAAATGGGCAATTGCAAGTGTTATTGAAGTACAACTCCGGCATCAACTTGGAGAAGCGCAATCACAATTAACCACAAATTTGACAATAGAAGATTGGCAGAATATTGCGACTCAGTTAAGTTTTGCTGAACAGATGCACGAAAATAATTCAGAATTAAGTATACTTGGTATGTTTGCAAATCAAGTTAAAGGTCAGAAATTTGAACAACAACAATTAAGGGATGCTGCAAATATAGCTTATCAGCAGTCAATAAAAGATGCAGAAAAAGGTTTAAAGTTAAGACCCAGTTGGACAGCATTATGGGAAGGTTTGGTCGTAAATAAGATACACAGCGGGCAGTACGATAATACTCTTGAAGCTGGTTTTGAGCGAATAGTTTCTCTTGGACGGTGGGAGTACAGTGCACAATATCAATTGGTTTATAATGCCTTTTTAAATTGGAATAAATTAACGGAGTTCGAACATATATTGGTAGGTAAGGCGTTTAAACAGTTATATATTATGACACTTAAAACTGATATTTTGATTAAAAATCTGACAGAGGGTGTTAATAAGTCAATAATATGTGTAAATGATTCAAAAGATTTAATATTGTTTTGTGAAAACTAATTGGTTAGCTGATGGAAAATAAAGCCATACAAAGATGGACTGTATTAAGTAACTGGATAAGTCGAATAATTTCTATTGGCATACAATTAATTAGTATACCAATACTAACCACAAAATTGGGAGCAGACGGTTTTGCAGTATATGCCTTAATTTGTTCTCTAGCTGCCTGGTTTGGGTTAACAGACTTTGGTGTCGGTAAAAGTCTACAGAACTATATTGGTGAAGGTAAAGCAAAACAACAATTATTTGGTGAATATGTCGCAGCAGCATTAATTGTATTAATTTTGAACGTAGGTTTTTTTTCAGCGCTACTTTATTATTTTTATGAATATGCCGCAAAATTCCTATTTGGCAGTTTTAAATTTATAGATAATGAGCAGCAACAAGAGTTAATTATAGTCTGCACAGTATTATATTTTGGTTATATGCTGGGATTGGTTACGACTCAAGCCTTGTATGCATTAAGAAAGGGTATAGTGGCAAATATTTTGACGGTTTTTAATAATCTGTTTTTCGTTATAGCATTAACCCAAATTAATGAAAGTGATAAGTTTTTAAGCTTGGAATATAGTGTAGTAGCATTTATAGGGCCGCAATGTGTACTAGGAGTAATTAGTTTTATAGGAGTGGTAATAAGCAATGCAGTTTTTAGAGGTGTTGATATTAATAGGGCAGTAAAGAATCTGCTTTATAGAGGGATTAAATTCTCCATGTTATCAATTATGACGATAACTGTTTTGAATGTTGATTATATAATCATGACAAGGACATTGCGGCCTGATGATATTTCGCAATATAATATTCTATATAGAATATTTTGGGTTGGTATGTCGTTTTATCAGGGATTATTGGCAGCAAATTGGTCATATTATACAGCGAGAGCAGCAAATAGCGAATGGCGTATAATACTCAAATCAATTAAAACTACAATTACTTTTGGTGTTTTTACTGTATCCATTTTTGGGGCAAGTTTGTATTTTTTATTACCATATGTTGTAAAAATTATTGCGCCGAATCTTAATGTAGCAGTAGAAAGTAGTCTCGTTGCCTGGTTTTCTTTTTATATCATAATACGGATTTGGTGTGAAACCTTTTCCACAGTACTTCAGTCAATTAGTAAGTTGGGTGTTATTATATATATATTGCCAATACAAGCATTGGTAAGTATTTTGTCGCAGTATTATTTATCAATAGAGCTTGGTGTCAAAGGAATATTGATCGGTTTAATTCTTTCTTTTGTGGTTACAATGGTTTGGATATTGCCGTTAAAGTTTAAATCAGTAATTACTAAATGCAATTGAGAGGGAAATAATGCTTATACGAATTGGTCAGTATTTGCCACTATCGCCATTTATTATTTGCTCATGTTTGGCTTCTGTTGTTCAGTTGGTTTTGGGGGCAGACTTAACAATTGTTATAATGGCTTTTTTTTCGTTAATACTTTCTGTTTTAATATTAAATTACCGTGGATTTTATAATATTTTGAGCATGTTTGGTTTTGTTTTGTGTTTAAAATATACAGTAATACCGGTTTTTTTTAAAACATTGTTGTTGGAAAGAATTGATGAAGGATTGTGGGCGCCTTTTGAGTCTTTTGCGATGATACTTTTTGGTTATATAACTCTGTATTTATCAATTTATTTAGTTGATATTATAGGTGTAAAAGAGGGATATTATCAGTACACACTTAATACAAAAAAATTAAGGATGTATGGTTGGACTTTTTTTATTATCGGATATGTGTGCTCTATATTGCACGTTATTAACAAACCGGAAATGTATGGCTATACGGTTGAGCGTGGTTTTGGTGGATTCGGTTTGTTTATAGGGTTAAACTATTTAGGGATAATATTTTATACTTTTTCTTATTTGATTGAAAGTAATGGTAAACGTGCGTTTGGTTACGTTAATATCATTATGCTTATATTAATGTTTTTTGAGGCCATGGTGGGTAATACAAAAGCGCACTTTGGAACCGGGTTGCTGGGTGTGGTCTTTTCAATTATTTACTATAATAAAGGATTTCCATTTAAATATGTATTGATTGGTACACTTGGTTCACTTTTGTTTGTTTTTATTTTGACACCGGCAATACATTATTTGCGTAACCCAATATTTAAAACTGCAAAAATCGATGATAAAGTTATGATGGTTTTTGAAGTGTTACCCAAACTGTTTGATCCATCAACTCATATAGAAGTTACCGATGAAGTAGTCACAATTGCAAACTCATTATTTAATTATTTTCCCAATGATATTTTAGTTGATCGAATTGAAATGATTCAAGATATGGATTTAATCTTGTCAAGAATAGATACTGAGCCTGAAATGGGATTTCCTCTTTTGGCTGAAAATTTGAAAAAACTATTACCCAGTTTTTTAGTAGAAAAAAATGATTTCAGTGAAGTCGATTTAATAAGTTTTTATTATGCAACTAGGCTAAATGGATCAGCTGGCTTTCCTACTATTGGTGTCTTTGCAACCAATACTGCAATGTTTGGCTATGTTGGCGGTACCTTTTTTACTTTTATAATATTTGCGGTATACTTTTTTATTTTAAGGCTACTTGTTAATGCTGATTTATATAAAAACTTGTGGGGAGTTTTTTTTATGACAGAGTTGTGGTTACCATTTTCTGAAAGAGGGGGAGAGGCGTTATTGGTTTCTATATTTCGTGAAACTTTCGCTTTAGCGGTAGTTATTTTTATGGTAAATTATTTTGTCGACTTTCTTTTTAACAAGAACCTGAATCCGTGTTCAGGCTCGCATAATAACGCATAAGCCAATGATAAATAAGGTATAATATAGACTTTCTGTGTTCACCCAATTTGATTATGGCACGTTTTAAGCTAAAAGAATCCAAGAAGGAACTGACTTCCTATGCCGGGCTGTCGTTAATCGGCCAATGCCTGGAAGCCATCAATGTCGAAGCGGTGGTGGATGGACAAATTCCGGTATCCCAAGGGATTAAGACCTCTGATTTATTGAAAACGATGGTCGGTCTGTTATGTATAGGCAAAAGCGATTTCGAAGCAGTTGAACCGTTTCGTGAGGATCGTTTTTTCAAGAAAGCATTGGATGTACGCAAGGTTCCTGGCAGTGTCTGGCTGCGGCAACGGCTTGATCGTATCAGCGGTAAGCTACTGGAACCGTTGGACGAATGTTCGATTCGACTCATTGAGCGAATACAAGCCCCGATCACACCCCATAAAGGTTACGTCTGCCTGGATTTGGATACCTTCGTCATGGATCAGAGTGGCACCAAGAAGGAAGAGGTCAGCCGAACCTATCAAGGTGTGGATGGTTATACGCCGGTTGCGGCGTATATAGGCAATGAGGGCTGGTGTGTCGGCTTGGAGTTACGCCCCGGTCGCTGGCATTCATCGCTGGAGATTGATTATTTTTTAGAGCGGCTATTTCCTCGCGTTGAGCGTTTGGTTGCACCGACTTTACCGGTACTGCTTCGCAAAGATTCAGGGTTTGATAGCGCCAAGCTGTTGTTTGCCATCGCCGATGAGAAAGTGCGCTGGGCGGCTATGGATCGGTGCTTTGACTACTTGGTCAAATGGAATCCCAGAAAACAGGACAAAACAGCTTGGGTCGAAAAAGCACAAGCAGCCGGAGCCTTTGTTGAAAAACGACCCGGTAAACGGGAAGCGTTAATGACGTTGATCGTAGAACGCGCCTGGAAAAAACAGATTCGTCATTTCAGACTGGTCATACGGGTCATTGAGCGCACCACGAATAAACATGGACAGATGCTGTTGTTGCCGGAGGTAGAACTGGAAGGTTGGTGGACAAGTCTGGAGGAAGCGGAGGAAATGGTCATTGAACGCTATCGCGATCACGGTACACATGAGCAATTCCATTCGGAATTCAAAACCGACCTGGATTTGGAGCGGTTACCCTCAGGTAAGTTTGAGACCAACGACTGCCTGTTGAGAATGGGCATGCTGGCCTATAACTGCTTGCGGCTGATTGGTCAACTGGGCTTGACGGGTCACTTGGCACCGATACGCCATCCTGCAAAACGTCGGCGGTTACGAACCGTGCTGCAAGAAGTCATGTATCGAGCCGCTCAGGTCATCCATAAGGCCCGGCAATGGTGGCTTGATTTGGGGCACGATTCGCCAGTCGCTAAAGTATTCGCTTTTTTGCAGGAGCGATTGGTGGTACAGCCTGGCTTTGCATCGGGATAATCCTGGGAAACAGAAACGGAAACGCAAGGTTTGAGCTGATTCTCAGGATTGAGAAGAGGATTGCTTGTCTGGATGTCTGGTTTTTCACTCGTGGAGAGCGGCAAAGCCGGAGAAACGTGGGATTTTTACCGTCAGGGGGTTGATGGGCGGCAGTTAAGCTGTGATGGGGGAACGTTATTTTTTAAAAAAAGCGTAAAAAACGCAGTGGCTACCCCGTAAACCCAAAGGAACACGGATTCAGGAAGAAAATAAGCTTTGCTTGATTTATTATTTTGGTTTCTATTTTTAGTCTATTCAGCTAAAAAATATGCATAAATACATTAATAAGCTTATAAAGGTAAGAAGCATGTCTCAATGGTTATAAGCGGGTATTTTTTAATTATTTAAATGGATTTAATGATATCCTTTTAATGGTCTTTGCTGTCTTAAGTTTAGGTTGGGATTAAATCATGTCTATTTATATATTGCGAATTGTCCTCTTTATTAGCATTGCCTTCAATTCTTTTTCTGTGCAATCTAATTTTAATGTGTCTGATATAAAGCAACCTAAATTTTCGGATATAGATGGCTGTATTATTACGCTTAAAACAAAATTAATAACATCTAAATTTAGCTGGATGTTCAGAGATGCGGCAGAGTGTTTTGATTATTTCGCAGTATCCTACGCACAAAAACCATCTTCACAAGAAACCTTGGACAATTTATTTGTATTGGGAGATTTGATACTAAATAATAGTAAAAATGGGTTGTGGTGGGTAGAAAATGATGGAAATGTTGGTGATCCTAATGTCAATAGATTTGTGCTAGCTCCAATGCTTGATGGCTTGTATTTTTTAAATCAATCTGGAATTCAATCTGAAAAACTTGAACAATTTAAGATTGTACTAAAAAAATCAATAGATTTTCAAGTATCTGCATATAAAAAAGATATTAATTGGGATTGGGGTGCTAAAGCGGGTGGTACTTATCCTAATCAGGATTTATATTTTTCGCTTATAACTGCGTTAGCGGCAAAAATTTATGAAGAGCCCACTTACATGGTTATTAGTCAAACCATGTTGGCCAAAGTAAAGACAAGTTTATTACCTGATGGCGGCTTTCATTATATAGGTAATGAAAATGAATCGCCCATTTATCATGCTTTGAATACCATTATCCTAGGCCGATATTACACCATTACCGATGATATGGAAGCCTTGGAAATTATTAAAAAAACAGTTAATTACTGGCCTTTGGTAATGACTGCTCAGGGTATAGCAGAAACCTGGAGTGATATTTGGCTTAAACAAGGCTGGTTACCTATTGAAGCTGGAGCTTTGGCCATTGTAACTGCGGTTACCGGAGATGCGCGTAATAACTGGTTATTAGGACAAGTAATTAGAAACAATAATATAGATCAGTCCATTCTGTCTTCCTTGTACGCTGCGCCTTATTTTAAAAAATTACCTTTGCAAGAACAGTCTTTACCTTTAGAGTATGTTTGGCAAGATGCCAATATTCGAGGTATTCATGGACGTAAAGATGACTGGTATTTTGGATTTACCCAAGGGCGCGGACTTAGAAATAGTTTTGTTGGGGGATTGATCAGCAGCAATACTAATAGCATGGCAGGTATTTTTCGCGGTGCACAAGTTGCCATAAAAGTGAATTCTGACGATAAAAAACAATTATTTTTATCAGATGTTAGTGATCAAAGTAGTATGGCGTATGTGTCTGATTTCGGTGGAGCTTTGTGCACTGATTACGTTTTGCATTCAAATTTAATTAGTGGACTTACCGATTATAAGTCGCTTGATTCTGCTTCGCATTGGCATGTAACCCAGTTGTGGCAAGCAGAAAAAACTGGTATGCTTGGTGCAATGGTGTTAAATACCGATACCCCAGGTTCTGCCGAGGAAATTGCCTTTAAGTTTTTATTTGGTCCTGAACAAATATACCAATTAAACTCAGATACTTGGGTAAGTGGTGAATTAAAAATAAAGATATTTTCTCAGTTTGCTAGTCCAGAAATTAAGGTATTACCTACTAATGCAATATTTCCAGCGCCATCTACAAATAAGTGGTATGGATTGCAGTTGCTTAAATCCTCGGTTAATGCGACTGTGGATGATAAATTTGTTGTAGTCGTATGGGTAGGACCTTTAGCAAATGATCCGCCTGTAAGGGTAGAATATTTTTTGGATAAAAATGGAGTCGGTGCCGATTGGCAGGATGGGCATAAGGCAATGATATTTTATAACCAAGCTAGTTCGCCGAAAATATATAATCTTCCATTTTCTGGTATTGATAAAATTACCGGAATTAGTGAAAAATCTAATTTTATTACAGAATATCCCGTAATTGATCATAATTTGTCCTTTACCCTAAATAATAATGAATGTATTATGTTTAACAATCGGCTTAAGCATTAAGTTAGATGTGATTTTTATGCATAAACAATTGTATTTAATCTTTTAAGAAATATAAACTAACTACCCAATATTTGGTTCAATGAAAATTCTACATATAATTCGCTCTTGTGATCCTAAGGCAGGTGGGCCAATTGAGGGTGTTACCCAGTTGTCTAAGTGTTATAAAGAATTAGGGCATCAGTTAAGTGTTGTTACGCTTGATTTAGACGATGCTGATTTTGTAAAGAATCAGACTTTGTTTGAAGTTTTTGCTCTAGGATCGGGTAAGAAGAGTACATACGGTTATAGCAAAAAATTAATTCCTTGGTTAACATTACACTGTCACGAATATGATGTGATTGTTATTAATGGTATTTGGCAGTATCACAGTTTCGCTGCACATCGCGTATTGATTAAAGCTAAAAAACCGTATTATATTTTTACCCACGGTATGCTAGATCCTTGGTTTAAACGTGCGTACCCATTAAAACATTTGAAAAAATATTTGTATTGGTGGTGGGGTGAATATCCGGTATTGCGTGATGCCAAGCAGGTTTTGTTTACTTGTGAAGAAGAAAAAATCCAAGCAAGAGAGTCTTTCTGGCCATACCGCTGCCAGGAGCAAGTGGTTAGTTATGGTACTGCTGGTTGTATTGGTGATCAGGATTTACAAAAGCAGTTGTTCTTGGAGACATACCCACAATTGCAAGGTAAACGTTATTTGTTATTCTTAAGCCGAATTCATCCCAAGAAAGGCGTTGATTTGCTGATAGAAGCATTTTCAAAAGTCTATTCTGCCGCCGATGATACCATATTGGTTATCGCTGGTCCCGATCAGGTTGGTATGCAGTCTAACCTTACACAATTGGCGGAAAGATTGGGTGTGGCTGAGAAAATAGTTTGGCCAGGTATGTTATCCGGTGATTTAAAATGGGGTGCTTATTTAAATGCTGATGCTTTTGTTTTGCCCTCTCATCAGGAAAACTTTGGTATTGTTGTCGCCGAAGCCCTTTCAGCGAATGTTCCGGTATTAATTAGCAATAAAGTTAATATTTGGCGAGAAATAGTTGAGGATAATGCTGGTTTAGTTGCTAATGATGATTTGGTTGGTTGTGAGAGTTTATTATCTCAATGGCAGCATATTGATGATGTTGCGAAAGATAATATGCGAGTAAATGCTCGTGTTTGTTTTAAAAATCGGTACGAAATCACTAAAGCTAGTTCCTTTTTACTTGGTTTGTTTGAAGGATGATTCGATTTTTTAAAGTTTTATGCTATATATTTTACCGATTATAATTTGCTGATAAGTTCATACGGACTGTTTGTTTCTGTTTACATTGATGTAAAGAGTTCGCTAAACTAACCTGGAGGGCGATATTTGATTAATAACCATGTTATTTAGCCACAATTTATTGTTGGACTAAACAACTTACCAGTTTATTTTTACGTTTTCTTTTAATAAATAAGCCATATTCTACGGCTATTTGAAGCAACTACTATGTCTATAGCATCGTGCTTACGCAGTAACAAAATATAACAAAATTGATGTTAAATATTATTGGGCTATTTTAAATAACTAATGAGTTTTTTTGTCTAATAAGTAGATTTATTTTACTGAATATTCTGTTATTTAGTCTGCCTATTTGGTGTGTTTATGTGTGTTTTGATGTTGTTATGTAGTTAAATGATATAAATTCTGTAATTATTTGGCGTAAATTTTGGTTGACCCTTTTAAATAAGTAGTTTGCTTTGAATTATGCGCTGAACTGCACATCCTAAAATCGCCAGTTTTGTAAAATGATATTTGTATGCTGAGTAGTAACTAAGTTTGTAGGAAGCTATGTCAAGCCGGCCTAATGTAAATTTGATTGCACATGGAGTAGGAGTTAAAGTAATCAATAAAGAATATGTATTAGGGCAGTGTGAAAGGTTATTTAAATGTATGAGTGCTAAATGATTTTAGGATTGGCTGTTTATTTGAATTTTGGTTAATTGATTTCTGTGAATAGATTAACTCGCCAGCTTTTTTTAATTTTTGAGGGAATTTTATGTCAAAGCAAGTTGCTCTAATTACCGGTATTACTGGTCAGGATGGTTCTTATCTGGCTGAGTTTTTATTGGAAAAGGGTTATGAAGTGCATGGTATTAAACGTAGAGCATCTTTGTTTAATACGGAACGGGTTGATCATATTTATCAGGATCCACATGAAAATGAGCAACGTTTTTATTTGCATTATGGTGATTTAACAGACAGTTCGAATTTGACCCGAATTATCAGCGAAATTAGACCTACTGAGGTTTATAATTTAGGTGCGATGAGTCATGTTGCTGTATCGTTTGAGTCGCCTGAATATACTGCTGATGTAGATGCTATTGGTACTTTGCGCTTATTAGAATCTTTACGTTTTCTTGGACTTGATAAAACTACACGTTTTTACCAGGCATCAACTTCCGAGTTGTATGGTTTGGTTCAAGAAATTCCACAGAAGGAAACGACGCCTTTTTATCCACGATCACCGTATGCAGTAGCAAAGCTTTATGCCTATTGGATTACGGTTAATTACCGTGAAGCTTACGGTATGTATGCTTGTAATGGAGTTTTGTTCAATCATGAATCGCCACGTCGCGGTGAAACATTTGTAACACGGAAAATTACCCGTGGATTATGTAATATTGCGTTGGGTATTGAGGATTGTCTCTATATGGGTAATGTCGATTCTTTAAGGGATTGGGGGCATGCCAAAGATTACGTACGTATGCAATGGATGATGTTACAACAGGAAAAGCCTGAAGATTTTGTAATTGCGACTGGCGTTCAATATTCGGTTAAGCAGTTTATTGAATTTGCAGCACTTGAACTTGGCATCGTGTTACGTTGGGAAGGTGAAGGTGTTGACAAGAAGGCGTTTATTGATTCTGTGACAGGCGATAAAGCTCCGAATGTGAAAGTAGGACAAGTTATTGTTCAGATTGATCCTCGTTATTTTAGACCAGCCGAAGTTGAAACTTTGCTGGGTGATCCTAGTTATGCCAAACAAAAATTGGGTTGGGAACCGCAAATCACCTTGCCGGAATTAGTGAGTGAAATGGTGGCTTCTGATTTATATCAAGCCAGAAAACATGCTCTGTTGGTTAACGAAGGGTTTCCTGTTTCAGTAAGCCGGGAGTGAGTATGAGTCAATGCTTGAGCATGCTAAGAACTTTATTGCTTTTCATTGATGGTAGGTAGTGCACTATCCAGCAGTAGTTACTGGTGGATAGTTTAGTAGTTGATAAAGTACGAATAGCCCATTGCGACTTGCAGTATGTGACGCTGGGTGAGAGTTTTGTCCCCAGCGCCCAAACTCTGCCTCCAACCCAGATAGTGTTGTCGTCTAATAAAAGTTGATACTCTGATATAGATGAATAAATAGGCATCATCAACCTATAAAGGTAAAGTGGATCCCATTCTACAAAATATGTACTTAAATTTTGACAGACAATAGCTGTTTTGTATTGAGTTGGTCGAGAAGCTTTGGGAAGCGTTTTCAGGATGGAATAGCCCTGCCCCACTTTCGTATTGCTAACAGGTAATGGGCAATACGTGGGGGAGGGCTTTTCTAAAGGTAATCCGAGGGATTCGTAGCTTTCACCCTCGCTGATTCTGCGTTGTTACACCAGCGTTATACTGACGCGGTACTGTCATTTATGATGGTGCGTTGTTTTACTGGTACGCAAGGGTAGCCGTAGCAAATCATCCCATCAGGCATATCATGCAACACTGTGCTGCGCGCACCGATAACTGTACCAAAACCAACTGTTAAACCAGGACCAACAAATATATCATTTGCAAGCCAAGTCTGATCTTTGATATGAATTGGCTTTGCTTGAATGTCGAAGGTTAGCTTAGTTGTGTCATGTAAACCTGTGCATAAATATACTCGATGGGCTATCGCAACATTTGAACCGATAAATACATCATCAAGGTTATATATAACGCTATCATCACCTACCCAGGTATTATTACCAATTTCTAGTTTCCATGGGTAAGTAATAATTGCGGTGTTTCTTATTAATACGTTGTGTCCAATTTTTGCTCCAAATAGGCGCAGCAATTTTGCTCTAAACCCATACATAAACTGTGGTGATAACCGAAAAATAGTCGCCTGAACTATCCACCACAGCTGGACAATAAATACATTTTTTCCCCTAAAGTTAGCGGGAACTGAAAATTTTGATAAATCCTGATATTTAATTGGGTTGTTATTTGTGTTTTTCACTATTAAGTATCCATTCAACTGTAATCTTTATGCCATCATCTGCAGAATAAGGTAACGGACCTGTTATGTTTGGGAGGGCACCAAAATCATGAACCATTTCGGTTAAGAGATTATTTAGTCTGAACGAGGTTAAGGGTGGGTTTTTTATGCCTATGAATTTAAGAAAATCACCTGTAATTGCAAAAGCTCTGAGTAAACTTCCTGGAACAGTTAAGATAGATGATATATTAAATGCGCGACAAATTTTATTTGCAAATTCATTGACTTCGATTGGCTGATAGTCACCGACATAAAAGGTCTTGTGATTAATCTTTTCTGATTCTGCATTCATGATGGATATTAGTTGATAGACAGTGTTACCAACAAAACCAAACGATTTATTGATTTTTTTTCCTTTAGGATGCACATATTTTTTTTGACGAACCATATCGAAGAATTGGCTATAAGGTAAACCAAACCATGGTCCCCAAATTGAGGTAGGTCTTACTATAGACCACTCGTAATTTTGGTAAGCAGATTCTTTGACATACTTTTCACCAATAACTTTGCTTTCGCCGTATGGCGTAGTAGAGCAATAATCATCATCACTTTTAGGCTTATATCCTATTCTGCAAACTAGTCTTGATGATGTATAAATAACTCGTTTCACGCTTGAGCTATTTTCAACGGCCTTAATTAAGTTTAAAACGCCGTCAGTATTTGTGTCATAAGCCTCTAAGTCAGGTCCGTTTAAATCGGTGCGTGCACCAAGATGGTAAATTTGAGTTGGATTGAACTCATTAATAACTGCTGAAAGGCTGGCGTAATCTCTTATATCTACGTTTTTGTAAATATCATTTTGATTTGCGTTTAAAGGTGGCTTGATATCAATATTCAATAATTCCGAATCACCCTGTTTAAGAACTTCGATTAGGTTGGTTCCAATAAAGCCAGACCCGCCGGTTATTAAAATGCGTTTTGAAATTTCGTTCATATGCTTAATTTGGTGGATTGTGTTTAAATTAAAATGTGTTGTTATGCAGGACTTAACGATACTGATTTGTCGTCAGCAAAAATTGCTGTACATAATCGTTGATGCCATCTTCTAGAGAAAATAAAGGGGCAGTATAACCAGCTTGACGTAAATTGCTTAAATCAGCCTGGGTGAAATATTGATATTTTGAACGTATCGATTCAGGCATATCAATGTATTCAATGTCACGATCATGGATGTTCATGGCTGTCAATGTGGCTTTTGTCAGGTCTGCAAAGCTGCGGGCTTGTCCAGTTCCGACATTGAAAATGCCGGATATATTTGGATTTGCAAGCAACCAATCTATGATTTTGACACAATCTTTTACATAGACAAAGTCTCTTAATTGTCCGCCATGCTCATAATCAGCTCGGTGTGATTTGATTAATTTTGGGTGTCCGCCCGCTTGCAGGGTATCATGTAGTTGTGAAACCACGCTACGCATTGATCCCTTATGGTATTCATTTGGCCCATACACATTAAAAAACTTTAAGCCTACCCATTGTGGTGGGGTTGAACGATTCCGATCAACTGTATCGGTAACCCAGCGATCAAATAGGTGTTTTGACCACCCATACAAATTCATGGGGGACAGGGCTGCCAGGCTTTTGGCATCGTAATTGTCTTTGAATCCGTTTTCACCTTCACCATACGTGGCTGCGGAAGATGCGTATATGAATTTAACTGAATTTTTTACGCACCATTGCCATAAACTTACGGACAATTGAAAATTGTTTTGGATTACTTCGTCAGCATCTGTAGCCGTTGTTGCGGAAATGGCGCCCATATGGATGATGGCTTTTATATTTTGACCTTCCGACTCTAAAAAGGCGGCCAAATTTTCTGGAAATACAAATTGACTAATACGTCGACCAGAAATGTTACGCCATTTGTTTGCCGATCTTAAACGGTCGGACACTATAACCTCGATGTTTTGATCATCAAGATTTGCCACGATATTCGAGCCTATAAACCCTGCACCGCCAGTAACAAGAATCATATTAGTTTCATTTCCGTAAAGTTTATTTAATATACCATATCCGTTACATTTTGTATCTGCCAATACCCGGCCGATTTTAATGTACGGTCTCTTGTCTAAATTTGGTTTACTGTCATGTTAATCAGATTATTTTTGATTCATTTTACTGATTAATCGTGTTGTACTTTGATCCGGGACTAAATCAATAAGGACGACTTCGCCGCCGGCCTGTTTAACAAAATCAGCGCCAACCACTGTTTCAAAGTTGTAATCACCACCTTTAAATAATTTATTTGGGCTTAGTTCTTCAATAATTGCTAGTGGCGTATCTTCTGAAAATAATACTACGGCATCCACGCTTTGAAGTGAAGCCATGATGATGGCTCTGGAAATTTCTGATTGTACAGGTCTGCTATCGCCTTTGAGGCGTTTTACTGATTTGTCGGTGTTGAGGGCAACTATCAGTCTGTCGCATTGAGAGCGACATTTTTCCAGGAGAGTAACATGACCTGGGTGTAGTAAATCAAAGCAGCCGTTGGTAAAGCCAACGGTTAGACCTGCTGATTTCCATTCCAGCACCAGTTTTTGCAGTTGTATGTTTGAAAATAATTTTTTCTCAGCTGAGATGGTTTCTTTTTCAAGGATGGCTTCGTACAATTCATCAAGGTTGATCGAAGCGGTGCCAATTTTACCAACCACTACAGATGCGGCTTGATTGGCTATTAATGAAGCCTCATACAATGGAATGTCACTAGATAGCGCAACTGTCAGCACGGCCACTACAGTATCCCCGGCACCAGATACATCGTAAACTTCGCGGGCAGTGGTGCGGATATGTTTGACGTCGCCGGCTTCTGTGACTAGTGTC
Source organism: Methylomonas paludis (assembly GCF_018734325.1). Classification (NCBI taxonomy): domain Bacteria; kingdom Pseudomonadati; phylum Pseudomonadota; class Gammaproteobacteria; order Methylococcales; family Methylococcaceae; genus Methylomonas; species Methylomonas paludis. The sequence goes on along the minus strand of NZ_CP073754.1, from coordinate 2,636,935 downwards.
ATGCCTTCTTCGCTACGGGTAACCAAGACGTTTTTGATGCCGGTTTTTGACATTAATTGTCGTGCGGCAAATATAATCTGTTCATCACTTTTGCCTGTTAGTCCGGTCGCATCAGCTAGTTCTTTGCGATTTGGCGTGACAAGGTAAGCCCCTCTATATTTGCTGTAATCATGGCCTTTAGGGTCGACTATGATGCGGGCGCCGTTACTGTTGGCGGCTTTGATGATTGCTTCGATAACTTGGTCAGAGAGTATGCCTTTGCCGTAGTCTGACAGGATGACCACTTTGGATGTGCTTAGGTTGTTAGTAACAGCATTGATAACAAACTGTTGCGAGTCATTATTGATGCTATTGGTTGATTCTTTGTCCAGTCGCACAATTTGCTGGTTTGAGCCGACGCAACGAGTTTTAACAGTTGTTTGGCGCTGATTTTCCCTAAGTATTTGTACTTGACATTTTGACTTTGCATTTAACATGTCCAGTATGCAATGGCCTTCGGCATCATCGCCTAGTACTGATACGAATAGGCTAGGAGCGCCCAATTCGGCCATATTGGCAACCACGTTTCCGGCACCACCCAACATGAGTTTTTCATCCTTAATTACTAATACTGGGACCGGTGCTTCGGGTGAGATACGATCGACGTGGCCGTAGTAGAATCGATCCAGCATGATGTCGCCGACACAAATAATTGGTTTTAATGTCCCGTTATGTATTTGAGAGCTAATGGTTTCAAGTATATCTAACACGGATTAATCCCTCTTTGCAGAAATGTTTTGTTCAAGCCCTTTACATAAAAGATGTCCAAGTAAGATGTGTTCTTCCTGAACTCTGGCTGTGTTTGTGGACGGTACCATGATTAGTACGTCCACTACGTCTTGTAGCTGGGCGCCAGCGGAGCCGGTAAAGGCTACGCAGGTTATGCCCATTTTGCGGGCTTGTTCAAAAGCAGTCAGTATGTTTGGGCTTTTACCTGAGGTGGTGATGCCAATAAAAACATCACCTGGTTTGCCTAACGCTTCGACCTGCCGGGAAAAAATCAGGTTAAAGCCAAAGTCATTTGCGGCGGCTGTTATTGTGGATGTGTCTGTGGTTAATGCTATTGCTGCTATGGCGGGGCGATTGATTTCAAAGCGGATTGTTAGTTCGGTGGCTAGATGTTGGGCATCTGCTGCACTTCCACCGTTGCCGGCGAAAAGGATTTTGTTGCCTTGATTAAGCGCATCAATACAGATTTGAGTAAGCTTGACCAGAGGGGTGATGCAGTTGATGGTTGTGGCGGTATGAGTTTGGGTATGTTCCTCGAAACCATCACGGTAAAGTTTTTGGATTGCTTCTATGCTGCCCACATTGCTGTCGTTATGCATGTTATATCACCGATATAGTTGTCCTTAAAGTATTCTAATTAATTTAACTGCTTTTGCATAGCTTTTGCTGTATGCGCCGTGAGCCGTAGTGAGCTTTCTCCAGTAGCTAAGCTATGGAAATTGGAACTGCGAAAATGATTTTTTATTTTAAATGCAAGGTGTTATCCTACGATAGGATCTAAAATTATCTTTGAGATTGATGGAGTGGAAATGCGTTTCTTCATGGATGATTATCGATCATCAACACTTATTCATATTCGTGTACAATTGTGGTGAAAGTAGGTCAAAATCAAATACAATAATGTTGGGTTTTCTGTGGGGAATCCGCGGACGATTTTGGAAGTGCGTGCTATAATTTTCCAGTAACTAAAAATCAATGAGTTACGAGTGATCAATTTGCTGAGGCGAAATAAGTCTACTTGGTTGAGCGTTAAAAGTAGGTAGAAAACAAGAAAAGCAGCTTTGGAAAAAACCGGATACCAGCCGAACCCAATTAATAGCTTGTTGTAAAATAAGGCATGCCTATTGTGTTGTTAGCGCTACAATAGTACAGATGATTGGTATGGTTTTTCGATAAACGTTAACATTTAACTTTAAGATTAAAATATGGTAGCTCATCAATATAATGGTAATATTATCGTTTTTAGGATTGGTAGTTTAGGTGATACTCTGGTAGCACTACCGGCGTTTCATTTGTTGAGAAAGCAATATCCGCAAAGTAAGATAATACTTTTGACTAATACTCCGGTTGATGGCGGTATTAAGGCCGCCGCTAGTCATCAGATATTGATGGGTTCGGGACTAGTTGACCAGTTTATTGAATATCCTCATGGTCGATTTAGTCTACCTGCTTTGATGCGGGTTATTTCGGAAATACGTAAGTTAAAGCCGCAGGAAGTGGTTTATTTAATGCCTCGGCGTACAAAGCTGCAAAGGTTTAGAGATGCCTTATTCTTTTTCATTGCGGGCATTTGGCGAGTGAGGGGTTTGTTTGTTGCTGAATCTGCCAACACTCATCATAAGCTGCCTGGTGGTGAATATTATGAATCTGAGGCCAGTCGTCTGATTAGATCTGTGGGGTTTGATTCAAACGGGCTTGATCAATCCTTGTTTTCTCTTGTTTTGCAAGAAAATGAGCGGGATACCGCCAAAAAAATATTGGCGGATATCTCAATACCTTTTATTGCTATCAGTGTTGGTGCGAAAGTTCCTGCCAATGATTGGGGGAGTGATCGTTGGTTTGATTTACTGAAAAAATTGGCTGGTTCATTGCCTAATTCTTACGCTCTTGTTTGCTTTGGTTCTAAGGATGAATTTGAGCGCTGTGAATCGATTACGTCAGAATGGCCTGGGCCGGTGCTCAATCTTTGCGGTGCGTTAAGTCCTCGGGAAAGTGCTGCGGTGTTAGAGCGGGCAGCAATTTATGTTGGTCACGATAGTGGGCCTATGCATTTGGCCAGTAGTGTTGGCATTCCTTGCATTAGTATTTTTGCCGCACGTAATAAGCCAGGTGTTTGGTTTCCATACGGCAATGAAGAAAATGTATTTTATCGGAATGTGCCTTGTTCAAACTGCAAGCTCAGTGTTTGTACAGAGCATCAAATGATCTGCATTTATTCAATTGAGCCAGAAGAAGTTGCTGAACGAATTCATCAGCTGCTTTCTGCGAAGTTGTAAATGAATCGGTAAGTTTAGGCAAAACGTAACGTAACACAATGATTATTTAAGTAAATTTATTATGATTCTCTTGGGTAATGTTCGTAGTATGCTTTGAAAAAAAACAGCATAATAAGAAACCGCTGTCGGTTTGTTACCAATATATAGTTAGCTCGTCTGCATGTAAGCGTAAGTCAATTATTTAGAGTTAGGATGGGTGCCATGCGGTATCCATCGTATTATCAATTTTAAGCGTGAATAATCAGATTCCGCTTGTCCAAAATACCCATGGCAATTGGGCGCATGTGCTGTTTGGTTGCCAAAACGTCACATTCAAATGGTAAAAGTACAAATCAGTGTTTTGCATCAATTTAATAGTTCTTTAAGATGATTTGTGTAAAGCTAATGAAATCAACCTGTTGTGGTTTTTCGAGAATAGTCAATTGTTGTCTCAAAAACTGGTGGCTTGCTCTGACTAAAAATTTAGCTTGCGTTGCAAAATATGATTACCTTGTGTATGATCCAAACTAACATATAGAAAGTGGTTTATTTTCTAGAATTTGATGGAGGTATTTTGTCACGGTACTTAAATGCACGTACCTTATGCCTTCATTGGCAAAGATTTTTTGTGTCTGTTTGCGAAACTGGCCGTAAGTCAAAAAAAAGATTACGGGGGTCTTTTCTAGTTAAGTTTTTGACTTAAAAGGATATTTTTTTTTGATTGGCTTTGGATGACTGAATGAGTGTGTGATAGGAACAAATTTTGAGCCAAATAGATGTGAACGTACTGATATGGATCTTAATTATCAAGTGCTGGCTAATTGGTACTCATGGATGTTATTGGTATTGATAGAATTGGAAAAGGCGTATACAAGCATATTTTTCAAGTTGCTTAATAATGAAAATAGTTATACAGTCACCTCTTTGCTTTGTTAAAGTATGATTATCTCAGAAAATAACCTTTAAATACAATTGCATTGTACTTTGATGGATAAAAATTACTGATTTATTTCAAAATCATTGGTAATATTTTTACGTATGGATTGAAATTGTAAGCCTAAGTGCTGTTAAATAATTTTAAATTAAATGCAGGAGAAATCCTGTTTTAAATGGATAAATGTATATGGTGGGGAAATAGAAAATGCGTCATTTTAATAAATTTTATTGGTTGCTAGTAATAATACAATTCTTGATGCCATTACGGTTAAGTCAAGCTGCTGATATAATTGGCCCTGATGATGTTTTAAAGATTTCTGTGTACGGCTATGATGATCTTAAAACCGAAACACGTGTTTCTGCCGATGGAAGAATTACCTTTCCATTAATTGGAGAGATCACAGCTAAAGATAAAACTACTATAGAATTAGAAGATACTATTTCCAGGAAATTAATTGAAGGTGGCTTTATACATAAAGCCAATGTCAGTGTAGTCGTGCTGGAAAATGTCAGTCAGTATGTTTCCGTATTAGGTTATGTAAATAAGCCTGGTCGTTATGCCTTAAATTCAGAATCATCAATTCTTGATGTTATTGCTATGGCTGGCGGTATTATAGCGGGTGGCGGCCCATCTTTGGATGCCGGCGATACTACGGTACAAGTCAAACGTACGGTTGATGGCGGCCAAGAAAACTTGCAAATCAATATAGATGATTTTCTGAAACCATCAGGAACTACTTCTGTTTTCAAAATGAAACCAGGTGATGTGGTATATGTTCCTAAAGCACCAGTATTCTATATCTACGGTGAAGTTGTTCATCCCGGTTCTTATCGCTTGGAACCTCATCTTAGCGTCCTTAAGTCTTTATCAATTGCCGGCGGCTTATCACCGAGGGGAACTGAGAGCGGCATTATTGTAAAACGCAAGGATGCTAAAGGGGAATTACAAGAAGTAGACGTTAGTTTATCTTCCGAAGTATTAAGAGACGATGTAATATACATTAGTGAAAGGTGGTTTTAATATTAATGAGTTAGCATCTTTATTCTTGGTGGCCCGCGGTTATAAACAATTAGGCCGCTCAACTCTTAAGAATAATTACATAGCTTTTGGAGTGGTGGATGGATTAGGTATTTTGGTTGATTATGGCTTAATGCTATTATTGTTAAGCAATAATTATCTTTATTACAGTGTAATACTTATTACCAGTTCGGTTTTTTAATCAGTATATTCAAGTAAATAATCAATAAAAACGGGTTAACATGAACTTTCAACAATTAATTAACGCAATAAAATATCGTAAAGTACTTGTTTTACAGATTCTGTTAGGCGTAGTTGTTATTACCTCAATTGTGACATTAATGCTGCCAAAACAATATGTTGCCAGGGCTACAGTAGTTGTTGACCAGCGTACAGTTGATATGTTGACGGGGTTTGTCATACCAACGCAATTGATACCTGGATATATGACAACACAGGCAAATATTGCTGGCAGTCATGTTTCCGCTCGAAAAGTGGTGGAAAAACTGAAAATACATGAAAACCCAGAGCTACAGGAAGAGTTTGCAAGTAGTAATTACAAATATGACATTATTGATTGGGTAGCAGATTTAATCGTAAAGAAGCTGGATATCACGCCTTCCCGGGAAGGAAATCTGATGGAAGTGGCCTATACGGCAGTTGACCCGCAGTTTGCGGCAATCGTTGCCAATGCCTTTGTTGATGCTTACTTTGATGTAAGTATAAGCTTACGAGCTCAACCAGCTCGTTCAAGTGCTGATTGGTTTAATGCACAACTTCAACCCTTGCGCGTTCAGGTCGAAGATGCCCAATCCAAACTCTCTGATTACCAGCAAAAATATGGAATTGTTCAGGTTGACGACAAATTAGATATTGAAGCGGAACGATTGTCTGTAATTTCTCGACAATTAGTGGAAAATCAAGCCAGTACCGATGAACTTAAGGCTAGAAAAAACTTGGTTACCACTAAATTAAAAGAAGGTAAATCAGCAGAAGCAATCCAAGAAGTTTTGAATAGCTCGCTAATTTCAAATATCAAATCTGAATTAGCTCAAAGAGAAGCCAATTTAGCTATGCTCTCTAAACGATTGGATAGAAATCATCCTCTGTACAAACAAGCAGAAGCAGAAGTGGTCAGCATGCAAAGCAAGATAGCTTCTGAGATTAAAACCGTACAGCACGGTATAGACACAGAACTTGAGTCATCGCTTAAACGCGATGAGTTTTTGGCAAAAGCCTTGGCAGATCAAAAAGCAAAAGTGTTGGAATTAAAAAAACAACATGACGTTTTGGCGGTATTAAGTCATGATGTCGAAAATGCCCAAAAAAGCTATGATGCGGCAATGTTGCGTAGTGTACAAACACGTATGGAAAGTCAATTAGATAACACTACAAATTTAGCATTACTTAATGCAGCCATACCACCTGAAACAGCAGAAAAACCGATTTTTATGCTTAATTTCGTGGTTGCTGTTCTAGTTGGTGGGTTTTTAGGTATCTTCATCGCCCTAATTGCAGAATTACTGGATAGAAAAGTTAGGTCTGTGATTGATGTCAATCTAACTTTGGGGGTGCCTGTATTAGCGATATTATCAGCTAATACAGATGATGCTAAAAAAAGTAAAAAAGACTTCCGTTTTTGGACCTCAAACTAGTCTATATTATATTTTTAAAGAGTATCTTAATATCTTGCCCATATACAGATGTTTGTTTTTTATAAGTTTACCTGGTCATCTGCTAATAAAAACTGCTCCGGCATTTTTGCAGCGGAATGATGAAGTTTCATATATTTTTAAATGACAGTAGCCTAACTACATTCAAATACGATGGATAACGAAATAAGCACAATAGAAAATACTGCGGAAAGCCATATTGGTACATTACTGCTTAAGACCGGTAAATTAAAAGCAAATGATGTAGAACGTATCAGTGCCTTGCAAAAACAAAATGGGTTGTTATTTGGAGAAGCTGCCAAATCCTTGGGTTTGGTAAGCGATGACGATATAAATAGAGCCTTAGCTCACCAGTTTCATTACAACGTACTTTCGCCAGACGATGAAACACTCAGTAAAGAGCTGGTAGCTGCATATGAGCCATTTAGTTCTGAAGTAGAGACGCTGCGAACCATACGTGAACAAATAAAATTACATTCTGGTCAACAACACAAGGTTTTAGCTGTTGTCAGTGCTGAACGTGGAGAGGGGCGTAGCTGGTTAGTCGCAAATCTGGGCATTGTGTTTGCTCAACTTGGTCAGCGTACCTTGATTGTCGATGCAGATTTAAGACAGCCGCGTCAACAAGAATATTTTAAAATAAAACAACAATACGGATTATCAGACATTCTGGCTAAACGTGCAGAGCACAGTATTATTAAAACAATAGCTGGCTTTGATAACTTGTCTGTACTTATCGCGGGTACAATAGTACCAAATCCGCTAGAATTGTTAAGTCAAGAACTAAAAAATTATTTAGATCAATGCCAAAATCACTACGATATTATTTTGGTAGACACCCCGTCAGTAGAGCAAGCAATTGATGCAGAAATTATTGCTCAAAAATCAGGCGCGATACTTTTATTGGCTAAATTACATCAAACCAAACTGACAAAATTGAAATTAGTTAAAGACGCTATACAAGAGACCGGTGTTGACTGCTTAGGCGCAATTATTACTGATTTTTGAAAATTTAGTATAAAGAAACAACTGTGGTTATAATGAAATCAGACGTATCTAAAATATTAGGCATATTAAGTTTAGTAGTACTCAATGCATGCGGTAATCATGACTCTGCATCAAATTCAGGTCAAGTTATTGCAAAAGTAAACAATGAAGAAATTTCGTATCATCAGCTTAATTTTTTACTTTCACGTACTCCCGGGCTCAATCAAGATAATGTGCTAAACGCCAAAAAAAATATTGCGCATACTTTAGTCGATCAATCTCTGTTATATCAAAAAGCTATGGAAGAAAAGCTTGATGCAGACCCGAAAATAATGTTAGCACTGGAACAGGCAAAACGTGAAATTCTGGCAGAATCATGGCTACAAAAAACAGCAAATAACTATCCAAAACCTACAGCTCAAGATATTGATCAATATTATTATGATCATCCTGAATTATTTGCAAAGCACAAAACTTTTAAATTAAAAGAGTTGATCATAAAAGACAGTGCTGATAAGGAAGTATTAATCGATAAATTTTTAGTTGATGATAAGTTTATTGATGATTTGGTTAAAAATCTTGAAAATAATAAAATAGCATTTCAAACGAAGAATTCAGTACAAGGTGCAGAAACACTGCCCTTAGAACAGTTAAACAAAATTTCACGCCTTACCCAAGGTCAGTATATAAGTACTAAAAAAGATGGCTCATATTGGATAGTATCTGTGTTGGCATTTAGCGAAGAAAATATCGAAAAAAATAAAGCCCAACCATATATAGAAGTGTTTCTATCTAATCAACGTAAAAAGGCATTAGCAGAAAAAGCGCTCAATAACTTAAGAGAAAAAGCTAAAATTGAGTATATCGGTGACTTTGCTTCAATTATGAGTGATAAATCACTGTCTCCTGTAAATGAAATTGAGGCAGATAAACCTAAAACTGAAAAAAATGATTCCAATAAAGCCATACAGCAAGGCATAAAGGGATTGTAAATGAAAAGGTAATGACACAGTGTATATACGTTTTGATTTTTTAGCTTATTTAGAAATTATCCTGGTTAGACGTGGCTGTTTATATTTTTTGACAGCAATAATGACCAGTTTTACTTACATCAGTGTCTGTCAGGCATATTATGATCCTAACGATGACACTTTTGTACCTTTTGTGTCATCCAAGCTTTACTATGATAGCAATCTTCTGCGTATGTCAGATCATGCCAACACTCAGGCGTTATTGGGTAAAACTGATACAAGTGAATTTCAAAAAACTGTTACAGCCGGGTTTAATCTAAAAAAACATTTTAACGATCAACAGTTTCTAGTAAACGGTAATGTAAATCAGAATTTCTTTCAAAATTTTGATAATTTAAATTATACCGGTTGGGATAATTTGGCAGAATGGGATTGGCAAGCCACACATAACTTATCTGGCAAAGCAGGTTATAGTAATGCAGAAACATTGTCTAGTTTTAACCAATTGAATGGATTATTTAACAACTTGCGGAATGATCAGCGCTATTTTGCTAATGCAGCCTATATGTTTCATCCTAGCGGTAGAATAACTGTAGGTTTTAACAGGAACGAAGGTGCTTTCGATGCGGCAAATCGGAGTACCAGTAATTTAACAACAAATGCAGCTGATGTTCACTTACAATATATCAATGCCTTAAGAAGTACCTTGGGTGTGCGGTTCCAAATAACGGATGGTCAATACCCCCAGCGAAGACTAAATCCAATCAGCATGCTTGATACAGGATTTACAAGATACCATTCAACTTTAACTTGGAAATGGGATCTAGATGCCAGATTCAGATTAGCTGGTTATGCCGGATACATGCAACAAGTTAGTAATCATTATTCTGCAAGAGATTTTAATGCATTGGTTGCAGAGCTTAGTACTACTTGGCTGTATAGCGAGAAATTGTCACTAGAGATGAAAGCCACACGTGACGTACAACCAACACAAACCTTAATAGCGTCCTTTATGGTAAGCACTGGAGTCGAAGTGATTCCAGTTTGGAATCCAACGCCTAAAATTTCTGTGCAACTCCCGTTAAAATACATGCATCAGGATTACTTAGGTGAAATAGCTTCAAATGTAAATGCTGTACAACAACAAACCAATGATACCGGTGCGGTTGGCCTTAATTTAACCTACACACCGATACCAAATATAAATGTTTCTACAATACTAAACTATGAAAGTCGAAGTTCTAATATATTGCTTCGCTCCTATGAAACTCGTAATATAGCTCTAACAGTCCAGGCTTATTTCTAGACTAAATAATTATAAAATTCTCCAAATAGATGGCATGATATTTAGATAAATTAAAATATCAAATACTGCATAATTTACTTTTAGGCTATTTAATTAGTCTTTTTAAGGCAATTTTCAGATTTTGTTTTTCCTAAATATTATATTATGGTGTAATTAAGTATCTACAGTCAATATCAGCATTCAAGCATGTTTTGAAAATGTATATGGGCATTTGGATGAATATAGGTTGAAAATGGATATTACAAATATTAAAAACAAGCTAGGTAATTTTAAGAAAGTAATTGCTTTTTGGCCAGTGTTAATTGGCTTAGGTGTGGTTATTGGCTCAACATTGTATGATGTTAATCAATCAGTTTGGCAAACCAGCCAAAATGCACATGGCCCCATTGTATTATTAATTTGTATTTGGTATTTTTTGTTTAAGATATCAATATTAATTGATGGTGAAGATTTTAAAGCAGTACCTTCACCTGTAATAGGATATATAGTCTTACTATTTGGGTTGTTTCTGTATATTGTTAGTAGATCACAAGATTTTTATACTTTTGAGGTTTTATCATTAGTATTTATATTATCAGGAGTAACCTTTATATTTTTGGGTGGTGAAATACATAAAAATTTATGGTTTGGCTTCTTTTTTATGTTATTCATGATACCCTTGCCAATATCAATTGTTGACGCTATTACATTGCCTTTAAAGATTGCGGTGTCCTGGGCTGCACAAAATTTACTTTACCAATTCAACTACCCCATAGCCAGAAATGGTGTCATTCTCAGTATAGGGCAATATCAATTGATGGTTGCCGATGCCTGTTCCGGTTTGAACTCCCTATTTACTTTGGAAGCCATGGGTTTGTTATACATGAATGTAAAACGTTATGAATCAGTAACCCGCAATATTCTTTTGGGTTTGATGATCATGCCAATTAGTTTTGTTGCAAATGTACTTCGGGTTACGTTGTTAATACTAATTACATATTATTTTGGTGAAATGGCTGGACAAGGATTTTTGCACGAATTCTCTTCTATGGTATTGTTCTTGTCCGCTCTAATATTTATCATGATGGTAGATGGATTTTTAGAGCAATTTCAATTCATAAAAAAAATAAGCTCATGAACCATCATTTATTCAAATCGGATAAAAAAAGTTATCTAGTTGGTCTTCTATTGTTGTTATCGTTTTTGGCTGCTGAATTATTGCAACCTAAGCTAAATTATGTAACTTATTCAAAAACACTTGAGCAAATTATTCCTGTAAAATTCGGCGAATGGCAAGAACTTAAATCAAATTTATATCAGGTAGGGGTTACAACAAATAAAAACTCTGAACAGGATTTAATATATGATCAAGTATTAACTCGACAGTATATTAATGCTAATGGAGATCAAGTAATGTTAACTATAGCATGGGGCCAAAAGCAAAGACAAGAAATTAAAATACATAGGCCGGAGGTCTGTTACGCTGCCCAAGGATTTAATGTTGAATCGTTAAAGACTAAAGATTTTAATATTGCATCAATGCATAATATAAACATTACAGGCAATGAAATGATCGCTGAAAACTCCAATTATCAAGAAGCCGTATCATATTGGATAAGAATTGGTGATATTTATACAGAGAATGCGTGGCAAACTCGTTTTTATATTTTTATAAGTGGTTTAATGGGGAATATACCGGATGGTATTTTAGTTAGAGCTTCCTCAATTGTAAGTAAAGAAAAATCAATTGATACATATTTTAAATTAAATGAAACATTCCTGATGGCACTGATTCATAGTCTTAGTACAAATGAAGATAAAAGTATATTGATAAATTAATTATGATTGATTAGTCATTTAAAATAATGGAATGGTGTAGTTATAACTAGGCGTTATTTTAAGGTGAGATGGGATTCTAGTATCGAAGGCTTTGCTTGTTAATATAATCCAGTTATCAGTTTTATGCATAAGCATAATAAAAAGATTAATTTTAGTTGGTCGATAGTTAAAATTAAAAATCTATTTCAGTAATTATAAGTTTTATATGTATAACGCATCAAAAAATTATAAAGTATTAATGGTGGCATGGAGGTTTCCTCCTGATTTTGCCGGTGCAACTATCCAGTCAATTAGATTGGGTAAAGCTTTGTTGAGTAGGCGTGTGCGTGTAGAGTTTTTTGCTGATAATGGTGTTGCAGAAAGTGTGTATGATATATACGATGGTGTTAAGGTTACTCGAACTAAAACATACAGTAATAAAACGCTTTCTAAGTTTCGGGAGTTGGTTTTTTGTATTAAGTTGTTGTATTTTGTAATTTCTCGGCCAGAATTTAATATAATTCACTTTCACGCTATCAGAGGTTTTGAGATCTTTTTGTTTCCAATTTTTAGGTTATTGGGGCGTAAGGTTTTTTTAAAACTTACTTTGGCAGATTCTGATGATCCAGTTAGCTTCAAAAATAGAAGGCTATTGGGGGCGTTTTATTTGTTAGGCTTAAAATGTGTTACCGGGATGTTTGCTATATCTGAACAGTTAAAAAACAGAGCATTAGTCGCGGGAATTGCGAAAACGAAAGTAATCAAGATATCAAATGGATTTGATGAAGAATTGTTTTTTGTACCTGATCCAGATATAAAATTAAGCTTACGAAATAAGTTTGGTTTCAAAGATAATTCCAGAATATTTGTTTCAGTGGGTACGGTTGAGCACCGAAAAGGTTATGATTTATTGTTGGAAGCTTTCGCAATAATACAGAAAAAATATCATAATGCCTTTCTTGTTATAGTCGGACCTTATCTTGAAACTGATCCCTATTATATGAAATTACGCAATCAAATCGATGGGCTTAAATTAAATAATATTTTATTTGTTGGAAGACAGAATGATGTCCATGAGTATTTTAAAGCGGCTGATCATTTCTTATTTTGTTCAAGGCAGGAAGGTTTTCCATCGGTTCTCATAGAGGCAATGGCGTGTGGCTTGCCAACCACAGTTATGAATATAGCAGGTATTACTGAAGAAATTATTGATGGTACAGGTTTGGGTGAAATCTGTTATAGTAGAGATCCGGCAGATTTCGCTAAACTCGCTATTCAACAGAGTCTAGAATTTTCAGAAGATAAAGTTTTACATACATCAGAGCTTTTGTTAAGAAAGTTCTCAATAAGTAATATTGCAGATGAATATATAGGCAATTACAATAAATGCTTTAATATATCGGACACCTAATGTCATGCTATTTCAGATAAATATTAAAAATATCATTATTTCTTTTATTATCCTGCTAGTAGTGATTTTTTTAGGGATGTTTATTCCCGGTTTTGTTGATATCTTTAGTGAAAAGAAAGCAGTTCTATTTGTGTTTCCCATCATGATTATTTTTGTGATGTTATTGGTATTTGCTAGGGATTTTTTATTTTTAATGGTATTACTTTGTCGTTCATTTTTAGATCCTGTTTTTGAATTAACAAAATTAGGTGGAAGAAATTCCGGTTTTGGATTAGGCGGTGTGGTTAACATTTTAGTTATTGGTCTAGCTGTTTTTGCCATACAAAAAAAACCTTATCCGGCATTAGATATAACTAGTAAAGTGTGGGGTGGTTTTTTATTAGTTGTATTGTTATCAATGTTTTTAGCACCTAGCTTTGTCGGTGCAATCAAATTCAACTTTAACATTTTTTCTTATATAGCAATATTCGCTTTTCCATTTACTTTAATAAAATCGCGTGAAGACTTTATATACTGGATAAAAATTATTCTGTTATCCTCAATCGTCCCTGTTTTATTTGGTTACTATGAATTGGTTAGACATTCACCTGGTATTCATTCTAATGCCATAGAAGGCTTTCGTATAGAAAGTACTTTTGGTCATCCTAATATTTTTGCATTTTATCTTGTTTTTATGGCAACACTAATATATGGTGCTATTAATACTAAGATGATAAATCTTACTCAGAAAATGCGCAGGTTTTTGATGGCTTATATTGTTATCATGTTAATCCTGTTAGTTTTTACCAAAACCCGTAGTGCCTGGGTTGGTTGTTTTGTGTATTTTATGTTTTATGGCCTTTGTTATGATCGCAGATTACTTTTTTTTGTATTAATTGTAGCACCTTGCATGTCTTTATTTGTGCCTGAAATTCGTGATAGATTGATGGATATAAATATTGGCGGTGAATATCTACAATATGGCAGGCTCGATTCATATACATGGCGTAAACAATTATGGCAACACTCGATAGAATGGATGCAGCCCTCGCGTTACCTACTAGGTTATGGTGGTAATTCATTCAGATATTATTCTGGGTTGTTTGGTGGCCTTGGTATGGATGCTCATAGTGTATTTATTCAATTAATTTTCGAAACTGGGTTTATTGGCTTACTTGCCTTTTCATGGGCCTTGGTCATAATTGCGTATCGCGTTATCAGAAATTATGTGATCGATAGAATTGTAAGATTCACTATTTTGCAATTATTGTTACAATATGTAATGTTTTCGTATTCTGATAATATGTTGGATTATTTGCTATATAATTGGTATTTATGGTTTGTCATAGGTGCGGCATTATCATTGGGCTTAGTTGAACAAAATGCCACTCGCTGTACTGATTCTGAAGTGAATATAGCTCGACAAAAGAAAGTTATTTTCTTAAGATAGGGAATGCTTGTTAAAACATAGAGTTGGCTTTTTTCATAAAATAAGTAAAATTAATGGAATATGATCATTACCATTGTTGAGTATTTGGTACTAGGATTGGCTTTTTTAGTGTTAATACCTATTTGTGTGTTTGCTATTCAGTTATTTGCTGGAATTTCCAGCTTCGCACAACGTCCTATAAAGACTGAAATTCGTCAAAATATTGCCGTCTTAGTACCCGCGCATAATGAAGAGTCCGTCATTGAAAGCACCTTACATTCAATAATTCCACAGTTGCAAGGAAATGATCGTATTATAGTAATTGCTGATAATTGTTCTGATCAGACGGCGACTCTTGCTCGTAATTGTGGCGCTGAAGTGATTGAGCGCAATGATTCCAGTAAGAAAGGTAAAGGTTATGCCTTGGATTATGGCTTACGGTATTTGCGGGATACGCCGCCGGCACAGGTTGTAATTGTTGATGCCGATTGCCAAATTAGTGAAGACACCATCACCAGATTGGTTTTAACTTGTACTGAAACTGGTCGACCTGTCCAAGCCACTTATCTTATGCTTGCGGGGTCTGGAGCTGGCTTGAAAACCAGAATTGCCGCATTTGCACATACCATTAAAACGATGGTTAGACCGAGGGGGTTATATCGTTTAGGCTTACCTTGTTCTTTGTTTGGTACTGGTAATACCTTCCCTTGGGCGATTATAAGTAAATTGGAACTGGCTAATGGTGAGATTGTCGAGGATTTAAAAATGGGAATAGACTTAGTCTATGACGGAAGTCCGCCCATTTTTTGTCCAGATGCACAAGTTATCAGTTATTTTCCGACCAATAGCGTTGGTATGCAGACCCAGAGAACTCGTTGGGAACATGGTCATTTGTCACTGATAGTGTCTGAATGCCCGCGATTATTTGTTAAGGCCCTAAAATCTTTAGATATTTACGCGTTTGCGATGGCTCTTGATTTGTGTATTCCGCCGTTAACTTTACTTATTTTGATTAGTACAGCGGTTTTAATATTAAGTTTCACTGCTTACTTATTTTTTGGATGGTTAATGCCTCTAGTAGTATCTGTGTTTGGGGTTGCATTAATGACATTTGCTGTCCTAGGAAGTTGGGTAATTCAAGGCCGAAATATTTTGTCATTTACTGATTTAGTTTCTGTGCCAGTTTATATATTTTGGAAAATTCCAATATATTTAAAGTTTTTGGTTGCGAAACAAGTTGAGTGGGTTCGGTCAAGCCGGGAATGATGGCCTAGTATCCTTTAAATTAACAACTAACGCTGAAAATCTTGGAAGCGGAACGTAAGTGGAGCGAAGATTTTTAGTCCCCGATAGGCGTAGCGCCGGGCGGGTTTTCGAAGCGAAGCGGAGAAAACCTGCAAGGCATCGCGAAACGCCGTCAAGTCACTTGGAGCCGAAGTTCCGATCCCCTTGTTGGGTCGGAACGAGGTGAGGAGGACGAATCGGGGCCGCCGGAGGCATTAGCGGTCGCGTAATTTTTGCCGCTTGTTGGGGCTGGGATGCCCCTAAACAAGCTTTCGCAAAAATAGCGACTCACTGATGAGTTGCGTTAACCAGCGATCACAACTCACTCAGTCTGTATTTTCCGCGCATAACTAAATTCCTCTGTAAAATCTATCACTCGTTGTAACCCCAATCAAAGTGTTTTTCAGTCTATGGTCTTCATGGTCTTTTCCCGCCCTAAACCAGCCCACATGGCGACCAACCGGATAACTTCATTGAGGGAAGCGTGGCGGGTGGGCTTCATTTATTGAAAAAATACGCGAATTTGACATTCAACCCCGTGAAATAACAGTTCAGCATCAAGATCGGGATAGCTTTTGCTTATTTCACGTGTCGAGCAATACGCCGATAGCCATAAATAAAGCCAATGCTTTAGGTAATCCATCGTTGGTGACTGCTTCTAAAGCTAAAGTTTGCCGGTTTGCATCAGGGTTTTCGTTATATCGAAAAATTACTTAGGAACAAAATCTTAGGAACTATAAACTTAAGCTGTGATTATTTATTCACTTGACCACCCAGTTTTTAGTAAATTCCATCAGTATCAACTTGGTATATTATGAGAATTGCTGATATGTTTATACTCTGTACACGACAAAACCTAAAAACCGGCTAAAGAAGATGATCTAAGCTTATGACTTGAAAGCCCATCGCAAATCTGTTTCACTCTCTAATGAGTAAAAAAGGGGGTGAACATGGACTTAAACGATGGGCTTAGAGCGATTTTAAAAGACCATGTGTCTTGGAGCAAGCGCCGTTTAGATTGTTTTATCGGTCTGTTACTGGCGTTAATCCAATCCAGGCACATGAATTTAACGCAATTAGCGGTGAATTTTGGTGGACAGGCGACCTTAAAGTCCCGGTACAGGCGGCTTCAGCGTTTTTTTCAAACCGTTGTTTTTGATTATGACGCCGTGGCGCATCTGATCATGCAGTTGTTTGATTTTAAGGGCCAGTCGTATTATTTGACTCTGGATCGCACTAACTGGAAATGGGGAAAGGCCAATCTGAATATCCTCACCCTGGCGATTGCTTATAAAGGCATGGCGGTGCCGGTGTACTGGTTGGTGTTGAATAAGCAGGGTAACTCCAATCAGCGTGAACGAATCGCCTTATTGCAACGCTTCATCCGGCAGTTTGGTCGGCATGGCATTCAAGGCGTATTGGCTGACCGGGAGTTTATTGGCGATCAGTGGTGGCAATGGTTAACAGACCATACCATTCCGTATTTGATTCGGATGAAAGACAATCAGTTACTGACCAATCGCCGCCACGCCGGAAAGCCCGTTCAAGCCCTATTCCGGGATTTAAAGGCGGGCGAGCAGCGCGTACTGAGGAAAAGACAGCGCATTGGCGATCAGTGGGTTTGGTTGAACGCCTTAAAATTAGAGACCAACGAGCTATTAGTGTTGGCCAGTAACCAGCGCTTGGCTCAGGCGATTCAAGTTTACGGCCAGCGCTGGCAAATTGAAAACCTGTTCCAATGCTTGAAAGGGCGCGGCTTCCATTTAGAAGAGACCCGGCTGACCCGGTATTATCGGATTAAGAAAGTCATGGCGCTCCAAGCCATTGCTTTTTGCTGGGCCCATAAAGTCGGGGAATGGAAACATCGAGCCGTTAAGCCGTTAACCATCAAACAACACGGTCGCCCGGAATGTAGCTTGTTTCGTTATGGGCTAGACGAGCTGAATAACTTTTTGTTGAAAACGGTTAAATCGGCTGATGAGATGCTTCGATTCTGGATTTTGTTTTTATGTCCGCCGACTATGATCGATTATGACCGAAGTCGGTCTGGGAAAATAACCCTCAGAATTTAAGTGGCGCGTTTTGTCGTGTACAGAGATGTTTATACATGATTCCTCTGATTCATAGTGCGTACCAATTTGTGGTACAAACTGGCTCGGAGTAAAAGCGAAAACTCATGCTTTTTGGTTACTTATAGTGAGCTGCAGGCAAAAAACATGTAAAGACTGTAAAAATAAATACCATTAAATTCAATTGCTTATAATGATTGTGAGGTTTTATTTTTAGAGTTGTGTTAAGATTTAATTCTGAAACTTAGAATGGTTCATCAATAGCTGTAAATTATGCAAATACTGGCATTTTGCGCGATTGGCGTGATGTTTTTTATGTTGATTTTCGTGACAGTATGAGGTTATTTGGAGCAGTTGCGAATGTCAACGGTATTAAATAAGTGGCCTTAGCTTGGAACTTGAAGGCCACTTGACTGACTAACCTGTTAGTACGGTACCGTACAGTCCGGTCTGTTAAGGTACGGTATGCTGTGGTGTAGCGTGATGTCCTGCTAATGGGTAGAGCAGATTTATGTGGATTGGCATGAATCATTTCTTGAGTAATTTAGGATTATTTTGATATCTACCAACAGGTATTTTGTAGATATTCAAATAGTTCAGAAATAAATAAATGAACGTGTATTCTTAACGTGAAAATAGTGATAATTGATTTAGAAATTGTGTTAAACGTTTATAGTGTGGGATAGGCAATCGAAGCAGTGGTTGTAATTTTTAAGCACTATTTACCGGTTAAATTTTGCGGATGCATAGCTCACAAGGTTCATTGCCCAACCCACACAGATTTCGCAGGGCCATTTTATGGTAATTACCGTTTTAAAAAATGGTTTTTTAATTTTAATCCATGCTGAGTATGGTGCAGATTAATTTAGTAGTTTGTGTGTAAGTTTTGCAAACCCAAATAATTTAGTAGCTACTAGTTTAGTAGCTATATGATAAGCCTCGCAAGTATGGTAAATTTGACCCGAGAAGTATATTGTATTTTAGGACTACCATTTGATGCGATTCCAATGGCAACTGTTATTAATAAAATTCGAGCAGCTGTTGCAGATCAAACTCCGTGTTTTATTTCTACACCTAATACCAATTTTGTCATAGTTAGTCTAATTGATAGTGTTTTCCGCAATTCAGTTATTCATAGCGATTTATGTGTTGCCGATGGCATGCCAATAATCTGGATTGCTAGGTTATTAGATTTGCCGATAAAAGAACGCGTTTCTGGTGCCAGTTTTTTTGAAGTACTTAGGGAAGAACGTACCAAGGTACCCTTAAAAGTCTATTTTTTCGGTGGAATAGATGGCGTTGCTAAAAAAGCTCATGCGCGCCTGAATGCAGAGGGAAGGAATATGGTCTCTGTGGGCTTTGAGTCCCCTGGTTTTGCCGATATTAGTTCAATGAGCGACCCAAGCAGCATTGCTAAAATTAATGAGAGTCAGGTAGATTTTTTAGTGGTGGCCTTAGGGGCAAAAAAAGGTCAGGCTTGGATAGATCAAAATCGGCACAAGCTTAATATTCCAGTTGTATGCCACTTGGGCGCGGTAATTAATTTTGTTGCGGGAACCATTAAACGTGCACCCATGACATTTCAATCATTAGGTTTTGAGTGGTTGTGGCGCATTTATCAAGAGCCAAAGCTTTGGCAACGCTATTTTCACGATGCTCAGCATCTTTTCAATTTACTGGTAAACAAAGTTATTCCGTATGCTGTCTGGATTAGGCTAAATAGAAAACTCCTCAGAGAACAGTCGAATATCCAAGTTGATTTACAAGTACAAGAGTCAAAATTACTGGTTCGTCTGGATGGTTCATGTTTGGCTCAGAATTTGGCGGAACTTCGTTTTACTTTAGCTGAAAAACTAAATGATGGCTATGATATAGAACTCGATTTAGCTAATGTAAAAATAATAGATTCTGCTTTTATCGGATTTCTGATGCTACTATATGGCTATACTGAAAAAAGTGGTCAAAAACTATCAGTAATCAATATTAATGACATCAACAAGAAAATTTTCGATTGGAATTGTGCAAGTTTTTTACTTGGCGTCTAATATACAAATATAAAGTTTGCCTCTACACTCAATTTAACGGGTAGGCGCTGACCATTTTTGGTGGTTGAATGCTTGATAAATATGTTGAAACAATGTAGTCCAAGCTCAGTAAACGATTACTTTGTATAAGTTGTTGAAAACCACTCGCGCATTATCGGTGGAGAATGAACATCCTTAAGATCTGGCTAAGCAGGATTACTCGCATTAATTTGGAGTAGAGATTATTGCTAGCCTACTAATCGGCCTGAACAAGTCTTCGCGCTAAAGTATTTGTTAACGCTATACGATTTGTCAGGTACGCGTTGGTAAATGCTATGTCCAAATTGAATAAGCATTCACTCTTCTTATTAGAAAGAAATTAGTGCCGGATCAACCATTGTGCAAAACCTCGTATTGTCCTAATCAACCCATGCCTATAACCTTGATGTCCGTTCGGCGGGTTGGCTCTCTTTACACAAGATTCAGTGCATGGCCGCTTTTGATAAGGCCTGGTTGTCAAATAAGGCATAATTAGCCCACTTTTATGCTTTTTACCTGGTGGTTAATAGTTTCACCTGGTACTAAAATCAGTCCAGCCAAGATTGTGGACAAATTTAGTTATTGAAATACTGAACAAATTCACTTCCCCTCATATTAGTTTTAAATCATAATCTCGGTAAAGTGATGTGTCGTATTGATGTGGTAAAGTGAAGTCTAGGCCGGTGTACAAAATCCAGGGCTGAGATACAAAATTGGGTAATACCGCTCTACTGCAGGAATCGCTTATTCGCGCTTAGTTAAGTCCAATAACTTTCTTGACTTTAGGGGCGGTATTACAATATATGGTGATTAAAGACCAATTTAGCATTTAACACAGTAAAATCACGCAGTGAATTTTCTTCGAAATGACTTTATCAACAGCCTGCTTGACTTAAAAGTCAGCAGATAAACGAGTTAATTTATTAAATAAATATGGCAAAAATTTCTATAATTGGCACAGGTTTTGTTTCAGACCTGTACATGAGGTCACTCGAAACATTTTCTGATATCAAAGTATTGAAAGTGTTTGACCGGGATGCTGCACGTTTAGCCGCTTTTTCAAGTTTCTGGAATGTAAGGCCTGCCATTTCAATTGATGATCTTTTAGCCCTATCAGGTGACACCGAAGAAATTCCTGATTTGATATTAAACCTAACCAATCCTGGATCACATTTCGAAATCAGTAAACGTTGCCTTCTAGCAGGAAGGCATGTGTATAGTGAAAAACCATTGGCTGTTAATATGGATGAGGCATATGAACTTCATGAATTAGCCACTACAAATAAACTTATCCTAGCATCAGCACCTTGCAGTTATTTGAGTGAAGTTGCCCAAACTCTCTGGCATGCCGTACGTCAAAAAATGATAGGTAATCCATTGTTAATTTATGCTGAGCTGGATGATGATTTTATTAGTCAGGCTCCCTATCAAAAATGGGAAAGCGAATCAGGTGCGCCTTGGCCCTATCGCGATGAATTTTTGGTGGGTTGCACGCTTGAACATGCCGGATATTACCTATGCTGGTTAATGATGATTTTTGGTAGCGTAGAGAAAGTTGTATCGGCTTCTGCCGAATTAGTACCCAATAAATTGACAAATGGCGATAAAACGGCACCTGATTTTTCTGTGGCTATTTTATTTTTTAAATCCGGTGTGGTTGCCAGACTAACTTGTGGAATTATTGCACCCCACAACCATCACTTACAGATAATTGGTGATAAAGGTATTTTGGAAGTGGATGAATGCTGGCAAAATAGCGCTAGCGTAAAATTACGCAAAAGATTTGTCGTACGCCGAAAATTAATAAATGGATTTTTTGCCCGAAAAATTAAACTGACGGGAAAAACACATCCCAAAGTGCCAACTAGGGGCGCTGCAGCAATGAATTTTGCATTAGGGCCGGCAGAAATTTTAGCCGCAATCAAAGAAGGCAGGCCATCAAGAGCTTCAGCTGACTTTGCATTGCACCTGAATGAAGTGACATTAGCAATTCAGAATTCACTTGATAAGGCTGGCGTACAAATAATGAAAACTAGTTGCCCAACTCAATCACCCATGCCGTGGGCAAACTTAAGTTAATCACCGACAACATATAAATATTATGAGTGAAATTAATTTTGGCATCATTGGTACAGGTAGAATGGCGGCCACTATGATGGCTGCTTTGACAGCCGCATCTGGAGTTAAAATCCTGGCCGTATCCAGTGAATCTAAAGATAGGGCAGCATCTTTTGCCAAATTTCACGCAATTCCTCAAGCCTACCATGGCATTGATGCATTGTTGAGAGATGAACGAATTGACGCAGTTTATATTGCCAATGCTACTGAAAATCACTATCAGTCCACTCTATCGGCTTTAAATGCCGGAAAAGCCGTATTGTGCGAGAAACCCATTGCAATTTCTGCATCAGAAAGTAAAGAAATCGAGCAAGCAGCTGCGCGAGCAGGCAAGTTGTGCATGGAAGCTATGTGGACATTTTTTCTGCCAACTTATCAGCGATTGTTTAAATCATATGAGGAAACAGAATTAGGTACACCATTGTATCTCTATTCGGATTTTGGGTATCCCGTTAGTAAGGAAGTTTCGCCAAGATTATATGCATCTACTGTTGGAAGCGGTGTATTACTTGATAGAGGCGTTTATCCAATTGCCTTAGCGCTTAAATTATTTGGCCCTGTCAATCAAATATTAGGCAAGGTTGATAGAACTCCAGAAGGGGTTGACATTCATGCGGCATTACAACTATTTCATAACAATGGTGCGGAGTCTCAACTTGCTGTTTCATTCAGGGTACTATTACAAAACAGAGCCGTTTTATCTTCAACTAGTGGATCTATCAGTTTGGAACCGCCTGTAATAGGTGCTGAATCTATCAGGGTTTCAAGAGCCAGCCTTGAGCTGCCGACATTAGGTATTCAGTCTTTATCCATAAAGGAAAGACTAAAACAACACTTACGTCAATCTTCTTTGTTACGACGGATTAACACCATTAAAAGTGCAGGTAAATTAGAACATCACACTTATGGTGGTAACCAATATTTACCCTTAATCAATCATTTTTGCGAGTTATATCGCACTGATAAATTGGTCAGCAATGTTTTTTCACTCAGTGCATCGACGCAAGTATTAGAAGTGATTGATCAGGCAAACAAGTTGTAATTGATGAATTGATTTAAATCTAAAGGAATATTAGTTTTGAAAATTGGTTATTTGATGAACTCCTACCCTATGACTAGTACGACGTTTATTCGTCGTGAAATAGAAAGTCTTGAGAGCTTGGGGATAGAAATAAAGCGTTATGCAGTGCGGCACTGGAGCGAAGAATTGGTGGATGAATTAGATATTGCCGAACAATCGCAGACGCAATACCTATTAACAAACAATGCCTTTGGCTTACTCAAGGCCTTTTTTATTGTATTGTTTGCTAATGCTACTGGTTTATTTCATGCCTTGATTTTGTGGCGTAAGGTATGCAAAAACGCCGGCGGCATAACTATCAAGCATATAGCTTATTTGTTGCAGGCAACTTACTTTTACAGGCAGTCAAGACGCGATGGCATTCAACATGTTCATACTCATTTTGCCACCAATGCCACTACCGTAGCAATGCTGGCTCGAGAAATGGGGGGGGTGAGCTACAGTTTTACTTCCCATGGTCCTGATGAATTTGTTGATCCTCAATTTATCAGCATGGCGCTTAAGATACATCATGCGGCCTTTGTAGTTGCCATATCCAACTTTTGTCGGGCACAATTGATAAGATTTAGTAATCCTACTTACCTGGATAAAATTATTATTGTTCATTGCGGCTTGAATGTTGATGAATTTATTCCGAATTATGACTTTAATAATGACAATCAAAACCTTATTTGTGTAGGCCGACTATGTCCACAAAAAGGGCAGTTATTAATCCCTCAAGCATTGGCTCTGTTAAAACCGGACTTCCCCCACTTAAAGATACACTTGATTGGTGATGGCGAATCCAGAAATGCACTTGAAGAAGAAATAATAAAATACCATGTTGCAGATTTAATCGAATTACATGGCTGGAAGGCCAATCTAGAAGTTAGAAAAATGATTTCAGAATGTCGGTCATTTTTATTGCCGAGTTTTGCGGAAGGCTTACCTGTGGTTATTATGGAGTCGCTTGCACTAGGCCGTCCTGTGATTTCGACTTATATTGCTGGTATACCAGAACTTGTCGATAAAAAATGCGGTTGGTTAGTTCCTGCTGGTTCTGTTGAGGATATCAGTAATGCTATTCGTGAAGCTCTAACGGCAACCCCTGCTCAGCTCTCTGCGATGGGTAGGGAAGGCCATGCTCGTGTTGCTCAGGAGCATAACCTGAAGCTAATTTCCCAGCAGTTATATAGCAAATTTCTGTCCATCAACCCAAGTTGAATTAAGCCCAATGTTTATAGCTGGAGGGTGCCGAGAACCGCT
This sequence comes from Methylomonas paludis, assembly GCF_018734325.1. Taxonomy (NCBI): domain Bacteria; kingdom Pseudomonadati; phylum Pseudomonadota; class Gammaproteobacteria; order Methylococcales; family Methylococcaceae; genus Methylomonas; species Methylomonas paludis. The sequence continues at coordinate 2,612,545 of NZ_CP073754.1, read as the reverse complement.
CTACACGTTTCCAGATCGACTCAACTTGAAATATATGTGAACGTCATAATTTACAAAGCTTAAATTAGTTTTTTACGTAAACGTGTAAAAGGCGCTTCTATAACTATATATATCAGATAAGCTATAGTTATCGATATAATAAAAGCAAGACTGGCCGAAATATAAATGGGCAAATTTTCGGTGTGCAGAAAAACAACTTTTATAACTGAAAAATGGACTAAATAAAATGAATATGACAGCCAGCCCATAAATTTCATTGCCCTAAAATTTAGTATCCTAAATACACCCCAATTATGAAATCTAATTGCAGCCCAAAAAAGTGGATACAACGCAACACCTTGTAAAGAATATCTTATAGTTTCCCTAAAATGTTCGGACCTAAATAATAAGCTGATTACAATGATAAGCACAGCTAGTGGGATGTAGATATACTTAAGTGTCTTGTCACTATTTTTAATATCATCCAAGACAGGATTTCTGTATACAGCTAAACTACATCCAAAGAATAAAGAATCGAATCGTGTATCAGAGGCATAGTATGTGCGAACACTACTGGCATTCATTTCATATACTAAATAATAACGCCAAGCCAAGATTGATATGCAAAAAAGCAGAAGAGTTAAAAACTGTTTTTGTTGCGATAATCCCAATCGTAGCAATAGTAAATATAGAAAAGGGAATATTAAATAGTAATGCTCTTCAACTGCGAGTGACCAGAAAATTTCAGAGCCTATGGTTTTTCCACTATTATCATGTGTTATTAAATAGTAATTGGCGTAATGAAAAGCCTGAGATAGAAATGGCATTATTTTTATTTCGCCAGGAATAATTCCGTAAATAGTAAGAATTGCGCCACTAAAAAGTACAAAATAAAAATTTGGCCAAATTCTAAAAATACGGCGTATATAGAAATGAGTAAAATTTATGGTATTTGTTTTTTCATATTCTTTTCTTAATAAAGTTGTGATAAGAAATCCACTTAGAAAAAAAAATATGGTTACACCAAGTCCTCCTGGAATAATGTGACCTAAACCAATGTGGGATAAAAAAACTAATAGAATAGCTATTGCCCGAATGCCATCAAGTGAGGGTATATAAAATTCTTTTGTTTGTTTGGCGAGTAATGATTTCTGCATTTTTCAAATTTATATCTTTAAGCCGCGTACTTTAACAAGCTATCGGGTTTTCGAGTGGTCTTAGAAAAAACCAAATTGATTCATGGTGAATTCAATGCAACGCCAGAATGCCAGAGGCCAATTCAAACGGTGTTGCTAGAGAATGCCGTTCTTTGATGAAATGATATCTGATAGACAATATTAGCGATGGTCATAGTAGCCTTAGGTATATTTCTAAAGAGTCTGTATGCTTTTCCATAACAGCTTAATTGCACAAAATAAAACTCGAGAATAAGTCGTTTTTTCTTTATCCTTACTTGCTTCTATTGCAGTATAAACACTATTTTGAGATGTCTGGATGAACCTTTTTAACCCCTGCTTAAGTATATTTAGGTGTGTCTTTATTAATGTATATCAATGAGTTGGGGTGGAAGGCAGCAAATGCCAGGCGATAACCCCCTGTTAAAAGAGTTTTCACTTTCTTTACCAAGAACTCTCTGTACACGACAAAACGCGCCACTTAAATTCTGAGGGTTATTTTCCCAGACCGACTTCGGTCATAATCGATCATAGTCGGCGGACATAAAAACAAAATCCAGAATCGAAGCATCTCATCAGCCGATTTAACCGTTTTCAACAAAAAGTTATTCAGCTCGTCTAGCCCATAACGAAACAAGCTACATTCCGGGCGACCGTGTTGTTTGATGGTTAACGGCTTAACGGCTCGATGTTTCCATTCCCCGACTTTATGGGCCCAGCAAAAAGCAATGGCTTGGAGCGCCATGACTTTCTTAATCCGATAATACCGGGTCAGCCGGGTATCTTCTAAATGGAAGCCGCGCCCTTTCAAGCATTGGAACAGGTTTTCAATTTGCCAGCGCTGGCCGTAAACTTGAATCGCCTGAGCCAAGCGCTGGTTACTGGCCAACACTAATAGCTCGTTGGTCTCTAATTTTAAGGCGTTCAACCAAACCCACTGATCGCCAATGCGCTGTCTTTTCCTCAGTACGCGCTGCTCGCCCACCTTTAAATCCCGGAATAGGGCTTGAACGGGCTTTCCGGCGTGGCGGCGATTGGTCAGTAACTGATTGTCTTTCATCCGAATCAAATACGGAATGGTATGGTCTGTTAACCATTGCCACCACTGATCGCCAATAAACTCCCGGTCAGCCAATACGCCTTGAATGCCATGCCGACCAAACTGCCGGATGAAGCGTTGCAATAAGGCGATTCGTTCACGCTGATTGGAGTTACCCTGCTTATTCAACACCAACCAGTACACCGGCACCGCCATGCCTTTATAAGCAATCGCCAGGGTGAGGATATTCAGATTGGCCTTTCCCCATTTCCAGTTAGTGCGATCCAGAGTCAAATAATACGACTGGCCCTTAAAATCAAACAACTGCATGATCAGATGCGCCACGGCGTCATAATCAAAAACAACGGTTTGAAAAAAACGCTGAAGCCGCCTGTACCGGGACTTTAAGGTCGCCTGTCCACCAAAATTCACCGCTAATTGCGTTAAATTCATGTGCCTGGATTGGATTAACGCCAGTAACAGACCGATAAAACAATCTAAACGGCGCTTGCTCCAAGACACATGGTCTTTTAAAATCGCTCTAAGCCCATCGTTTAAGTCCATGTTCACCCCCTTTTTTAGTCATTAGAGAGTGAAACAGATTTGCGATGGGCTTTCAAGTCATAAGCTTAGATCATCTTCTTTAGCCGGTTTTTAGGTTTTGTCGTGTACAGAGCCAAGAACTAAGATAATTTTTCTGTTTCTGCAGTAGAGTCGTAAGTAAAGAAGGTCAATTTAATAAGATAATCCGCTCTAGCACTTTTGAGATTGATTCTTCTCGCGGTTCTGAATAGAACCCAGCAAGCAGTAGGTGCCAAATTTAAGTAAATCTCTTCTAGTCTTTATGATTTAATAAGCCTGCTCGCTAACAAAGCCTTTAAAAATAGTTAAAAATACCAGTTTTAAATCCAAAAATACTGACCAGTGGCGGATATATTCCAAATCGTAGTGGATACGCATCTGCATTTTTTCTATGGTATCGGTTTCACCACGACAACCATTGATTTGCGCCAGGCCGGTAATGCCCGGTTTCATTTTGTGGCGTAACATATAGCCTTGAATTTGTTTTCTATAAAATTCATTATGGGCGATAGCGTGTGGGCGAGGACCGACCACAGACATTCTACCTTGTAATACATTGATGAACTGTGGCAATTCATCAAGTGAGGTGCGGCGTAAAATGCCTCCCAAGCGGGTAACACGTCGATCATTGACAGTGGCCTGAGTAACAGTGGCACCGTTTTCAGTGACAGTCATGGAACGGAATTTCCAAACTTCAATCTCTTCGCCATTTACTCCATAACGTTTTTGCTTGAAAATTGCCGGACCAGGAGAAGTCAGCCTAACCGCCGCACCAATAATCGCCATGGGAATAGCAATTAGTGGCAGTATAATTGCGCACAGTAGCAAATCTTCAAAGCGTTTATAAAAACCGTCCAGCGCCGAATTTAAAGGTGTGTCGAACACACTGACGACCGGGATACCTTTAACACTGCTTAGCTTTGAATGCATCAAATTAAAAGTAAAAAAATCAGGTACTATATTTACTGAGACAGTACTGTCAGCCAGTTCGTTAATCAACTGGTTAACACGTTTTTCGGCACGTAAGGGCAAAGTTACATAAATATGATCTATATTACCCAGTTGAGCCTGCTCCAGTAAATCCTTAAAACCGCCTATTACTCTATCTGGGTTATGGATGTCTTGACAACGCTCGGAGTTTTCATAGCGGTCATCAAAAAAACCAACGCATTTATAACCTAACCAAGGCATTTCGGAAATAGCGTGATCAAGGCGTTGTCCCAGTTTATTGGCACCTAGCACAGCATAAGTTCGTACGTTTATGCCTAGAGCATGCATGTGTGACATGATCAGGCGACGGATGGTATGTAAAGAAATAATGCCGAGCGAGGTGAGGGGCAGCCAGATTTCCAGTACCTCCTTGGAAAAAGCGAAGCCGAAATCAAACATGAATAGGCAACTGATGACAATAGCGAAAGCTAGTACCCATGACATCAAGATACGCATGGCCACATCAAACATAGGATCCCCACGCCAGCCGTAATAAATTTCATGCTGTTCAGCAAAAATCCCGTAGAGGACGGTGCAAACAATGAATAGGGCTAAATACTCTGTGGTAAGAGGTAAAGCTGAAACTCTTAAGGCTGCGTAAAGCATGATAAAGATGAGTCCGGTATCCATAGCACGTTTCAAGCCTTGGAGCGGTTGCAAAGGCCGGATAAATCCTTTTGAGCGATTTTGATTCATATTCAGGAGAAAGGTTAGTGTAAAACTAGTTGATTCGGTGAAATTAAATTTCGCTATGTTCTATGCTGATAATCTAAAGCATAGCTTCAATGCTTGCAATAATAATTTTTTTCGACAGTTTAAGCGTGGCTTATGCGGTAGGATTGGCATATTTTTAAAAAGTGCGATAGGATGGAAAGTGGTTAAACTTTGCTGCTTAAAGGTCTGCTTGTTGAAACCTATGCAGCTCTATGTCCGTGTACCGTGCTTATGGGTTCCAGAACAGAATAATCATAAAAGCTGCAAGCGCTGACCCCATCTAATGCTCTAGCCAGCTGAACCGATCAATAGCCTAGCATAGCTTGATACGGATTTTCAAAATTTGGTGGGAGTAATGGATCATCACAGAAGTAATTCAAGGTAAATCGTATGAGTAATGTGGTTTTAAATCCAACCGGCTCACGCGTGGCGTTTGCTGACGGACTGAGGGCTTGTGCTGCACTATGGGTTGTTTTTTACCACATGTCTGAAGGAAAGCACATTGCTAGTATCAAAGCCAATTTGCCAAATTGGCTGGACACAGCAATTTTTGACTGGGGCTATCTCGGAGTTTCCATTTTTTTTGTTTTGAGTGGTTTTGTTATGGCTTACACCGTTCGTCAGATTAAAGTTGACGGCAAAACGGCAGGCCAGTTTTTACTGCGTCGCCTAACCCGACTTTCCCCACCCTACTACTTCACAATAGTGGTTATGTTGATCATAAATCATTTTAAAGCCAAAGTCTTAGGTGAAGGAATGCAGCAAATTGGCATAAGTGATGTATTGGCTCATTTAGTCTATTTGCAACAGCTGTTAGCCAGTTCTAGAATCAGTTCGGTTTTTTGGACCTTATGTATCGAGATACAGTTTTATATAGCATTTGCGTTGTTAATATTAGTAGCAGATTCCAAAAAAACAAGTTCAAGTCAGTATGCCCGGCTTTGGGTTTTTGGTACGGCAGGGATTATCGCTTTATTGTGGCCAGCACATATCACTGAAAACGTGCTTTGGCGAGGCGGGTTCTTATCTTATTGGTATAGCTTTCTGGTAGGTGCTCTGGTTTGCTGGGGATGGCTTGAGTCTGGTAAAATTAGAGTATTTGCAGGTATTTATTGTGTAGTCGTTTTAGTTTTCGGCATCTATACCCAATCTCTATTTACCATAATCACCGCGTTTACCGGGATATTATTATTACTCGCAGGTATGTGGGATGCAATGGGAAAATGGTTATCATGGAAGTGGATACAGTTCATTGCGCTCATTTCTTATAGTCTTTATTTGCTACACAATCCTTTGACGGGCATTGTGTTTCGCATAGTCAATCGTTGGGCTTATCCTGAGACCTTAAATATCGAACTTATAGGTATTATTTTATCTATATTAGTTTGCATTTTTGCCAGTTGGCTCATGTTTCTGCTGATTGAACGGCCAAGCATTGTCTGGAGTCACCATTTTTCTGGAAAACCAGCACCTAAGAGTTAAACCCCATGTTCAACCCTATAATATGCAGAGAAAGCTGTGAAAGAACTTGAAAGTTTTGGCGTGTGCTGAAAGCATACCAAGAGACTATGATAAAAATCAGATGTGGATAAGTATTGCAGTGCAGGTAAGGCGTGTGATTGGTTCATATGACTAACTGTTGATTTTAGTTATAAGTGAGTGTTGTGAAAATCTATTCATCATTAAATGGTGACGGTAAAGCTAGACCAGTCAGATCTAAGCTCGGTTCATGCCTGATAATACTGAATCAAGCATCAAATATTCTTCCAAAAACTATCACTAAAGGCTAAGTTTATTGGTTTTTTGTCAAATTTTATGCTTATTTTTATGTAGATCAGTTGTTCTTTTTCTTGGATATTTCAAAATTATAAATTTTTGACTGATTGCCATAGAGTCTTTTTTATTTTGACTAAAGTTAATTCCTTTAATGAATGTCACATTATAATCTGGTGTTTTGCCAATTTTTGTCAAGCCATTTGATGTGTAAACTTTTGAATAGCTAATTGATTTATATTTATTGAAATTCTGTGTGTAGCCAGTGTCCTATATTTCCGTTGAATTGCACTTTAGTGTTGCTCGAAACCAAGAATCCAATTACAGAACACCTAGTAGTTATTATTTAGGATTTATGCCTTCTTTATCTGAATATTTACTGGTTGGTAAGGAAATAAAACCGGATTTTCATAGTGTACATAAGGTTTACTTTAAAAAAGGTTTTAAGGTTTTAAGGTTTTAAGGTTTTAAGGTTTTAAGGTTTTAAGGTTTTAAGGTTTTAAGGTTTTAAGGTTTTAAGGTTTTATCGACTTTATATGTTTTCTATCAGATTGTTTGCAATGGCAAATTTACCTGGTAAGCTGGCTTTACTGAAGGCGGGGCTATGGGTTTTAATGTTTTATCTGCCACCTACACGCTATACTTTGGTTCATTACCATGATTATGGTATTCTATCTGCTAGTACTGCCATTAATTTGTATGGTCAAGTTTGAGTTAAGTAAGGTTTTTCTATCAACTGGCTTGATCTTGTCAATCTGGTTTTCAATTGAAAATGGGAGTTTTTCGGGAAATTATTAATGGTTCTTTTTTGCCCGGTATTTTATTCCTTATTGGAAAAATGTTTTTGGGATGTTAAGTTTTGTTATGTATTTAATTAACAAGCCAGTTTTTTAATGCGAAAGTATATTTCCAGGCGAGGTAATGTATCACCTATTATTTGGTTTTCTGGTGTTTGCCTATTATTCTACTTTCTTGGTACATTCAACGGTTTTATGACTATATTTTGAAACGATATTAAATCATTATGTAATGTATTATGGCCTGCTGGTTTCTTATCCAGAAGACCAGAGATTGAGTAGTAACAAAGTCTACAATTAAATATTGCAGCTATACAAACCGATGTGAGGTTATAAACGATGAGAATTTTAGTAACAGGCACCGCCGGTTTTATAGGTAATCAACTGGCTGTCGAATTACTGGAACGAGGTGACGAAGTTATCGGAGTTGATAACCTGAATGATTATTACGATGTCAATTTAAAACTGAGCAGGCTGGCGCGTATTCAGAGCCACGCGGGTTATACTGATGTTAGGCTGAATATTGCAGACCGAGACGGAGTAGAGGCTCTGTTTAAACGATACCAGCCACAAAAAGTGATTAATCTTGCCGCCCAGGCTGGTGTGCGTTATTCATTACAAAACCCACATGCTTATATAGACAGCAATATCGTCGGGTTTTTAAATATTTTGGAAGGTTGTCGGCATCATCAGGTAGAACATCTGGTTTATGCCTCCAGCAGCTCGGTATACGGGGCCAATGAAGCCATGCCGTTTTCTGTACATGACAATGTCGATCATCCGCTTAGTCTCTACGCAGCTTCTAAGAAAGCCAATGAATTGATGGCGCATACTTATAGCAATCTTTATCAACTGCCAACCACCGGACTGCGATTTTTTACCGTGTATGGTCCGTGGGGACGTCCGGATATGGCCTTGTTTTTGTTCACCAAAGCCATACTGGCAGGTGAAAAAATTGATGTATTTAATTATGGCAAACATCGTCGCGATTTTACTTATATTGACGATATAGTTGAAGGTGTGATCAGAACGCTAGATCATAACGCTCAACCTAATCTGGAATGGGATGGTGTAAAGCCGGATCCTGCTACCAGTCGTGCGCCTTGGCGGGTCTATAATATCGGTAATCAACAGCCAGTGGAGTTAATGACTTATATAGAAACACTGGAACATTTTCTCGGTAAAACGGCTGAAAAAAATCTATTACCAATTCAACCAGGCGATGTACCGGATACTTATGCGGATGTAGCAGCCTTGGTGGCAGATGTGGGTTATAAGCCAAGTATCAGCATTTCCCAGGGTATCGAAAATTTTGTGAAGTGGTATCGCGATTACTATCAAGTATAAGTTTAAAAAACGGTCAGCCAGGAGGGTATCGATTCAAGCGCTGTCATACTAATCGACTTCCATATGCCAATCGATCTAATTTAGCTGATATAAAGGCAGTGCTGTAATCCTGCTATCGATTAATTTAATCATATCCTGATAAGCCTGACTGTCAATATTCCGGTATTTTTCTTTGAATGTCGCTTCGTCCATGTGTTCCGGTAGGCCTTCAATATCGGGAATAATCGCGGTGTAATCTCGGGTTTCCGCCATAATCTGCTGTACGCGGCGTGCGGAGGCTGGTGAGGCAATTGCTAATTGGCCGAAACGGATACCTGTCCGATCCGAACTAATATCAATAAAGCTGAAGCCACTGCCTTTCTGAGCATCGCCCACCTCCTTATCCAATCCCAATTGTAAACTGAGCAGATTGCTGTCTACGGCAGTGATTAAGGCTTCAGCGATAAAATGTTGAGGTATGTCTATGCGTCTATAGGCATAAACCTGATATTCATGACTGTAAATCAGCCCTAACGGCAGGTAACGGCGTAATTCATTTTTATAAATATAACTGGCTACAGCAATAATTACAGCACGATTGTCCTGGATCGCGGTATCTGGTGTTGAATGTTGGTAAGCCGATAAAAATAAAGGTTGCAACAATTCAGTCAGGGACAGCCGCCAAGCTGGGTCGTGTTGCGCCACAATTTCATTAATTAGTTGCTGATAGATATGTAAATTGGGGTAATCCTGGTGTTTTTGAATAGCCAGTTTTTTGGCTGTATCAATGATAGACCCCAGGTAACTGACTTCAATATCATTCTGATTAATGCGTACTGTTTTGACATAACGGGTAATCGCCAACCAATATTCATTTAGCGCTGTGTGATGCACAATAAACGGCAGCAGCAAATTTGCGGCACGATCAGGAATGGAAATTTCGCCGATCTTAAACGATTTAAGTAAAATATCCTCGCCATTCTGCTTCAAACTGAAATGAAAATCCAGAAACCTGCCCCAGGGGTTATCAGGAACAAAGATTGCCATCTGAAACAACAGACGATCATTGGTGAACTGAATTTGGATGGTGTTTTCCACGAAATGATTCAGCAAATAACTGGCAGCAATATTCAAATCCTTCTGATTTAAGCGTACAGTTTTCAGACTTTCCCGTTCTTCAGGCGTTACATGCAACAATAATTTGGCACGCTGGATATCATCCCGATTCATGCCTTGCAGAATAATATCCTGGGGGCTGTTGTCAAGAGCAAAACACAGCAAAATGCTGATTAGCAAAATCAGCGTAAGCAAAGTATAAATCAGAATCTTGACCAACTTTTGCACAGCCGGATGAGTTAGCCAAGCCGGCAAGTGTAAGCCTTGGAATCTCTCCATGGCATCATGAATAGAATTTAGCCAATGCTGAATAAAATGCGGCATTACTCAAAAATCAGATTAAATTTCGCTTCCTTAAGGTAAAGTATTTCCTGTTCCAGATCGGCTTGAGTTAAAGGCGATTGTTCCAGCCAGTTTTCAGGAAATTTTAGCCTGATCTCAAAATCCTTAATCGCTATATCAAAGTCAGGGCGCGGATTATGCCGGCTTCTGTGTAATAGTCGGGCAATCCGGAATACCACCGCCATATGTGGCGTATATTCCCGCCATGGCCAGGGTAATTCGGCAAAACGCTCCAGATTGAGTTTTTTACGATGATTACGCACCAACCGAGAAAGCACCAATTGATCCTGTTTGGAAAAGCCGGCCAGATCACCGTTTTCAATAATATAAGCGCTATGCTTATGATATTGACTGTGAGCAATTTCCAAACCAATTTCATGCAATTCCGCCATCCAGTTCAAAAATTGCAGCGTATCTGAATCATCTTGGAAACACGGTAGACCAGTCAATTGCCTAGCCATATAATGTATGGTTTCCTTAATTTGGCTGGCGTGTTGATGATCTATATGATACCGATGGGCAATGATTTTACTGGTTTCAGAACGAATGTCATGGTTATAAAACCGGCCTAGTAAGTCTTGCACCAAACCTTCGCGTAACGCCCCGTCGGAAACCGTCATTTGTTCTATATTTAGAGTTTTGAATGTGGCATAAATAATTGCTACAGCACCGATGAAAACCGGGCGACGTTCCAGACTTAAAGCCGGAAAATTGAACTGATCGTAATGATTAAACTTTAGCAGATGTGCCACCAGGAGTTCCAGGCCGGTCATGGTAATACCGTTATCACTCCAGCCAGAAGTCTGCAGCACATTGCTGATTGTTTTTAAACTGCCCGATGCTCCTATTGCTTCATCCCACTGCTGACGATTAAATTTGCCCTGAAAAGGCACTAAATGCTGTTCAGCAAATAGTGTGGCTTTTTTAAATGCCTTTTTACTGATTTGGCCTTTTTTAAAAAACTTTTGACTCACTGTTACGCAGCCCATATTCAGGCTTTCTTTACAATGCGCCGTGTCATGCTGGCCGATAATGTATTCAGTGCTGCTGCCACCTATATCCATGACAAAGCGCCGATTGGCAGAGCCGGCCAGACTGTGCGCCACACCTTGATAAATCAGTCGGGCTTCCTCAATGCCGGAAATTACATGAATCGGATGCCCCAAAGCTTTTTCAGCCTTACTGATAAATTGCTGGGCATTTTTTGCCAAGCGTAAGGTATTGGTGCCGACAATACTGACGCTATGGGGAGGGAAGCTATTGATACGTTCGCCGAAACGTTCCAGACAAGCCAGGGCTTTTTCCTGAGTTGCCGTGTCAAGATTGCGATTTTTATCTAATCCTGCCGCCAATCGCACCATTTCTTTCAGGCGGTCTATCGTTTGTAATTTTCCATCTTTAAGACTACAGATAATCATATGGAAGCTGTTTGAACCCAGATCAACAGCGGCAACGCTGGTAGGTATTTGATGTGGCACTTGCAATCCTGTTCATTTGCTGGCTGAAAGGGAAATTCTGCTAGAATTCCGGCTTTTTGCGGAAACTTAATTTCCGCCTGCTCATCTACTGTTCATTATAACTTAGAGTATGAATGCCTTAACCATAAAACAGCTTAAAAAAACCTATAATAATGGCTTTCAAGCTTTGCAAGGTGTCGATCTGGAAGTTGAGAGCGGCGATTTCTTTGCTTTACTTGGTCCAAATGGTGCCGGCAAATCCACTCTGATAGGCATCATCAGCTCATTAGTCAACAAAACCAGTGGCAGTGTTGAGGTGTTCGGACATGATTTGGACAGAGAAACCGCCCAGGCCAAAACCTGTATCGGTTTGGTGCCGCAAGAAATCAACTTTAATCAATTCGAAACGGTTGGTAATGTGGTATTAAACCAAGCAGGATTTTACGGTATACCCGCCAAATTGGCAAAACAGCGTACCGAAAAATGCTTACGGCAAATGGACTTATGGGAGCGGCGTAACAGTGTTTCACGCCGATTGTCAGGCGGCATGAAACGCCGGTTAATGATCGCCAGAGCCATGGTGCACGAGCCGCGTTTATTGATACTCGATGAACCTACCGCTGGGGTAGACATAGAAATTCGTCGCGCCATGTGGCAAATGATGGCTGAAGTCAACCAACAGGGCACTACCATCATATTGACCACTCATTATTTAGAAGAGGCCGAAAGTCTGTGTAGAAATATTGCCATTATTGATCAGGGGCAAATTATCAAAAAAGCGCCCATGCATCAGTTTTTAAACAGTATCAATGTCGAACATTTCGTACTGGATCTCAGCCAGCCGCTGACCACTGTCCCGGAAATCAGCGGTTATCGTCTTGAACTGGCCAACCCAAACAGCCTCAATGTCGCCGTACCCAAACACTTAGGTTTAAACCAGCTGTTTAATCAGTTAACTGCCCTGGGAATACAGGTTTCCAGCCTGAAAAATAAATCCAATCGTCTGGAACAACTATTTATCGATCTGGTGCAATGAGTCAATTAATCGCCTTCACAACCATCTTTGTTAAAGAAATTCGCCGTTTTACCCGCATCTGGCCGCAAACTTTGCTACCGCCGGCCATCACCACTGCCCTGTATTTTCTGATATTCGGCAAACTGATCGGGGGCCGGGTCGGCAGTGTCAATGGTGAAAGTTATATGGACTACATCGTACCCGGCATTATCCTGATGTCGGTGATTAGCCATTCGTATTCCAACGTAGTGTCTTCATTTTATTCCACTAAATTTCAGCGTCATATCGAAGAATTGCTGGTGGCGCCGGTGCCCAACTGGGTTATCCTGGCTGGCTATGTCAGTGGCGGCGTTGCCCGAGGCATACTGGTCGGTGGTGTAGTCGCCGGCATTTCCACGCTATTTACTGAGATACCGGTTAAACATTGGGAAATAGCGATGGCAGTGATGATACTAACTGCCACGTTGTTTGCTTTAGCCGGTTTTATCAATGCCGTGTTTGCAGATAGTTTTGATGATATTTCCATTATTCCCAACTTTGTGCTGACACCGCTCAGCTATCTTGGCGGTGTATTTTACTCCGTCTCCATGCTGCCCGGCATCTGGCAAAAAGTGGCACAGGCCAATCCGATACTGTATATGATCAATGCCTTCCGCTATGGACTGATCGGCATCAGCGATGTGGATATCGGGCTGGCCTTTGCTATGACCGGTAGCTTGGTCATATTTCTGATACTGATCAGCCTGATCTTATTGCATAAAGGCATTGGCATTAAAAACTAAGGTCTCGGGAACCGAATCAGTAGCCGCCACTCAACTAAATTACATTCATTTGTCGAAAAATAATAACCAACTACTTTACTTGGTATTTAAATAGGACTAAAATGGTGCCAATTCTTGAGGGTAGATATGTTAAAACTCAGTAAAATGACCGACTATGCAACGGTGATTCTCAGCCACATGGCTCAGGATCAGCAGCGCCAGCATGGGGCTCAGGAAATAGCGGAAGCCACCGGCATTGCTGTGCCCACCGTCAGCAAGATCATGAAAATTTTGACTAAAGCGCATGTCTTATCATCCACCCGTGGAGTAAAAGGCGGCTACACTTTAAGCCGGGCACCGGCCAAAATTACCGTTGCCAGTGTCATCAGTGCCTTGGAAGGCCCTATCGCCCTGACCGAATGTACGGCATCCCACAAAAGCTGTAATCAGGCCAGCGGCTGTCGGATTCAGGGAAATTGGCATATTATCAACCAGCGCATTTCTCAGGCTCTGGAATCGGTCACCCTAGCCGATATGATCATGCCCAGTCAGGCTCCCCAAGAGTTTTTTATTCCGGTTAGCCGGTTATTTCGTTAATTAGTTTCAGAGCCAGTATGTCTAGCAGCGCACAAGAAATTGAAAATTTAATCACTCAGGACTACAAACCAGGTTTTTTTACCGACCTGGAGGTGGATACCTTTCCGCCCGGCTTAAACGAAGATGTGATTCGTCGCCTGTCTAAGGTCAAAAACGAGCCGGAATTTATGCTGGAATACCGGTTAAAAGCTTTTCGGCACTGGCAAACCATGCCCAGCCCAAACTGGGCGCAATTAAACATCGACCCCATCGATTACCAGGCTATTAGCTATTATTCCGCACCTAAATCCAAAAAAGCCGGGCCAAAATCCTTGGATGAAGTTGATCCTGAATTGCTGGATACCTATAAAAAATTGGGTATCCCGCTGGATGAGCAGGAACGTCTGGCAGGTATTGCAGTAGATGCCGTATTCGACAGTGTGTCGGTAGCCACAACCTTTAAAGGTAAACTCAAGGAAGCCGGGGTGATTTTTTGCCCTATCTCCGAAGCGCTGCAAGAGCATCCTGCTCTGGTGCAGCAATATCTGGGTACCGTAGTCCCGCCCGGCGACAACTTTTTTGCCGCGCTGAATGCCGCCGTGTTTACCGATGGCTCTTTTGTGTATATTCCCAAAGGCGTACGCTGTCCGATGGAGTTATCCACATATTTCCGCATCAACGCCGCTAACACCGGCCAGTTTGAACGTACCTTGATCATCGCCGATGCCGATTCGCATGTTTCCTATCTGGAAGGTTGCACCGCGCCTATGCGTGACGAAAACCAGTTACATGCCGCCGTAGTGGAACTGGTGGCGCTGGACAACGCCACCATTAAATATTCCACCGTGCAAAACTGGTATCCCGGTGATAAAAACGGCGTAGGCGGCATCTATAATTTTGTTACCAAACGCGCCGAATGTCGGGGCCGTAATGCCAAAGTTTCCTGGACTCAGGTCGAAACCGGCTCGGCCATTACCTGGAAATATCCCAGCTGCGTATTATTGGGCGATGATTCGGTTGGTGAATTTTATTCCGTGGCGCTGACCAATAATCTGCAACAGGCCGATACCGGCACCAAAATGATACATATTGGCAAAAATACCCGCAGCACAATTGTTTCCAAAGGTATTTCTGCCGGCAAAGCGCAAAACACTTATCGTGGATTGGTGAAAATAGCCAAGTCTGCAGAAAATGCTCGTAACCATACTCAATGCGACTCCTTACTGGTGGGTGATCGCTGCGGAGCTCATACTTTTCCCTATGTCGAAGTCAAGCAACCCAGCGCCCAGGTGGAACACGAAGCTACCACCAGTAAAATCAGTGAAGATCAATTGTTCTTCTGTCAGCAGCGCGGTCTGTCCGCGGAAGATGCGGTGTCCATGATTGTTAACGGCTTCTGCAAGGCGGTATTCAAGGAGTTACCGATGGAATTCGCTGTGGAAGCCCAGGCTTTATTGGGTATTAGTCTGGAAGGGTCAGTCGGCTAGTCAGGCAGCATAGCTCTGATGTGCGCTGTGTCGCACATCCGTAAGGAACTCTATTTGTTTATCTCTAGTTTATTTAAGGTATCTTGATGCTTAGTATCAAAAATTTACATGTCAGCGTCGGCGACAAACCCATACTGCAAGGCTTAAATCTGGAAATCAATCCCGGTGAAGTCCATGCCATCATGGGTCCCAATGGTGCCGGTAAAAGTACCTTGTCGCATGTATTGTCCGGCAAGGCTGGTTATACCGTTACTGCCGGCAGTGTCAGTTATTTTGGCGCAGACTTGCTGGCACTAGCGCCGGAAATCCGCGCCCGGCTCGGCGTGTTTCTGGCATTTCAATATCCGGTGGAAATTCCCGGCGTTAGCAACGTCTACCTGCTGAAAGCCGCTCTGAACGCCATGCGTAAGCATCAGGGCTTGCCGGAAGTGGATGCCATGGATTTTTTGACGCTGGTCAAAACCAAATTAAAACTGTTGGAAATGGACGAAAAATTTCTGTACCGGGCAGTCAATGAAGGTTTTTCCGGCGGCGAGAAGAAACGCAATGAAATATTGCAGGCTGCCATTCTGGAGCCTAAATTGTGTATTCTTGATGAAACAGACTCCGGCCTGGATATCGACGCACTGCGTATTGTTGCCGAAGGCGTCAACTCTTTGCGTTCCACTGAACGCTCGTTTTTAATGATAACCCATTACCAACGACTGCTCGACTATATCGTGCCCGATGTGGTGCATGTCCTAGCCGCGGGTCGCATCGTCAAATCCGGCGGCCCTGAACTGGCACTGGAGTTGGAAGAAAAAGGCTACAGTTGGCTGGAAGGGCAGGCGGCATAATGATTACCCAACCCGCACATCAAACGTATTTAACTGCTTATCCGCAATATGCAGCGGATTTGGCAGATGAAACCGGCCTGTGGCTGCAGGCTTTCCGTCAGTCCGCCTGGCAAGAATTCAGCAGTCACGGCTTTCCCACTATCCGTGAAGAAGAATGGCGCTACACCAATCTGGCCGCGCTCAATAAAACCCTGTATCAGCCTGTGGCCGCCCAACTGCTGGCGGAAACCAGCCTGACGGCGTATCGGCTGGCTGATGCCTGGAGTGTAGTACTGGTCAATGGCCGTCTGGTCCAGTCTTTATCTCGTCTGGACGGCTTACCGGATGGGGTTAGCCTGCAAAGCATCGCGCTAGCCCTGCAAAACCCAAACGCTGACCTGCAAAATCTGTTGGGCAAGGCTGCCCTTACCAGCGAACACAGCATGATTGCTTTCAATGCTGCCTGGTTCACTGATGGCGTATGGCTGGATGTTGCGCCCGGCACGGTGCTGAATAAAACCATTCAGATTATCCATATCGTCACTGATGTCAATGCACTGGCGGCCACGCGCAATGTCCTGCATGTGCACAGTGGTGCTCAACTGGAAGTACTGGAAACCTATGTCGGCAGTAGTGAGACGTATTTAACCACGGCTGTTAATGAATGCTTTCTGGAGGCCGATGCCGAATTGACTTTGTATAAACTGCAAGCCGAAGCCGCTAAAGCCACCCATTTTGGCGGCACCTATGTCAAGCAGGCTAGAGACAGCCGGTTTACCCAGCATAATTTTGCTTTGGGGGCCGGGCTGGCGCGCAGCGATATTCACAGTGATCTGGATTTTGCCGCCGAATGCCGCTTAAACGGTTTAACCGTGGCCAGTCAGCGTCAACATATAGACAATCATACCCGCATCAACCATAACCAGCCGCAAGGAATAAGCCGCGAATATTACAAAGCGGTACTCGATCAGCGCGCCCGTGGCGTATTTCAGGGTCGGGTGGTGGTAGCCGAACAAGCACAAAAAACCGACTCGGAAATGAATAACCGCAATTTATTGCTGTCTGCCGATGCCGAAGTGGATAGCAAGCCGCAACTGGAAATATACGCCGACGATGTGAAATGTTCACACGGACTGACAGTAGGCCAGCTAGATGAAAAGTCGGTGTTTTACCTGCAATCCAGAGGTATAGACCATCTCAGCGCTCGGCATATCTTAACCTTTGCCTTTGCCAATGAAATGTTGGACAAAGTGGATAATCCCAGCTTGAAAGCCCAGTTATTTCAGGTCTTGTTGACGCATTTCCCGGCGATAAGTGCCGATATCAGCCTAGCACTGGATCTATAAAATCATGACTAGTTTCCCCATAGCCCAAATTCGCGCGGATTTCCCGATACTTGCCCAGAAAATCCGCAACAAACCTCTGGTATATCTGGACAATGCTGCCAGCTGTCAAAAACCCCAGGCCATGATAGACAGTATCGTGCATGTCTATAGTCATGAATACGCCAATATCCATCGTGGGGTTCATACCCTAAGTGTCAAAGCGACTGAGCGCTTTGAACAGGCTCGCGAAACCGTGCGTGGCTTTATTAACGCCGCCAGCCATAAAGAAATTATTTTTGTCCGCGGCGCCACCGAAGCTATTAATCTGATTGCCCAAAGCTTTGGCCGGCCCAGTTTTCAGCCCGGCGATGAAATTCTGATCAGTGCCATGGAGCACCACGCCAATATTGTGCCCTGGCAAATGCTTTGCCGGCAGACCGGCGCAGTCTTAAAAGTGGCACCCATCAGCTACAGCGGTGAATTAATTTATTCGGAATTTGAACAATTGCTGAACGCCAAAACCAAACTGGTGGCAATTACGCACATGTCCAATGCCCTGGGTAGTATTAACCCGGTAGAAAAAATCATTGCTGCCGCCCATGCCAAAAACATCCCGGTATTGCTGGATGGTGCCCAAGCCATCCCACATATGCCGGTGGATGTGCAGGCGCTGGATTGTGATTTTTATGTGTTTTCCGGCCACAAACTATATGGCCCCAGCGGTGTGGGTGTCCTTTACGGAAAGCAGGCGCTGCTGGAAGCCATGCCGCCTTATCAAGGGGGCGGTGACATGATCCGCAAAGTCAGCTTTGCCGAAACCGAATACGCCGGTTTGCCGCATAAATTCGAGGCGGGTACCCCGGCAATAGCCGAAGTCATTGGCCTGGGAGCAGCCATTAACTATATCCAGCAGATCGGTATGGCGGAGATCAGTGCTTACGAAGCCGAGTTGCTGGCGTACGCCACTGCTCAGGCCGAACAAATCAAAGGCTTGCAGATCATCGGTCAGGCGGCGGACAAAGGTGGCATACTTTCTTTTACCTTGGATAGAATTCATCCCCATGATATAGGTACTATGCTGGACAGTTTGGGTATTGCCATACGCGCCGGGCACCATTGCGCCATGCCGGTCATGGATTTTTATGGTATACCGGCCACTGCACGCGCCTCGTTTGCCATGTACAATACCCCCCAGGAAATTGATGTACTTATGCAAGGCATCAAATCATTAATAGAGGTATTTGGCTAATGTTTGACGATTTACGTGATCTTTATCAAGAAGTGATTTTTGATCATAACCGCAATCCCCGTAACTTTCGCATCATCCCGGATGCCGATCGTCAGGTGGAAGGCTTTAACCCCTTATGCGGCGACCGCTTGACCCTGTATTTAAAAGTTGCCGATCACACCATCAGTGACGCCAGTTTTCAGGGTGTTGGCTGCGCTATTTCCACGGCCTCAGTATCACTGATGACCGAAATTATTAAAGGTAAAACCGAAGCCGAAGCCGAAGCCCTGTTTACCCTGTTCCATGAAATTACCACCGGTAAATCTGAACAGCTGAATCTGGAAGCGCTGGGTAAACTGGCGGTACTGGCCGGGGTGCGTGAATATCCCGCGCGGGTCAAGTGCGCCACTCTGGCTTGGCATACCCTGGATGCAGCCTTAAAAAATCAGCACAACTCAATCTCCACCGAATAAGCAGGGCAGCCGGGAATGCAGCTTGACTCTTGGGCGGTATTTTGCAACGATGCCCTTCAGCTGAATGCCAGCCGCCAACTGGCTGAACAACTGGTCGTGCCGCTGCTGGATGAGGAAAGCGTAGTCTTGGCCCCGCAGGCGTTTTTTTTGAGTTATCGGCAAGGCTGCCTGATGTTGCTGGATCGCCAGACCTTGCGCAAAGGCGGATTGGCGGTTGATATCGAGCCGCGCCCCGGTGAGCAGCACTCTTACCCGGCGCCCAAAAAAGATCTACTGGCTCAAGCCATAGGCAGAAAAACCCGCAGTGTCATAGACGCCACTACCGGCTGGGCGCAGGATAGCCTGGCCATATTCCGGATGGGTTATGAGCTGCAATGCATAGAGCGCTCACCGTTGATGGCCGCTTTGATTAGCGATGGGTTCCAACGTTTGGCACAGAAAGACTGGATGTTAAACCGGCAATTGCAGCCGCCCCGCTTAATAAGTGGAAATGCTATCCAATTACTGGCAGATTTGGCAGTGGCCCCGGATTGTATATATCTTGATCCCATGTTTCCGGCCAAGCCCAAAAAATCGGCATTGCCCAAAAAAGCCATGTTGATATTGCGCGATATTCTTGGTGACGACCTGGATCGTGCCGAATTATTTGCCGCCGCCTGGCAGGCCAGCGCCAAACGCGTAGTGGTAAAAAGCCCGGATTACGCAGAACCCATCGCCGGTAAACCCGCCGAAACTCATCAGGGTAAATTGCTGCGTTACGATGTTTACATCAAATAACAGCCAGGTATCGTGTGCCTGGCTTATCTAAGCATAAAGAGGTAGCGGTATGACAGACTGGATAGATGTTATAGACCAAACGGCGCTGGCAGAAGGCGAACATATACTCACCGAGGTGGATGGTGAGGAAGTGGCGGTTTTTAAAATTGCCGGCAAATGCTACGCTATTGTCAATACCTGCAGCCACGATGGCGGCGAAATCGCCAGCGGTGATATTATTGGTAACGAAATCGTTTGCCCACGTCACGCCGCCCGGTTTTGTTTAAAAACTGGAGCGGTAAAATCACCGCCGGCTTATGAAAATATTCAAAATTATGCCGTGCGCATCAACAATGGCCGGCTGGAAATCAAGCAACCCGAATAAAAGCGCTCACCCATGGCAAGCCAACCCCGGCTGTGGATATCTGTTACGCTGCCAATTTTTCTACTATTGCCTAGCTTTAAGTGATGCTATTTAAATTCAGATTGAAGATACTGCTGATAATTACGGCATTGCTGGTCAGTTTATCCGGTATAGTGATTATGAAATATCAGATTTTTTCCTACCAACAATTCAGCATTTTCAAACACCGCCTGATCACAAAATTGTTAGGTCGCGATCAAGATTTGATTGATTACCCACATTGGCAAAGCCGAACCCAATTATTCAAAACCATGCAAGCCGCTGCCGACATGGCCATGATAGGCGATTCAATCACCGAAGCCGGCCAGTGGTCGGAATTATTGGCCAACCAACACATACTTAATTTCGGCATCAGTGGCGATACCAGTTACGGAGTCAGCCAGCGTCTGGACAGCATCATTGCCAGCCATCCCCGCCAGGCGTTTATTATGTTAGGCATCAACGATATAATCCGCGGCAGACCATTAGCCAAAATTTGTGCCGATTACACAAATATCCTGCAAGCCTTACAACAGCAAAATGTCCCGGTAACCATACAATCCACTTTATATGTTGCCGCAAGCTTCCCTAACAATCTGGCCATAAATCAGCAAGTTACCCAACTAAATCAATTTTTATGGGATTATGCCCAGCAGCACGATTTAATTTTTATCAATTTAAATCAGTATCTTGCGCCACAAGGCGTATTAAGTCCGCAGCTCAGCGATGACGGCCTGCATTTGAATAGCCCAGCTTATAAGCTATGGCAACAAGCCTTGATTGCGGCATTGCCACACTAATAAGATTGGGCGGACTCAAGTGGGCCAAACCGATACATCAGCCTAAAAGCCTGAATGAAACGGCATTAGCCTATAGCATAAGCTATTAGTTATCGGCCTTGGCTGAAAGCTGCTCAGGCATGTTGTTCCAATGGTTTGGCGCGGAATATCACCCGCCAATCGAATAATTCCTGGCTCATCAATTCTATGGTTAACTGGGCCTGCCGGGCCAGTTCTGCTACTGTCAAGTTGTGACTAGTATTCAGGTTGGTCGCCACTTCTTGTAAATAATCGGCCATACTAGCAGAGCGGTGAGCGATTCTGGAAAACTCGCCCTGACTGAGAATGCCGGCAATAGCCGCACCCAGTGCCGGTAAAGTTGCCGAAAAAATGCTTAAAACAATATCGGTGTTATCATTTTCACCACCGGATTCCAACAGGAAATGGCCGATGCAGATTAGTAAAATTGCATAAATTAAGCCCCTATTCAGCAGATGCAGGCTATGGGCGATTTTTTTATTGTATTTGGCGTTGTTACGATGATATTCGGCCTGATTGTTTATCAACGCCAGTAAAAAATCATGATATCGCTGCCGGTTGGTGGTGTTTAAATTAATTCCAGGGATGCCTTCGGCGCGAATAATGCTGCGTATCAGCCAATCTATCCAGCGCAGGCCATCGTCATTATGATTATGAAACACCGGCAACTGCCATTTGCTGATACCACCTATGGGTGCCAAAAAAGCATGTTGGCGCAGACATTCCGCCAAAAGCCGGAAATCAAGCCAGCGCTGATGCAAAGCCTCATAACGACCGCGTATTATCAGAAAACTGATAGTCAGCATCAGTCCAAATTCTACCAGTGCCGAAAGATGTGGGTCGGCAACACTATTCTTGAATGGAGCGCCAAACATTGCTGCCAATACCGCAAATACTCCCAAGCCAAAACTCAGCACAAAACTGCCCCGGTATTGCTCAGCATAATAGCAGGCCAGACTGTCGGCATGCACAAAATGTAGTCCGGTACTTGGTGCAATGGGTAAAGCCGGTTTGCTGACCGGCGGCTGGGTGTCGCTGTGTTCCGGATCACCGGCATGAATAATTTTTTCCCATTCCTTTAAGGTATCCAGTCGGTATGCATTACCAAATAGGTGGCGCAGGCTGCGTTTGCCAAGTAAATTGAACAGGCTTCGGTAAATTAAACTTAGCGGATTGCGACTAGGCTCAGGGTGATTAAAATAAATATGGCGGGATTGCTGTTTACGCCGATAATGTTGTTGCCAACGTCGACGCAAATCAAACTTGCCAATGGTCGATTCGCCTGTTTTGGTCGTGCCATCGTTAAGCAATTGACCGGCTAACAAGCAACGTATCGAGTCTGGCTGTTCATCTTGCCAATCTGAGGATTTAGTTTGTGGATCAAGAATTTTGATCTGATGCGGTGCAGCAGCGTTGATCCAGATCAGCGGTTTTTGCAGATGCCTAGCCGCAGCCACCATACCGGCGGTACCGGGAGAATGCCGGTTTTCAATGCCATTCCAGATCGTTACTACCACATCCGCATGATAAACCAGCAACTGTCCGGCACTGCGATACGCCTGGTCAGCATGAGTTCGTTCACCATCAAGTTCAAGGATTCGTTCCGCCTGAGCTAATAGTTTGCTGAATTCGGTAGCCGATTCCGCTGTCTTGAAGTTCGTAGCATAAAGCTCTCGGTCAAACGGCAGCGGACAATGTAAATCATAACCCTGCTGCAAAGCAGCTGATGCTGCCAGCCGGTCTGCGCCTTCAGCCAAAGCCGACAGCAGCCGGGGTGCTAAAACCTCATCTTCGGCATAGAGATGTTTAGTGGCTGGCTCCGCTGCCAGATGCTGATAATCATGATTTAGTTGACTTAACACCTTGGCAATCTGGTTTTGCAGCACCTCATAATCAGCGTCCAGCAAATTATCAGGTCTGTGACCGGTGATACCAATTTGCAGACAAAGCAAGGGTTTGGCTGGATGCGGCGGATTGGCACGTGGCATAAATGTTGGCATTGTCAGATTAGGTAATTAACCCTTATCCTAGCCTCTGGTATTCGTAATTTCAAGTAAACCACTTGGATTTACCTTAGTTATTGATATTAAAATCTCAACTGGCTTTGCACAAAGAAGTAATCAGTGTCCTGGCCTGGTACGGTATTGGCACCATTGACTGTAGCAGCGCCCTGTTTGGCGAATTGACCTTTAAACAAACGAAACCACCCCGCTTCAAAATTCAAACTGCTGTTAAAGTTATAACGACTGCTAATACCGATTTGATCACCCACAAAACTGCCGCTGTGTTTAGTGGGGTTTAGCACCAGATTGGTGGCGGAAGTACAGGCTGATCCACCCCAACAATCACTGGCCGAGGCTAACCAGACTAAACGCTGCTGCAGTGTCACCTGCAGATCCGGGCGCGGGGCAAAATTGAATTTATAACCCGGTGAGTTGATATTACTGCGTTGAAAAGCGGTATAGGCACCGGTTGAGCCAAAATCCAGATCGCTGGCGGCATAAAGATAATCGAAGCGGGAATCGGTGCTACTGGTGGCGCCAGGGTTTTTGCTGCCGCTGGCATAATCATATTCCAGCATGAATCTTGGCGACCAAGGCATATCGAAACTATATCCGGCTTCAATATGCTCAGACCAGGCCTGATGCTGCTGATCGCGGCTGGAGGTGGTGTTATATCTGACCGTACCGAACTGGCCCATCCCTTCTGCCTGAAAGTCAAACTGGCCTTTACTCGGTTTAATATAAAAGCGCAGGCCAGGGGTAAAATAGCGGCGTTTGCGGGTGAGGTTGTTGAAGCTGTCGGCTTCATCGAGATTATAGAGAAACACTTCGCCATTAATACCGCTGATCAGTTTGTAGCCTTCCAGAATGCCGCCGGAAAACCAGGTGCGAGTTGCTTCTTGATCAAATTGCTGAGTGTCGTTAAGGATTGCTTTGGCCGTAGTGGGAAAACGGACTACCGGCAGGGTGGCAAAGCCATTGAATTGCCATTTATTATTATTGAGTAATCTTATCCGCACACCGGTAAAGCTATTCACCGTATTGCGAAAAACCGGTCTGGCCACCAATCGGCGACTACCCAGATCCATGGTTTGCCGACCAACTCTCACTTCTGCACCAAAATCGCTGGAAAAGGCCGATTTGTCTGCCCAAGACGCGTAGGCCTGGATAAAATCGGCCGTATCTGCCATTGTGTTATTAACCCCGGAACCGATGTTTTTGCCTAGGCCTATATCGGAGCCCAATGCCCTGGAATCCATAAGCTCACCGGCAAACCGAAATGAATCGACTCGGGCTTGTAGCCAGAGATCAGTTTGCAGCGCTATTTGTTGATCACCACCACGGGTATTGGCTTTAAAGGCACCATCTAAAACTTCATAGCGGGTGCGCTGCTCAAGGCCCAGACTAAGCCAATCCGGTAAACCTAAACTATTTTGTAAATTCCAGACGGGTTTTTCATAGCGGTTGCCCAGCAAAGCGTCATCCATTTGCGAATTAAACGCATTCATAGGCGCGCGACTGTAGCTTTGCGCGGTTTCTGCGGCTAGAGTGGTGTTACTGCTCAGGCATAAACTGCCGAGCAGCATTATGACGAGCGTGTGGCTGAAAACAGCCATTTTGGGATATGATTTTATGTTTGCCATTGTCAACTTCCTGTCATTGCTGATGTCCTGGTAAAACGCACGGTCTTTATAGCGTTTACGGTTTGGCCGATCAATCAGTTCCACTAAAACCACCAATGATAAATGGCTTAATTTAGTCGAGTCAAACTATTATGCCGGCATCTTACCGAGCAAAAAGGTTAGTTTGCCAAGCAGGCAATCTCCTAAGCTGCTAACACTCTAGCTTTGTCATAGAATTGTAGTATTTTCTGAATTGACCGAATAAACCATGTCTATGCGCTGAAAAAATCAGGGCAAGGTATAGATTTTTGGGATGAGGGTATCTGAAAATTTGTCGAATCCACAAATTTGATTAATGTGTGGATTCGAGGGGGTATTCCAGGTTTTGATGGTCGCACCTGCCTAATTCAACATCCCGGCTTTGACAATAAATTCAGTAATCAAGTTAAGGCCATGACCGGCTTTGATGTTGGTAAACACAAATGGTCGTTCACCACGCATTTTTTTGGCATCGCGGTCCATCACTTCCAGCGAAGCGCCAACATAAGGGGCCAAATCGATTTTATTGATGACTAACAGGTCGGAGCGGGTGATGCCGGGGCCGCCTTTACGGGGAATTTTGTCACCGGCAGAAACATCTATCACATAAATGGTCAGATCGGCCAGTTCCGGGCTATAGGTGGCGCTGAGATTGTCACCGCCGCTTTCCAGCAGAATAAAATCCAGCTCCGGCCAGCGCTGTATCAGTTCATCTACCGCAGCCAGATTCATCGAGGCATCTTCACGGATCGCCGTATGCGGACAACCACCAGTTTCAACGCCCAAAATTCGCTCTTCCGGCAGCGCCTGACTACGAATCAAAAATTGCTGATCTTCGCGGGTGTAAATGTCATTTGTGACCACGCCTATTTCATACTGGTCACGCATACTTTTACACAAAGCATCAACCAATGCAGTTTTACCAGAGCCTACCGGCCCACCGATACCTACTCTCAATACTTGTTTGTCAGTCATGATAATTCTCTCAGGAACGGAATAAACGGGAATATTGCATTTCGTGGCGGCTGCTGGCTAAAGCCAGTCCAAATACACTGCCGCCAATTTCATCATCGCTCAGGCCCAGTGCGGTTTCCACATGGTCAGGTAATTCACCGGCCAATTGCTGTAATAATTGCTGACCGGTCACCTGACCAAACGGTATCAGTTTCACCAGACATAACACCTGATTCTCCAGCCAGCCCCACAGATACCCGGTGATGGCGGTTTTTTTATCTATTTGCCAGCGTACTGCAGCCAGACTGAATAAAGTAGCCAATGTGGCGTCCGGGTGGCGTAACCACAGTCTGGCTTCGTCAATCTCCAGTTTATCCAATAGTCTGGCCAGCGCCTGACCGGTATGTCGGTCTTCACTACGCAATTCCTGGGTTTCCCGGCAAACGCTCAGGTATAAACTCCAATGTGCCACCGCCGCCTGATCGCCATTCAGCCAGGCATCGTAAAGCCGTCCCAGAATCGGCGCATCCACTTGGCTGAGGCCCCTTGCCAATATGGCCTGTAGCCAGGCTGCCGCCGTTTGTGGATCACTGACCCAATTATCGCTGATAGCACTCTCCAGCCCTTGCGAATAACTGTACATACCTATCGGCAAGCCGGGGCTGACCAACTGCAACAGACGCAACAGCGCCAGATCAGTGAGCATGATAAGCGCCGGACTCCGGTTCAAAAGCCAGGGTTAGATGATGGACGGTCAAACCCAGGCCAATCAGCATTTGATCCAGCACATGATCAGCCAGATAACGTAATTCATTAGGCAGAATTTGTAAGGCAATATGTCTGTTCCCCAAGTGATAACAGGCGCGGGCAAATAGCAAGGGTTCCTGACAATACACCACAGACAGCTCTTCCGCTGCAGCTTCCACCCTTACCTTAAAGCCCTGGCTGCCGGTCAGCACCAAGCCGTTACGTAGAGTTTGGCCGCGTGGCAGGAACAACCCAACAGTGACGCCGCCATTGGTCACGGCAGGTTGGCGGGATTTTTGGCGGGCTTCGAAAGGCAGAGTGAGTACATCATCCACCGTGTCGTCAGTTTGAGTAAATTCGGTTAATTTCAACATAATATTCCGTTTAAATAGTCGCGTAGGGCGCAAATTCAAAATAAAAAATAGCGTTGAGCAAACGGTAATATTTCAGCGGGTTCGCAGCTCAACAACTCGCCATCCGCACGCACCTGATAGCTTTGCGGATCAACCTCTATTAGGGGTTGATACTGATTGTGGTGTAAATCCTGTTTGCCGATGTTACGGGTATTGCTTACCACGCCTACTTGCTTTTGCAAACCCAGCTTGCCGGCCACATCACCTGCCACTGCAGCCTGAGGTAAAAAAATCATCGAGTTAGCGGCCGCTGTACGGCCAAAGCTGCCGAACATGGCTCGGTAATGTACCGGTTGCGGCGTGGGAATGGAGGCATTGATGTCTCCCATCGGCGCCACTGCAATCAAGCCGCCTTTCAGAATCAGACTGGGTTTCACCGCAAAAAAAGCCGGTTGCCATAATACCAGATCGGCCAGTTTGCCGATTTCCACAGAGCCCACTTCGTGAGAGATACCGTGGCTGATAGCCGGATTAATGGTGTATTTGGCAATATAGCGTTTAATGCGGAAGTTATCGTGGCGGCTGGGGTCGCTGCCCAGACTGCCGCGTTGCACTTTCATTTTATGCGCAGTTTGCCAACTGCGGATAATCACTTCACCGACTCGGCCCATTGCCTGGGAATCCGAAGAAATCATCGAAAACGCGCCCAGGTCGTGCAAGATGTCTTCAGCGGCTATGGTTTCCCTGCGGATTCGCGATTCGGCAAACGCCACGTCTTCGGGAATCCCGGCATCCAAATGATGGCAGACCATCAGCATATCCAGATGTTCATCCACGGTATTGATCGTATAAGGCCGGGTTGGATTAGTGGAAGAGGGCAGCACATTGGCCAGACCACAGGCCTTGATGATGTCAGGAGCGTGGCCGCCGCCGGCGCCTTCGGTATGATAAGTATGAATGGTACGGCCTTTGAAGGCGGCGAAAGTATCTTCGACAAAACCGGATTCGTTCAGCGTGTCAGTGTGGATAGCTACTTGCACATCATAGCGTTCGGCCACATCCAGACAACAATCAATGGCCGCCGGGGTAGTACCCCAGTCTTCATGCAGTTTCAGGCCCATGGCTCCGGCGGCAATCTGTTCCTCCAATGCTCCCGGCAGGCTGGCGTTACCCTTGCCCAGCAGGCCAAAATTCATCGGCATTCCATCCAAGGCCCGCAGCATCTGCTGGATATGCCAGGGACCGGGAGTACAGGTCGTGGCGTTGGTGCCGGTGGCCGGCCCGGTACCGCCGCCTATCATGGTGGTTACCCCGGAAGCCAGCGCCTCATCAATTTGCTGCGGGCAGATGAAATGAATATGCGCGTCTATGCCGCCGGCGGTGAGAATCTGGCCTTCGCCGGCGATCACTTCCGTGCCGGGGCCGATAATAATATCGACACCCGCTTGTACATCAGGATTACCGGCTTTGCCGATAGCGGCGATCCGGCCATGCTTTATGCCGACATCGGCTTTGACGATACCCCAGTAATCCACGATTAGGGCGTTGGTAATCACCAAATCCACTGCATCTGCAGTGCCTAGCTGGCTTTGACCCATACCGTCACGGATGACTTTGCCGCCGCCGAACTTCACTTCGTCGCCGTAAATGGTGTAATCCGCTTCCACTTCCAGGATTAATTCGCTGTCGGCCAATCTGACCCGGTCGCCGGTAGTCGGGCCAAACATGTCGGCATAGGCCTGCCGGCTGATTTTACTCATGTTCCGCCTCCAGCGCGCCCATTACCTGCTGTCGGAATCCGTAAACCTGTCTGGTCCCGGCATAAGCCACCAGTTCCACTTCGCGCAGTTGGCCTGGCTCGAAGCGCACCGCCGTACCGGCCGGAATGTCCAGCCGGAAGCCCCGGCTCAGTTCGCGGTCGAATTGCAAAGCCGGATTGGTTTCATAAAAATGATAATGCGAACCCACCTGGATAGGCCGGTCGCCGCTATTGCCAACCAGCAGCCGAATACTACTGCGACCTGCGTTTAGTTCGATATCGCCACTGGCGGGAAAAATCTCTCCGGGTATCATCTGCGGCTCCTAAACAATGGGATCATGTACGGTCACCAATTTGGTACCGTCTGGAAAAGTGGCTTCCACCTGCACATCACTGAGCATTTCCGCCACTCCGCTCATCACATCTTCACGGCTAAGCAGAGTGCGACCATAAGCCATTAATTCTGAGACACTCTGACCATCCCGGGCACCTTCCATGATAGCAGCGGAAATATAGGCCACAGCTTCCGGGTAATTCAGCTTTACGCCACGGGCTTTGCGGCGCTCTGCCAGCAGGGCGGCAGTAAACAATAATAATTTATCTTTTTCACGCGGGGTCAGTTGCATGTCATTCTCACTATCAGGTAGCCCAAATCCGCGGTGCGCAGGCAGGCTGATGGACTATATCCGGTCTGATTAACATCCAGATTTGTTGAAATAAATCGCGCAGCCGGTCGGCACGCTGATCGATGGCCCGACAGATCAGCATATCGCCAATCAGGGTTACCCCGGCAGTGGGCAACTCGGCCAGCAAATTTTGCATAGTGCTCAATTGTAGCGGGGTACAAGGGCAGGCAAACAGACTGCCGCAAGCCGAGTGTCCCTGTAAGCCCCAGTTAGCCCGATAGGCAGCGCCATCCAGTCGGATGTTTTCCAGATAAAACAGCCGGCCGGCCCGTTCGATGCGCCAGTTTTGCCGTACCAGTCCTTCGGCAAAGCCTTCCCCGGCAGCTGGCCGACCTAAAGCCAGCACTTCCCAGCCGATAAAGCCGGCCTGATTCGCCAGTTGCAAGTGCAGATTGCTGTTTAATTGCGCCCCCTGATAAATAATGTTTTCCTGAGGCAGCCATTCTAGCGTTGCGTGGCTGGCCACGGTTAGCTGTATATTTTGACAGGCCGTACCGCCGTTACTACGATAAAATTTACCGGCTGCGGGAGTGGTAATCAAGGCTTGAGCGCCGGAATCAACCCCGGCGCTGATGCTGAGCTGATCTCCGGCCACTACACCGCCGGGCGGGTGCAGCAAATAAATATGGCATATCCCGCCTTCTGGATAAAACGCTCTTTGTACCGTCAAAGGGCCACGATGGCGTTTTTTGCTTAACACAGTTTTGGCGCTTGAACGGCTAAAGCCCAGTTCCAGTTCGGCTTCCCAGTTTGTCGAAGCAGGACTAGGGTGGCTGATGCCAAGGCTGTCTGGAAATTCAACTCGCACGGGTTTATTTTATCCTTGGCTGTCTAACAGCGCTTTATCAGTTGCACAGGCGGTTTAGGTTTAACCATTAACTGCTTACACTGTCAAATAACGTTTTATCATGGTTTCATCCAGTTCGGTCATCAAGCCATCGGCCACCAACCGGCCTCTGTCCATGATACAAAACCGATCCGCCACTTTGCGGGCAAATGCCAGTTTTTGTTCTACCAGTAATACCGTTACCCCCAACTCACGCTGGATGCGCACGATAGCCTGATGGATTTCGCCTATATCTTCCGGGGCAGGCCGCGGCAAGTCAATACCCCTGGCCTTATTCAACCGGATGATCACATCGCCGATTTCACTGACGATATTGGGTTGTATACCTTCGGTGGGTTCATCCAGAATCAGCAACCCCGGGTTCAATACCAGCGCTCGGCCTATCGCCAGTTGTTGTTGCTGACCACCGGACAAATCGCCACCGCGCCGCTTTAACATCTGTTTCAGCACCGGAAAAATTTCAAAAATCGAATCAGGTATGGTTTTGATGCCGCGTTTACCAGCGGCGCGCAGACCGGTTTTCAGATTTTCCTCCACACTCAGCAGTGGAAAAATTTCCCGGCCCTGCGGCACATAACCTATGCCCAGTTCAGCACGGGTTTCCGGTTTGGCCCGGCTCAAGTCAACTCCGTCATAGATAATGGCACCGTCCTGTACCGGAATCAAACCCATGATGGCTTTTAACAAAGTGGTTTTGCCTACTCCATTACGTCCCATCAGACACAGACAGTCCCCGGTGTTTAACTGCAAATCCAAATCCCATAAAGTATGGCTGGCCCCATAATATTGCTGTAATGCCGATAGCTTGAGCATTATTCCCCCAAATAAACTTGAATGACCCGTGGATCGTTTTGCACTTCATCCATAGTACCTTCTGTCAATACCGAACCTTCATGCAAAACCGTGACTTTTTGGGCAATACTGCGGACAAATTCCATATCATGTTCAACCACAATAATGGAATGTTTACCTTGTAGAGACAGTAATAACTCGGCGGTGCGTTCCACTTCCTGATGGGTCATGCCGGCAATCGGTTCATCCACCAGCATGACTTTGGGTTCTTGCATCAGCAGCATGCCGATTTCCAGCCATTGTTTCTGGCCGTGCGATAAAATTCCGGCCGGATGTTTGCTCAGGCTGGTCAGCTTGATAGTATCCAGCACGTTATGGATGCGCTCATTTTGTTCGGCATTGCGTCGGTAAAATAAGGTAGGCCAGGTGCGTTTGTCCGCATGCATGGCCAGTTCCAGGTTTTCAAATACCGTTAGTGCGTCAAATACACTGGGTTTTTGAAACTTCCGGCAGATACCGGTGGCGGCAATAGCGGGTTCGTCCAGTTCCAGCAGATTGATGGTTTGGCCAAAATAGACTGAGCCGCTGTCAGGTTTGGTTTTGCCGGTAATCACATCCATCAGTGTAGTTTTGCCGGCCCCATTCGGGCCTATCATGCAGCGTAGTTCGCCGCTGTCTATATACAAAGACAAATGGTTAAGCGCCTTAAAGCCGTCAAAACTGACGTTGACATCTTCCAGATACAATATTGGGCCGTGACGACTGTCTATTTCACCGGCCAATAAAGGCTGGCTGGCGCCGGATTCTTGAATGGTGGTATTGGCTATCATGGCTTAGGCACTCCTGAAACGGGTAGCGGTTGAGTAGATGACCATAATTTATTGCGTACCAGACCCAGCACCCCGTCCGGCAGCAAAAGCGTGACCAGTACAAATACCGCCCCCAGGCTAAATAACCAGATTTCCGGTAACAGCCCGGTTAACACAGTTTTGGCATAATTGACCAGAATCGCACCTATTATTGGCCCATATAAAGTGCCACGGCCACCGATGGCCACCCAGATCACAATTTCCAGAGAGTTAAGCGGCGAAAATTCGCTGGGGTTGATAATCCCAACCTGCGGCACATATAAAGCGCCGGCCAAACCGGCCAGCATGGCCGAAAAAACAAAGATCCATAGTTTGAACAATTCCACCCGGTAGCCGAGAAAGCGTACTCTGGATTCCTGGTCACGGATGGCGGTGACCACCCGGCCCAGTTTGCTATTGACTATCCAACGGCTGATCAGCAGTGCCCCCAACAGACTTAAGCCGGTGATTAGTAACAACAGAGCGCGTACTGCTTCGGATTGCAGATTAAACCCCAACAATTCCTTGAAATCCGTCAAACCGTTATTGCCGCCAAACCCCATTTCATTGCGAAAAAAAGCCAGCAGCAGGGCATAAGTCAGCGCCTGGGTAATAATGGACAAATACACCCCGGTTACCCTGGAGCGAAAGGCCAGCCAGCCGAATACCAGCGCCAGGAAACCAGGTGCCAGAAACACCATTAATAACGTGTAGGGAAAATGCTCAAATCCCAGCCAGTACCAGGGTAATTCCTGCCAATTTAAAAACACCATAAAATCCGGTAACAGCGGATTACCGTAAACGCCCCGGCTGCCGATTTGCCGCATCAGATACATGCCCATGGCATAACCACCCAGTGCGAAAAACGCGCCTTGACCCAGCACCAGAATCCCGGCATAACCCCACACCAGATCCAGAGATAGCGCCAGCAGGGCAAAACTCAGATATTTACCGATTAGCGAAACAATGTAAGCAGAAAAGTGCAGGGCAGAATCGCTGTCGGTCAGTAAATTGCCTAGTGGTATCAGCATAGTGACTGCCAACAACACGCCCACAGTTAGGGTATATGGTTTATCAATAGCTTGCTTATATTGGGACATGGTTTAATTCTCCGCAGCCCGGCCTTTTTGCGGAAATAATCCGCGCGGGCGTTTTTGAATGAACAGAATGATGAACACCAGCACCAGAATTTTGGCCAATACTGCACCGGCATAAGGCTCCAGGACTTTATTGGCAATACCCAGGGTAAAGCCGGCCACCAGCGTGCCGAACAAATTACCGACACCACCAAACACCACCACCATAAATGAATCAACAATATAGGCTTGACCCAGATTAGGGCCGACATTGGTGATCTGGCTGAGTGCTACTCCAGCCACCCCGGCGATGCCCGAGCCCAGGCCAAAGGTCATAGCGTCGACTCGTGCGGTGGGAATGCCCATCGCCTTGGCCATTTTCCGGTTCTGTGCCACTGCCCGCACTTCCAGACCCAGCTTGGTCCGTTTAAGGATTTGCAACAATGCAGTGAATACCAGCAGGCAAAAGATCAGGATATACAGGCGGTTCCAGGTTAGTGACAGAAAATCATTGATTTGCCAGGAGCCGCTCATCCAGGTCGGACTGGTGACACTGCGATTCAGCGGCGAGAAAATGGAACGCACCAATTGCTGTAAAAACAGACTAACGCCAAATGTGGCCAGTAAGGTTTCCAATGGCCGACCATACAGAAAGCGAATAATGCCGCGCTCAATAGCCACCCCGACCAGACCGGCGACCAGAAAGGCTGCCGGAATGGACAGTATCAACGCTACCCCAGGCTGGTTCGGCAGGATTTTTTGCATAACATAAGTGGTGTATGCACCCAGCATCATCAATTCGCCGTGGGCCATATTGATGATGCCCATTACCCCAAACGTAATGGCCAAACCGATTGCAGAGAGTACCAGCACTGCCCCCAGGCTCAGACCAAAAAATACGGTTTCCACTGCCGCGTAGGCCATGATCCGCGTCTTGATTTTACTGAGGGCGGCATCCGCCAAATCGCGGATTTCGTTGTCAGGTTCCAGAAAATGACCTTCCGCATCCTTATCGGTCAACGTTTCCAGCCGGTTCAGCACTGCCTGGCTGTTCAGGGTTTTTACAGTATTAACAGCTGCCAGACGCTGGCTGCGGTCTTGACTATCCAACTGTTTTAGAACCAGTATTTCCTGAATGGCCAGCTGGATATCGGTATCGGTTTCACCGTTAAGATGTTCACTAAGCAGAACCAAGGCTTTGTCATCCACATCCTTGCCCAGCGCCTGCACCGCCGTCAGGCGTATTGCCGGATCGGTTTCATTGAGCTGTAATTGAGCGATGGCTTTACGCAGACTGCTGCGTAGTTTATTGGTCAGATTCAGCTTACCGACAGCGCTACGTTCCACCTCGCTCAGCTCGATGCCACTTACGACGTCTTTGAGTAAATAACCATTAGTACTTTCCTGAACAGTCACCAGTTTACTTTCGGATTTTAATTCAAACAGCTTGCCTTCCTGTAAGGCTTGTAAAATATTCAGGCTGCGTTTGTCGGTGGCTAGCCAGTCGATGGCCTGTTCACGTTCTGCCATTCCACCTTGCTGGAGTTTATGCAATGCAGTGTCAAACTCATCCGGGGTTTGAGCATGGCTGATTTGGCAGACTAATATCAGTAGGCAACCCGTTAATTTGGTAATAATAGTTGTCAGATGTGACCAGTTTTGCTGACCGAACAGCTGAAAAATCGATTGAAAAACGCCGAAAGGCTTCAGTCCGGTCAGGCTGGACACTAAAAAAAGAGGAATTAATTGTGGTGCGGCAGTCAGCTGGCTGCCTTGCGGCGTTTTTAAATCGATTCTGTAATCCGGGGAATACATAATACTTGCTCCTGGTTTGCGAAGCGCCATGACTTCCTGACATGGCGCTCCAGATGAAAACCCTTACTTAAAGTTCTGTCCTGAACATTTTTTGGTTTTGGTGTTGAAGTTGCCGCAACTGATGGGTGGGGTCCAGTCGGCAATGATGGGTTTACTTTCCGGCAGGAAATCCGACCAGGCATCGCCGTCTACCAGTTTATTGGTTTGCCAGACGGTAACGAACTGGCCGTCACCCTGAATTTCGCCTATCAACACCGGTTTACTGATGTGATGATTAGGCAGCATTTTGGATACGCCGCCGGTGAGGTTGGGGAATTCCACGCCAATGATGGCTTTTTGCACAGCTTCAGGGTCGGTGGTGCCGGCCTTTTCAACTGCTTTTACCCACATATTGAAACCGATGTAATGGGCTTCCATCGGATCATTAGTTACCCGTTTCGGGTTTTTGATAAAGTCATGCCATTGCTGAATGAAAGCGGCATTTTTGGTAGTATCCACACTCATGAAATAATTCCAGGCCGCCAAGTGTCCAACTAGGGGTTTGGTATCCATACCGGACAGTTCTTCCTCGCCCACTGAAAAGGCGATAACAGGAATGTTTTCTGCGGAAATGCCCTGATTACCCAATTCCTTGTAGAAAGGAATATTGGCATCGCCGTTGATGGTTGATACCACTGCAGTTTTCTTACCGGTTGAACCAAATTTTTTGATGTCAGAGACGATGTTTTGCCAGTCGGAATGGCCAAACGGAGTGTAGTTGATCAGAATATCTTTGGCTGCTACCCCTTTGGATTTCAGATAGGCTTCCAAAATTTTATTGGTGGTGCGTGGATAAACGTAATCGGTACCCGCCAATACCCAGCGTTGTACTTTTAGATCATTCATCAAATAATCAACTGCCGGAATGGCTTGTTGATTAGGCGCAGCACCGGTATAAAACACGTTTTTGGACGACTCTTCGCCTTCGTATTGCACCGGGTAAAACAACAAGCCATTCAGCTCTTCCACCACCGGCAATACCGATTTGCGTGATACCGATGTCCAGCAACCGAAAATAGCCGCAACTTTATCCTTGGTCAGCAATTCTCGGGCTTTTTCGGCAAACAACGGCCAGTTGGAAGCAGGGTCAACGACAACGGCTTCCAGTTTTTTACCTAGCAGACCGCCTTTTTTATTTTGCTCGTCTATCAGCATCAACATGGTATCTTTCAGGGTGGTTTCACTGATAGCCATGGTGCCGGATAAGGAATGCAGCACCCCAACCTTGATGGTATCTTCCGCCAATACCGGCGTGGCAGTGCTGAACAATAAAGTAGACAGGGCTGTGTTTAGCGCCAGTTTGCGGACTAAATGCGAAAATTTAAACATAGTGTTTATCCTGTGAGTAGAAATTAGATTTGCCATTGAAAGCCAAGTATCATGGCGTTGACTTTGTCGCCGCTGGCGGTAGAGGTGTAGTTCAGGCCTTTGCTCAGCAGATCGCCGTATTGCCAGCTCAGTGAGACTTTGGCGTTATGGCCGTCGATGATGTAGTTCATGCCGGCTTCATACATTTCCCGGCTAGAGCTGGTCGATGGCGCTACATTGACATAGCGAATGAACGGTTGGGTTTGCCCGATCCAGATCTTTTCCGGGATTAAATACATGCCGCTGACATCATAGGCATCACCGGCAAACATGGAAAAGCCGCCGCCTGCGTTGCGCGAAGCCAGGCTATAGCCATTGGAAATATCGTAGTTTTTATATTCGCCGTTAAAAGTGGCTACACCACCGCCAGGTAAAACTTTTTCAACCAGAACATCAACTGAAGTACCACGGAAATTGCCGGGATCGGTGACAGTGCCGGCGCCTTGAGCCTGGTATTGATTGGAAGCAGCAATAGTGAAAATATCACCACCTTTGCCGTAATAGGTGCCCGAGGTGTAATAACCGGGATTTTTTTCGACTTCCCAGAAGTTATAGGCAACCCGCTGGGCATAAAGTACATTATCGTTGACGTTGGCACCGCCACGTAAACCACGGAAGAAGCCGACGGCATATTGCAGACGCTTATTAAACAGTGCCCCCCAAACCGTGGCGCCATCGTCCCGGCCATAAGAACCGGCAGAAGTGCCGTCGGATTTGATGACAACATTGTAATCGGCCGGCTCGAATGGTGTGCCGCCGCCAAAAGTGTTGTAAATAGAGCTGTAGAACGGACCGTTCATTTCCCGGCGTTCGGCTGGCACCAGCATTCGACCTACCCATAGGTTGTACATGGAATCGACTTCAAATTTACCGATAGCGTCAAGTACCCGGACTTCACCACCATTGCCGCAGGTTTGGCAATCGGTGTTAAATTCCACTTTCAGGTATTTATGGATTTGACCATTGATGTATAAACGAATATTGTCCAGGTTAAAATTATTGTTCCATTGATTATTGTTCAATCCTGCTGAGTTTTCCTGGGCACTAAAGCTGGAGCGCAAACCGGCACCAACGCTGATCCATTTGGTGTCGTCTATTTTGAAAGTGGCTCCGGCTACGGTAGAGCTTGCGTAGCCGCTGGTCAAGGCCGAAATAGCCATAGTACATAACAGCCGCTTATGTCGGCCTACTATCGATTGCTGGTTAAATTCACTCATCGGTATCCCCTAAAATATAAGTCAATGCAGATAGATCTGTAAGCGATTGCTGGCAGAACCGCGATTAGATTTTTAAATTTTCAAACACATTGCACAATCAGGTGAATGACTCATCAGTCATTTGACGTATAGCCGGAACTAGCTGAATTTATTAGAGTATCAGCAGGGTTTTCGCTGATGGAACGGAGTAGAGGCCGAGCTGGATCACATTGGTCCGCATCATTTAGCAGTGGTATGAATCAGACATAGAGGCAGCCGGACATGAGTAAAAAATTGAATAATCGGCTATGGGTAGGCTTGGTGTTGTTGGGGAACTGGCTGCCATCACAGTCAGTGTTTGCGGAAAGTCCGGTGACTGCTATAGCTTTGGACCTTGGTACCGGCAATATGCAGCAATTTGCCCTGGATATTTCTGCCCCGGAACTGCGAGAGCATATAGCAGCTAATCTGGCCGAATGGGGCTATCCCGTACAGAAAACCGCTGCTCAATTCAGTCATCGTCTGGTAACCGAACTGGGGATTATTTCTCATCAGAGCACACCAGTAGGCTTATCATTTTCCAGTGGCAACTCCGATCCGCGTTCCCCGGATTTTCAGAAGGCCGATGTTTTACCGATAAGTTGCCGGCTTTATCCAGCCGGCAGTGATCAAGTCCTGGCTGAGCGTACTATTACCTATAGTGTTCACGCGCTCGGGCCTGAGCAAGGTGCGGCTAAATTAACAGCAAAACTAGCCGATCAAATCAGCAGCACCTGTTTGGATGTTCTGGAAAGTCAGAAGCTGGCGGTGACCAAGCCGCTCAGCGAAACCGGTACTTTTCAACCTAAATGGCTGCCGGATGTGCGGGTGGAAGTCAAACAGGTGCAGTCGCAAATTCCGGCAGCTGCGCAAGTTGCACCGCTAACGTCTGGGGCCAGTGCCGCTGCGGCGAAACCGGAAAACAGCAATGATCAGAGTGAAAAGGAAATTATCATTTACAATCAGGGTTCGCCGCTTATCCTTAAATTTGGTCATGAGCGTCGTTGAACATTTGTGCCAAGTTCCAACTTGGCAGACCATAACCTTATGTTTAATCCCATAATGTGAACGCTATTCGTCAAAATATCACCAAAATTCGTCGCGATTACAACGCCCTGGTTGCCAACGAGACCCTGGAGGATTATGCCTTGCGTTATGCGCCGCGCAGTTTTCGTAAATGGTCGGAATTTCAGGTAGCCAATACCGCGTTTGGTTCGACTTCGTTTTTGGTGCTGGAGGCCATAGGCGGCTTTTTGTCGATTAACTATGGATTTACCAATGCCTTTTGGGCCATATTGATCGTAGGCATAGTGATATTTATCACTAGCTTACCCATCAGTTATTATGCGGCCCGCTACCATATCGATATCGATCTGCTCACCCGCAGTGCCGGTTTTGGCTATATCGGCTCAACCGTTACATCGCTGATTTACGCCTCGTTTACCTTCACGCTGTTTGCGCTGGAAGCCTCTATCATGTCTCTGGCGATAGAGCTGTATTTCCATATTCCACTGGCATACGCGCATGTCATCAGTGCCATTCTGGTCATTCCGCTGGTAACCTTCGGCATTACCACCATCAGCCGCATGCAATTATGGACGCAACCGCTCTGGCTGCTGTTGTTGATTGCGCCTTATGTTGGGGTTGCCATGCGTGAGCCGGAGGCCCTGTTGACAGTCAATACCTATTTCTGGATTGCCGGAAGCGGCCAAGGTTTTGATTGGCTTATGTTTGGCAGTGCCGCCACCGTGGCTTTTGCTATGGTGGCTCAGATTGGTGAGCAGGTGGATTTTCTACGGTTTATGCCGGATAAAAATCCGAACCACCCCTGGCGTTGGTGGCTGGCGATGCTGGCTGCAGGTCCCGGCTGGATAGTGTTTGGGGTGGTGCGGCAATTATTGGGGGCCTTGCTGGCCCATTTGGCAATACGCAATGGTATCGATCCTGTTCATGCCCATGAACCCACCCAGATGTATCTGGTAGCCTATGGTGAACTGTTTAATGATCCGCAATGGGCTTTGGCCGTAACCACTTTGTTCGTGATTTTGAGCCAGGTCAAGATCAATGTTACCAACGCTTATGCCGGTTCATTGGCCTGGTCCAATTTTTTCTCGCGGGTTACCCATAGTCACCCTGGCCGGGTAGTATGGCTGTTGTTTAATGTATTGATTGCTTTATTGCTGATGGAGTTTGGGGTGTTCGGCGCCCTGGAAAAAGTGCTCGGCTTATTTTCCAATATGTCGATAGCCTGGATCAGTACAGTAGCGGCTGAATTAATGATCAATAAGCCTTTGGGCCTCAGCACTAAGGCAGTTGAATTTAAGCGGGCTTATCTGCCTGATTTGAATCCGGTAGGAATTATTTCCACTGCGGTGTCCTCCATCGTATCCATATTGGCCTATGTCGGACTGTTTGGCGAATATCCCAAAGCCTTTTCCGCATTTATTGCCCTGGGTCTGGCATTTCTGCTGACCCCTGCCATCGCCTGGAGCAGCGCCAGACATTATCTGGCTCGCGACCGCCATCAGCATCAGCACAGTGGTTTGCAAAAATGCTCAATTTGTGAAAATCAGTTTGAACAGGAAGATGTGGCTTATTGTCCGGCTTACAAGGGTAGTATTTGCTCTTTGTGTTGCACGCTGGATGCCCGCTGTCTGGATATGTGTAAAGTGGGTTTCCGCTTTGATGATTATCTGGAAGTCATGGCCAATCGGGTGATGCCGGCATTCATGAGCCTAAACGCCAAACTGCGCTTATTGCGGTTTATGTTGATGTTTCTGTTTTTATCGGTATTGACGGGTATTTTTGTCAGTATCATTTATTATCAGGATTTGTTGTCGGTACAGCAAACCCCGGATGCTTTTGCATTATTGATCAATAATTTTCTGAAGATTTTTGCCTCATTGCTGGTGTTTATCGGTTTATGTACCTGGTGGTTGATACTCAATGCCGAAAGCCGGCGGGTTGCCCACGAAGAAACCGCCAAACAAACCCAGTTGTTATTGCAGGAAATTGATGAACATAAAAAAACCGATGCCAAATTACAGGAGGCTATCAAAATGGCAGATAGCGCCAATTTGGCCAAAAGCCGGTTTTTGAGCGGTATGAGTCATGAAATTCGTTCGCCCTTGAACAGCATTATCGGTTATGCCCATTTGTTGCATCAGGATCCCAGTATACCGGCGCACCGGCGGCAGGCTGTGGAAACCTTAAAGCGTAGCGGTGATCATTTGTGTTCCCTGATAGAAGATATCCTGGATATTGCCCGTATCGAAGCCCGCAAGTTTGATCTGAAATATCAGCCCATCAATTTTCCTGATTTTATCGAACATCTGGTTCGCCTTTATAAGCCGCAGGCGGAAGATAAGGGTTTAAGTTTTAGCTGTGAAATTGTCAATACATTGCCGCAGCGTATCCGTGGCGATGAAAAACGGGTTGGCCAAATATTAATGAATTTACTGGGCAATGCCGTCAAATTTACCAATATCGGTGGCATAGTCTTGCGTATTTCCTATAGTTGCGGTGTGGCGAGTTTTCAGGTCATCGATACCGGTAATGGTATCGATGAACAGCAACAACAGCAGATTTTTCAGCCATTTACCCGCTTGCATACCGCCAATGGTAATGCCATTGCCGGCAGTGGACTGGGGTTGACCATCAGTATGATTTTGACGGAAGTGATGGGCGGCGAATTGACAGTAAACAGCAGCTTGAATGTCGGTTCCACCTTTACCGTGCGCTTATTGCTGCCGAGCCTCAATGAAGAGACCGAAGTGGGGCAGCAGAATGCCATTATCGGTTATCAGGGGCGACGCAGGCGCTTGCTGATCGTTGACGATCAACTTGAGCATCGGCAATTATTGATGTCGATCCTGGAGCCTTTGGGTTTTAATTTATTGGAGGCTGGTTCCGGCGAAGAGTGCCTGGAAAAAGTGGCCGAACAAATACCGGATCTAATTCTACTGGATATTTCCATGACCGGCATAGACGGTATAGAAACAGCATTACAGCTTCGGGAGCGTGACTTGCGTATGCCGATTATCGTGTTAAGTGCCAATGCTTACTCAAACGATAGAGTGACGGCGTTAAATGCCGGTTGTAACGACTTTTTAGCCAAACCCCTTCAAGTTGATATTTTGCTGCAAAAACTAAAACACTATCTATCCTTAAACTGGCAATATCATCATGAACCGGTGCGGACCAATGCCGGGCCGGCCAAACCCATGAATATCCCTACTGCCGCGATTCTGCATGAGTGTATTGTCTGTATGCGCATCGGAGACATTTCCGGATTGAAAAAAGTATTGGCGCAACTGGCTGCGGGACACCCGGAATATGCCGAATTTTTTGCCAAACTCCATCAGTTGGCCGATCAGTTTCAGATCGGCGAAATCAGGCGGCTATTGAATATGGCATCTGCCCAGGAGGCTGCGCCATGACAGATATAGCCATCAGTAACGGTACCGTATTGATTGTTGATGACACACCCGGAAATCTGGCCCTGCTCTCGGATACCCTGTCCGAAGCCAATTACCGAGTCTTAGTGGCAACGGACGGTAAGTCTGCCATTGAACAAATTCAGTACATCAAGCCGGATATTATTTTGCTGGATGTGATGATGCCCGGTATAGACGGTTTTGAAACCTGTAACCGGCTCAAGGCTAATCCGGCGACTCAATGGATACCGGTATTGTTTATGACCGGTTTGAGCGAGTTGGATAATTTGTTGCGCGGATTTGGCGAAGGCGCCCTGGATTATATCGTTAAACCCATCCGCCCCCCGGAAGTACTGGCGCGTATCGAAGTCCATCTAAGCCAAATCCGAAATCTGCGTCGCGCAGAACGTTTGCTGGCCGATGCTGAGTTTGCCGCGCTGGCGGTAGATAGCTCAGGCCGGATTACCTGGCTGACAGCTGCTGCCCAACAATGGCTCGGGCAGTTGCAAATTCGACATGGTTTTCTCTGTACTAGTCAAATCAACCAGCCTTTGCCAGAACCGCTGAAGCGGGGATTTCACAACTGGCTGGCAGACAGAGCTTCTGAACAGCCTATTACCGAGTTGGCGTTGGCCAAAGGGTTTAGTATGTCGGTCAGCCGCTGCGAACATCCCGATCAGTTCCTGTTGCTGTTAAAGTCGGAAAATGAGGGGCCTGCAGATTTACTGCGGGAAAAACTAAAGTTGACCTGTCGCGAAGCGGAAATTTTAATGTGGATTGCCCGGGGCAAAACCAATAAAGAAATCGGTCTTATTCTCAGCAGCAGTCCACGTACCGTGAACAAGCACCTGGAACATATTTTTGAAAAACTCGGGGTTTCCACCCGATCTGCAGCTGTAGCGTTAATGATGCAATATGGCTAAGACATAAACTGTCTTGCGTCAGCAGTGTCGATACCTTAAGCTTGATATAGGTAAACAGGGTATTTGCGGCTACTTGGTAAGTGCAAATGTGCTGGCGGCATTTCAAACATATCAAAAAAACAGTCTATGCAACATTTCGTCTGGAATATTAATCCAATTCTATTGGAATTCGGTTTTCTAAAAATTCGCTGGTACGGCGCCATGTTTGCCACAGCCTTTGTGTTTTGTTACAGCATGATGCAATGGGTTTATCAACGTGAGGGTAAGGATGTAGAAGAACTGGATCGCTTGCTCTGGTATACGGCAATAGGCACGGTACTGGGTGCCAGACTGGCTCATGTGTTTATTTACGATCCGGCTTTTTATCTGGCGCATCCCAGCAAAATCCTGGCGATCTGGGAAGGCGGCCTGGCCAGTCACGGAGCCAACATTGGTATATTGCTGGCATTATATTTTTATAAGCGCGG
The DNA here is from genome assembly GCF_018734325.1 of Methylomonas paludis. Taxonomy (NCBI): domain Bacteria; kingdom Pseudomonadati; phylum Pseudomonadota; class Gammaproteobacteria; order Methylococcales; family Methylococcaceae; genus Methylomonas; species Methylomonas paludis. The sequence continues at coordinate 2,569,589 of NZ_CP073754.1, read as the reverse complement.
TACCGATTACTCCTATCTGTGGTTATTGGACAGAGTTGCTTTCCCTTGTGCGATGGGCGGCTGTTTTATCCGGATCGGTAATTTTTTTAATTCGGAAATTCTTGGCACCGTTACCAACCAGCCCTGGGGCATCATCTTTGCCAGAGTCGATGATTTACCTCGCCATCCGGTGCAGCTCTATGAAGCGTTCTGTTATGCGCTGATTTTCTTTATCCTGCTGCAAGTCTATAAAAAAACCTACGATAAACCCATTCGCGGTTTGATCTTTGGACTGTTTACCACCCTGGTGTTTTTGGTACGTATCTTTCTGGAATTTTTCAAAACCGAGCAGGCCATGTATGAGAGTGATTTACCCTTAACCACCGGCCAATTGCTGAGTGTACCCTTTGTATTGGTCGGCATCGGTTTTGTGATTTGGTCCTTAATAAACTACCGGAAGGCTATTTGCCAATAATCGTTTATAATTGCATGTTTCGATTACCGGAAGCTGTTCCGGTATTGCGCTTGGTAAAGGTTCATGCAAGAAATTAATCCGATTAAATACAAGATAGCCGATTTGCGCGAGCGGGGCTCAGGGCTGAAAAGCTATCTGGATTTTGAGGTCAAAAGCGAAAGACTGGTCGAAGTATTACGCGAACTCGAAGATCCGGCAATCTGGAACAAGCCTGAGCAGGCCCAGGCGCTCGGTAAAGAACGCAGTATGCTGGAAGGCATCGTCAATACCATTATCGATCTGGAAAAAGGTTTGGCAGACGCCGAGGAACTATTGTTATTGGCAGTAGAAGAGGACGATGAAGAGACCGTTGATACCGTAGCCGCAGACCTTGAGGATTTTGAAAAACGTGTCGCCAATCTGGAATTTCAGCGCATGTTCTCTGGAGAAATGGATGCCAACAACGCCTTTTTGGATATTCAATCCGGCTCCGGCGGTACTGAGGCGCAGGACTGGGCTTCCATCATCGAACGCATGTATTTGCGCTGGGGCGAAAGTAAAGGCTTTAAAACCGAGCTGATCGAAGAGTCACCCGGTGATGTAGCCGGCATCAAAAGCGCCACCATCAAATTCGAAGGCCCTTATGCTTTCGGCTGGCTGCGTACCGAAACCGGTGTGCATAGGTTGGTGCGCAAATCCCCGTTCGATTCCGGCAACCGCCGCCATACCTCATTTGCATCTGTGTTTGTCTCGCCGGAGATAGATGACGATATTGAAATCGACATCAATCCCGCTGATTTGCGTGTCGATGTGTATCGGGCCAGCGGTGCCGGCGGCCAGCACGTCAACCGTACCGAGTCGGCAGTCCGAATTACCCATAATCCCAGCGGCATAGTGGTGCAGTGTCAGAGCGACCGTTCCCAGCATAAAAACCGCGATACCTGTATGAAGCAGTTGAAATCCAAATTATACGAACAGGAAATCCTCAAGCGTAACCAGACCCAGCAGGCGGTAGAGGATTCCAAATCCGATATTGGTTGGGGCAGCCAGATTCGCTCCTATGTGCTGGATCAATCCCGCATCAAAGATTTGCGCACCAACGTAGAAACCGGCAATACTCAGGCCGTGCTGGACGGAGCGTTGGATCAGTTTATCGAAGCCAGTTTGAAGAGCGGCTTATAAGTACAGGTGCGCCGTATGCGTCGGCTTAATCTTATGGATTAGCCCGATGTCCTGATCTATTGCCGGTATCGGCTCACCCTGGCAGCAGCATCTCAATCCGCTATTTTTTATTTTAAATATTGCATAAATCCATGTCAGAACTCGAACACGACGAACAGGAACAAATTAAACAGCGCCGGGAAAAACTTAATGCCTTGCGTGAGCAAGGCATTGCTTTTCCGACTGATTATCGCCGCGACAGTGTCGCGGCCAAATTGTTGGCTGCCTATGCTGAAAGCAGCGAAGAAGATTTATTGGCCAATCCGGTTCGAGTCAAGCTGGCCGGACGAATGATGACCAGACGGATTATGGGTAAAGCCAGTTTTTGCCATTTACAGGACATGAGCGGCCAAATTCAGATTTATGTGGCGCGCGACAATTTACCGGAAAGTGTCTACAACGACCAGTTCAAAAAATGGGATATCGGCGACATTCTGGGTGCGGAAGGTACGCTGTTCAAAACCAAAGTCGGTGAACTGAGCGTGCGGGTGGACCATTTGCGTCTGTTGACCAAGGCATTGCGGCCTTTGCCGGAGAAATTCCATGGTATTGCCGACCAAGAAATCAAATATCGGCAGCGTTATCTGGATTTGATCATGAGCCAGGAGACGCGCAATACCTTTGTAATACGCACCAAAATTATTGCCTATATCCGTCAGTTTTTGATTGAACGTGAATTTTTGGAAGTGGAAACTCCGATGATGCAGGTCATTCCCGGCGGCGCCACGGCCAGACCGTTCACCACTTATCATAATGCTCTGGATATGCAATTGTATTTGCGGATTGCCCCTGAGCTTTATCTCAAGCGTTTGGTCGTGGGCGGTTTTGAGCGGGTGTTTGAGATCAACCGCAACTTTCGTAATGAAGGTTTGTCTACCCGGCATAACCCTGAATTCACCATGCTGGAGTTTTATCAGGCTTATGCCGAATATGGTGATTTAATGGATTTAACCGAAGCTATGCTCAAAGGCATAGCCGAAGAGGTTATCGGTCAGTCGGTGATTGAATATCAGGGTGACCATTACGATTTTGCTAAACCGTTTGCCCGTATGACGGTATTGGAGTCGATTTTGCATTTCAATCCGGAGTTGACGCCGGCGGATTTGCAAACCCGCGAGGCGGCGGTTGTGGTAGCGGCAAAACTGGGTATTCCGGTTAAGGATAATTACGGTCTGGGCAAAGTACAAATCGAGATATTTGAGAAAACCGTTGAACACCGTTTGCTGCATCCTACTTTCATTACCGCGTATCCGGTAGAAGTATCGCCGTTGGCACGGCGTAATGATCAGGATCCGCATGTCACCGACCGGTTTGAATTCTTTGTGGGTGGTCGGGAGATTGCTAACGGCTTTACCGAGTTGAACGATGCCGAGGATCAGGCTGAGCGTTTTCAGAAGCAGGTGGAGGAAAAAGAAGCCGGTGATAACGAAGCCATGCATTATGATGCCGATTATATTACCGCTCTGGAACAGGGAATGCCGCCTACAGCAGGCGAGGGTATCGGTATAGACCGGTTGGCGATGTTGTTTACCAATTCGCCTAGCATTCGAGATGTGTTGCTGTTTCCGCATATGCGGCCCAAGAATTAAATTGGGTCGTGGCGATTGCTTTGCAATCACAAATAATGTGGCAAGCTTTAGGCTGTCATAATTGCCGGCGTGGAAGTGTAGTAACCTGTTAGCCGGTTTGGTAATGCTTGCTGCATTTGTTCATGTTGCAGCAACAAATTAAATCTTAAGAGAAGTTTATGAGTGTAGATGCGGGTCAATTTAAAAATGCGCTGAGATTATGGGCCAGCGGCGTAACCGTGGTAACGGCTTATTCAAGCGAAACCGGTCCTAGAGGCATGACAGCCACCTCGTTTAGCAGCGTTTCTATCGATCCGCCGCAAATTCTGGTGTGTCTGAATCAGAATACCGATACCGGCGCCCTGGTTTTGGCGCAGCAACAATTTGCCGTTAATGTATTAACGACTGATCAGCAAGCAGTCTCCAATCAGTTCGCTGGTGGTAGTAGCCAGGCACAGCGGTTTGCCGAAGTTGCCTGGCAATTGGGTGAAAACGCAACGCCTTTATTAAGCGAGGCTCTGGTTAGTCTGGAATGTAAAGTTGTCCAGCAAGTATTGGCGGGTACGCATTGGGTAGTGATAGGCGAGGTGCAAAATGTCGTATGCCGAACTGGCGATCCGGTTTTATATTACGACGGTAGCTATAGACAATTGAGTTAGTACTGCTTTTCGTTTATTTCAGCTTATAGTGGATTTAGTTCGGTTTTGCCATGTAAAAAATAATAACAATCAGCTAGCGGCTTAGCTAGGTTTTTCAGGGGTATACATCATGATAGATCGACATAAATTGCAGGAAATATCTAAAACTGTCCTGGATTTATTATGTACAGTCTGGCGGTGGTTAAAATCCCGCTGGCTATCCCTGAATAAGACACCGCTAAATGCCAAGCCGGAGTCGGATAAAGACCTGAAGTCGCCGCCCAAGCTTTGGTTATATGTTTTGCTGGGTATTTTGCTGTTGTCGATATTGGCCGGTGGTGAAAAAATTCAAGGTGAGGAAATCCCCTACAGCCAGTTTTTAACACTGGTCAATGACAATAAAATTGAAAAAGCCGTCGTTACCCAGCGCTTTATCAACGGCAGCCTCAAGGTTGAAGACAGCAAAATCGGTAAACAGTTTTTCACTATTCCGCTTTGGGATGAAGGACTGGTCAAAAATCTGCAAGACCATCAGGTAGAGTATATAGTCAGAAGCGGGGATAACTGGTTAAGCAATATTCTGGTTAATTGGGTAATACCGATAGCCATTTTTGCCGGCATCTGGATGTGGCTATTGCCGCGTATGACCGGTGGCGCCGGGCGATCCATGCTTAATCTAGGCAACAAAATCCGGATTCATCAGGAAACCGCCAAAATTACCTTTGACGATGTGGCTGGCGCAGAAAGTGCCAAGCAGGAGTTAAAGGAAACCATCGAATTTTTAAAAAATCCGGAAAAACTGCAGAAATTGGGTGGCCGCATGCCGAAAGGGGTCTTGCTGGTTGGTGCGCCCGGTACCGGCAAAACCCTATTGGCGCGAGCTGTTTCCGGCGAGGCAGGTGTACCCTTCTTTAATATCAGCGCCTCAGAATTCATAGAATTATTCGTTGGTATCGGTGCTGCCAGGGTACGCGATTTGTTTGAGCAGGCCCGTCAAAAAGCCCCCTGTATTATTTTTATTGATGAACTGGATGCCATAGGCCGGGCGCGCGGTGGTCCAATGGCTATGGGCGGTAACGATGAACGCGAACAAACCCTGAACCAGTTATTGACCGAAATGGACGGCTTTGACCCGACTTCCGGTGTGGTGGTAATGGCCGCCACCAACCGTCCGGAAATTCTGGATAAAGCTTTGCTGCGAGCCGGTCGTTTTGATCGACAAATTGTGGTGGATAAACCGGATTTGATAGACCGTGTTGCCATACTCAAGATTCACAGTAAAGCCATGCAACTGGATGCCGATGTCGATTTGGCCACCGTCGCCAAACGCACGCCTGGTTTTGTTGGTGCCGATTTGTCCAATATCGCCAATGAAGCCGCAATCTTGGCTGCCAGAGTTGGGCATAACTCAGTCAGTATGGCGGATTTTGAGTCTGCGATCGATAGAGTAATGGCTGGACCGGAAAAGAAAAATCGTATTCTCGGCCCGGAAGAAAAACGCCGGGTGGCTTTTCACGAAGCCGGTCATGCCTTGCTGGCAGAGGCTGTGCCCACCGGTCAGCCGGTACATAAAATTTCCATTATCCCGCGTGGAGTTTCGGCTTTGGGCTTTACATTGCAATTGCCGGTAGAAGAAAAATATCTGTCTACGGAACCGGAGCTGAAAGATCAACTGGCTATCTTATTGGGTGGCCGGGTTGCTGAACAGCTGGCTTTGCAGAGTGTCTCGACTGGTGCACAGAACGATCTGGAAAAAGCTACCGAAATTGCCCGCAACATGGTGTGTTATCTTGGGATGAGTAAAAAACTGGGGCCTTTGATTTACGGGCAGCGTCAGCAACTACAGTTTTTGGGCGGTGAATTCTCAGAGCAACGCAATTACAGTGATGAAACAGCCCGTACCATAGATGCAGAGATTAGGACGCTGGTTGAAGATGCCGAACAGCGCGCGATAGAAATTCTTACGGCCCAACGTCGGCAATTGGAGCGACTGGCAGAACTATTGCAGGAAAAAGAGGTCATTCAGCGCGAAGAAATGCTGGCTTTATTAGCGCAATTTTAAAGCGTTTCGGCCTGTGTGGTGGGTATAATCTGTCGCCAGCAGGCCAGTTTTTGCTGAAAATTCAGACTGGCATGGGCCGGACTGGTGGAAGGCAGACGGGTTAATTTCAGGGAGTCAGCGGTCAATTGGGGTAATACCCGGCGCCGAAATGCCTGTTCGGCAGTGCTGCCGTTGAAAAATACCTGATTAATTCCTGGATAATGGCTGAACAGCCAGACAAAATCGTTGCAGACCATGCTGGATTTGTCGATATCACTATCCAGACTGCTGCGGCGTTGGCAGGACTTCAGCACATCCCACACCGCGATGCCGTGGACAAGCAGCAGATCGCAGCGCTGTGCATAGCTAAGCTGCACATCAGTAGCCATCAGTTCAGTCAATATCGGCCAGAACTGATTCCGTGGATGTGCATAATACTGTTGCGCTTGCAGGGACGCTATGCCGGGCATGCTGCCCAGAATCAGCACTCGGGTGCCGTCAGCCACGATAGGCGCAAAACTGAAAATCTCTGCCATCTTCGTTAGGTTTAATCAGCCCCCTGGCTGCGTAAGCTGTAGAACTCCCGCACAAACTCTGTCAGTGTATTGGTCTTGATAGCTTCCCGCAAGCCACGCATTAGTTCCAGATAATAATATAGATTGTGGATGGTATTTAAGCGTGAGCCCAGCATTTCCTGGCACTTATCCAGATGCTTTAGGTAAGCTCGCGAATAATTACGGCAGGTGTAACAAGCGCAGTCGGCATCCAGCGGTCTGGTGTCGAACTGATATTGTTGATTGCGGATTTTAATCACCCCGTGGCGGGTAAACAAATGGCCGTTACGGGCATTGCGGGTCGGCATAACGCAATCAAACATATCAATGCCGCGCTGTACTGCTTCAACGATATCTTCCGGGGTACCCACTCCCATCAGATAGCGCGGTTTGTCTGCCGGCATGTGAGCATGAATAGCTTCCAGAGTTGCCATCATTTCTTCTTTAGGCTCGCCTACCGACAAACCGCCGATGGCATAACCGTCAAAGCCGATATTGGTCAAGCCGTTGATGGATTCCAGGCGCAGATCCGGGTACATACCCCCCTGGACGATGCCGAATAAAGCAGACGGATTATCAGTATGGGCCTGTTTACTGCGTTCTGCCCAGCGTAAAGACAAGCGCATCGAGTCGGCAGCTTCCTGATAAGTGGCCGGGTAAGGCGTACATTCATCAAAAATCATCACAATGTCCGAGCCCAAGTCCCGTTGCACCTGCATGGATTCTTCCGGCCCCATAAATATCTTGCTGCCGTTAATCGGCGATTTAAAGGTCACACCTTGTTCGCTGATCTTACGCAGTGCACCCAGGCTAAATACCTGAAAACCGCCGGAATCGGTGAGTATGGGTTTTTGCCAGCGCATAAAGTCGTGTAAATCGCCGTGGGCTTTCATCACCTCCATACCGGGCCGCAGCATTAAATGAAAAGTATTGCCCAGAATGATTTGCGCACCCAGCTCGGTCAGATCTTCCGGCGTTAAAGCTTTCACTGTGCCATAGGTGCCGACCGGCATAAAAATAGGTGTTTCCACCACGCCGCGGGCAAAGGTCAGCCGGCCGGCGCGGGCCTGACCGTCGCTGTTGAGTAATTCAAATTCCATGAGCAGATTTATGGGTAAAATCTTGCAATTATCCCGACTTTTAACTGATTTCGCTAGTTAAACCATCAGTTATGCCCAGAAAAACCCCAGTTAGGCAGCGTTTTGCTTGGCTACGCAGGCTTGGGCCTGCAAGGCAATCTCCAGTTCCTCGTTAGTGTTTATGACCAGTATTGCCGGTTTGCTGTCGGTGCTGCTGATGTCTGCCACCGGACGGGCTGGATTCAGGTTTTTGCTGGTGTCCAGACTGATACCTAATATTGATAAGTTCTCGCAGCAAGCGGCGCGCAGCCAGTGATCGTTCTCGCCGATACCGCCGGTAAACACCAGCGCATCAACCCGGTTTAATACGGCAAAATAGGCACCTATATATTTTTTGATGCGATAGGCGTACATGGCTAAAGCCAGCTTGGCTTCGGCAGAACCGGATTCCGCCAGGGCGTGAATCCGGCGCATATCGTTTTCCCCGCATACGCCTTTACAGCCACTGGCTTTGTTGAGCAGATTTTCAATATCGGCATTACTCATATCCAAAGTACGGCTTAAATAAAATACTATGGCCGGATCAATATCTCCGCTGCGACTGCCCATCATCAAACCTTCCAGTGGCGTCATACCCATGGAGGTGTCGACGCTGCGTCCGTTTGCTATCGCCGCCACGCTGGCCCCATTGCCTAAATGCAGGGTGATCAGATTGGTTTCTGCTAAAGGCTTAGCTAAAAATTCGGCAGCCAGTTTAGCCACATAACGGTGAGAGGTACCGTGAAAGCCATAACGCCGCACGCTGTGATCGGTATACAAATCACCAGGCAGGGCATAACGATAGGCATAATCCGGTAAGCTTTGGTGAAACGCGGTATCAAACACGGCAATTTGCGGGATGTCGGCCATTTGCTGCATCGCCTCGCGAATACCCAGCAAATTGGCCGGGTTATGTAAGGGTGCTAATGGGATGGTCGCGTTAAGCTGACTCAATACGTCGGCAGTAATCAGTGTGGGCTGGCTAAAATGTTCGCCGCCATGCACCACCCGATGACCGATACAGGCTAATTCACGCTGATCGGTTAATACTTGGCTGGCTGTCAGAAGCTGGAATAAAGCTTGTAGAGCTTGTTGGTGATTTTCAATATTCACCGCCACTTGTTGCGGTTGCTCATTTGCCAGCTGATAGCGATGTACTGAGCCGGTTTCACCAATACGATCCAGCAAGCCGGCAATCAATACCTTGGTTTGTACCATCTCCAGCAGGCTGTATTTCAACGATGAACTGCCCGCGTTTAATACCAGAATTTTCATGCTTGAGCTTCTAATCGGATGGATGATGTTGGGCTGGTACTGGTGGGGTATAACGCCGGTCCAGTACCTGGTCTATTTTAACAGTCATGGTTTCTACGGCTTTTTGGGTTAGTTGCTGATCGTTACCTTTTGATTCGGTAATCAATTTTCCGATCAGCTTGCCGTTGTTGACGCGCACCAAATTACCCAGCAAATAAGCAAATAAAAAACTGGGCTTGTGCAATCTGCCCACCAGCACATAATCTGCGCCAAACTGTTTGCCCAGTTGTCCGGCAACATCGGGGTGGTCGAACAAATAGCCCACGCCGCCGTTTTGTGCAGTTTGCTGGGCTGCGCTGGGAATATTGACCAGCTGATAACCGGCAGAGCCCAATTCATGTTCCAGCAAGGGGCGAATTGAAGCCGTGCGGCTCAATTCGGCGGGTATGCCGGGAGCCAGCGTCAGGTCTTTCAATTCAAAATCCAGGATGGCGATACGGGTAGCTGCAGCCACGCTAAAGTTGGTTAGCGAAAGACACAACAGTAAGATGAGTTGATCCAAGCTCATTGGTGGTTTTCCTGCGCTTGAATAGCCGTGATAATCACGGTATTGACGATATCCGTCACCGTACAGCCCCGGCTCAAATCGTTGACCGGTTTATTCAGACCCTGCAGAATTGGGCCGATAGCAATGGCACCGGAAGAGCGCTGTACAGCTTTGTAGGTATTATTGCCGGTGTTCAGGTCAGGAAAAATAAACACCGTGGCCTGACCGGCCACTTCACTATCCGGCAACTTGGTTTTGGCCACATCGGCATCAATAGCGGCATCATACTGTATAGGGCCTTCCAGTTTTAAATCCGGACGTAAGGCCTTGGCAATTTTTACCGCCTCACGCACCTTATCCACGGCCTCGCCTTTTCCGGAATCGCCGGTGGAATAAGACAGCATGGCCACGCGCGGCACGATATTGAATTTTTGTGCCGTATCGGCGGCACTTAAAGCGATATCGGCCAATTGTTGGGCATCGGGGTTAGGATTGACGGCACAATCCCCGTAGACCAGCACCCGGTCAGCCAGACACATAAAAAACACACTGGAGACTATCGCTACCCCCGGCTTGGTTTTAATGATCTCGAAAGCTGGGCGGATGGTATGTTGGGTGGAATGCACAGCCCCGGATACCATGCCGTCAGCGTAACCCAGATGTATCATCAGGGTGCCGAAATAACTGACATCCGCCAGTAAATCATAAGCCGTTTCATAGCTGATATTTTTGTACTTACGAGCCTGATAGTAACAATCCGCAAAAATAGGCCGTAATTCCGAAGTCATCGGGTCTATGATGGATACCGTTTCCAGCTTCAAAGCCAGGGCCTGAATCTTCTGGCGAATCTCCTGCTCATTGCCTAGCAGGGTAATCTTGACCGCATCCCGAAACAGCAGAATTTCGGCAGCACGCAAAATACGTTCGTCACTACCTTCTGGTAAGACGATATGCTGTTTCTTGGCTTTGGCGCGTTGCAATAAATCATATTCGAACATCAGCGGCGTAATTTTTTCGCTTTTTTGATGACACAAACGCAGTTTGAGCTCCTGCAAATTGATATGACTTTCCACCAAACCTAAGGCCTTGGCGATTTTGCGCACATTTTGCGGATTTAAACGGGCTTTAACCTGATTGACTTGCAAGGCAGTGTTGAAGGTATCGCTTTCTACACCCAGTACCGGAAATGGGGTATCACCTAAACCGCTGATCAGAGTTTGCACCTGCGGACTGGGGCGTTGATGGCCGGTCAATAATAAGCCGGCGATTTGCGGATAATTTTTTGAGTGATAAGTCAGCAGGCTGGCCAGAATAATGTCGGAGCGGTCGCCAGGCGTGATAATTAAATCACCGTCCTCGACATAATCCAGAAAATCCGGCACCAGCATCGCCGCAACCTTATATTGACTGACCTCACGGCTCATGGCATCGCTATTTCCAGAAAACATTTGCGCATTCAGCGATTCGCTGATATCGCCTAAAGTCGGTTTTTCCAGGGATGGCTCGCTGGGGATGATGTAAACCGGGTAGTCTACGCCATTGCCGAGACCGGCTTGCAAACTGCTCAACTGCTGGGTAGGCACGTTATTAATGACTATGGACAATACTTCACAGTCGTGTTCCTGTAAGCTATGCTTCAGACTGGCCAGATTGTCGAGTATTTCTTCGTTATCCCGCGCTCCGGCCTGTAATACCGGCATAATCAGGCAGCCCAGATTGTTGGCGGCATCAGCATTAAAATCCAGTTCAAACATGGCGCTGCCGCCGCTGTAGTCAGAGCCCACGCACAGCACATGGTCACATCGGTCTTTTAGCGCCCGGTATTTGGCCAGTACAATTTTCAGCAATTCTTCGTACTGGTCATCAGCCAGTAGTTTGCTGGCCTGATCACTGGTGCAACCGTATAAGTCAGTGTAATTTTTACCTAAAGGATAACGGGCCGTAATCAGTTGAATTAATGGATCAGGTTCCGGGCCGCTATGAATAATAGGCCGGAAAAAGCCGATGTCGCCGGCATGGCCGGACAGCATTTCCATCAGCGCCAGCATGATCACCGATTTGCCGGTGCAGTCGTCTGCACCAGTGATATAGATGTTTTGGGAAATACAGGGTACTGCGTCAGGCGGCAAGTCGGTCATGACGGAAACACAGCTAAAAAAACAGACTAGATTTTACCGGATTTATTGGATTGAGTGCGGCTATTTAAATTTTGGGTTTTGCGTGGCAGCCTAAGTGCTGGACATACTGGGACGATGCAAGCTGGCAGGTTTAAGGTACTTCGGCCCCTAAGGTCTTTTTTGAGGGGTTTTGCCTGTATCAACGCAAAGTCGGTAAAATTGTCAGGGAATTGGATGTTCTGGTTAGCTTTGCGCAGTATGCGGTGATGAAACCAGATTCTATTACCAAGCCGTAGCGGGTGGTTTTAAATGGTTTTATATGACCTAATACCAACAACAGCTCTAGTTTTGCCAATGCCAGAAAATTGATAATAAGTTGACGTTGGATTTGCGGAAGTCGGCTGGGTTGAATGATAATGAAACCCAGCTTTGAAGCCGAAAAGTTTTGGAATTCAAGAAAAATTTTGGAAGCAATAAAACATGGCTATTTCTAAGCATCCGCTGGTTTTCGCGTTGCTCAACCCAGCCTACGACACTATGATGGTTTTGCTTGAAATGGCTGGATACGACCCGATTCGGTCATTCAGCTCGCTTAAAGTATATGTCTGGTATTTAGGGTACTGCAGACGCTAAAGAAGCTGCTCAAATGTGTCTATCGTGTCTATGGAAATAGATTCAGTGCCCGATCCATGGTCAACGATCTCATTCCCCGTAGTTGCGCTTTCGCAGCTCAAGCCCTTGCTCAGCTCGGCGCTGCTCATCTGCGATCTGCCGCTCAAGGCTCAAGGTTTGACTGTGTGCGAAAGCCCTGACCTTTTCGCGGGGATCCTCGAGCCACGGCTTGATTTCGTCTTTCTTTCGCAAGTAGGTTTCCACATGGCCAAACTCACCATTCACCACTCCGACCGAATCCAGTACCACCGAGATTTCACCCATCAAAGGGGAATCTTCCGGGAGAGCCTCGATTAGATCCTTGAAGAGATCATGCAGGACAATTTGACCCTGGTAGTTCTTCAGGACCTCGATCACGAACTCGACATCGTCGGGCTTCCCTGTCCCCGCAAGCTCGTGCAGTGGTTTCAGAAGCTGATCTTCTGGCTCGGGAAAAACGGCTGCGATCATTCGCCCCCCGCGATAAGCAAATAGCTCGTTATCGCTGGCAAACCATTTTCTAACTTTTGCTACCAGCAGCTCTGGAATTTGCTGGAGCGTCTCCCTGAGATCCTGAAACTTATAGGGGATCTCCTCGTAGCCGTGACTGGATTGCAATCCTTTTTCGTAGGCTACTCGCTTTTCAAAAAAGTCGATCACTTTCTCAGGGGACTGTGCTGCGATAGCCTGAAGGATTTGCTCAGCGTCGTAATCGATATGCGGACAGATGACCATACTGGCAAGCACCTCGTCCTCCTGTTCAGGAGCCAGTGAGCTGAACAGCGCTTGATTCTCGGATCGAGGCCAGACAGCGTTGATCCATTCATGCCTACCTCGGTCTGTCAGATAACGAAGTGCGGGAAGAAAGACTAGCTCAGTCATGTTGTCGGGTGCATCCTTGTACCTGGCGACACTGGCCCGGATAGCATGGAAAATACCAACCTCATCGTCCGCTCTAATGGCCACTTGAAGTGCTTCTTCCTGCAGACTAAGATCGAGTGTCGAGGCAAATTCGCAGTAACGGATCACTTGTCGCGCATACTTGCCTTCACCAATCCACGTCCAAATTTGCTTAATAGCAGCTTCCTTTAACCCGCTCTGCTCCAGACCCAACAACATTGAAGACAGAAAGTTGGTCAGTTCGTTATCCAAGCGATCCAAGTAGCACAGGACTATCTCGGGTTTAGTTTTCCCAAGTTGTTCGAGGAATAGGCAAAAGCTAGGGAAAGTCGCTCGATCATCAGATGAAGTATTGGCGCAGATCGTAATGATCTGAAGCCACTCTTCGGCCGTTTTTTCAGAGACCTGATCGACCAGCTTGGCAATTTCCATTTTCCGGTACTCGTCGATTCCATGGATATCGAAATCGCCGCCCTCCCATGCCGGAGGGAATACTGTTTGGTACCCGACCAAGGTCTTGAAGATCACGAAGCGCTGATCCGTATTCACGCGATCTCTAAACGCCAGGATGGCTTGATTGAGTCCATCTCTGGCCCTAGCCACCTCTTGATCCTGTGCCATTGAAGGGGGAAGTGAGTTGCTCCTCCTGTAGTGCCAAAGACAGTGATGCTCGAATTCTTCGAGGAGGATGTAGCTCTGCTCTGCGGAGACTTCGGTTAGGAACCGCACAATCCTGGCTGTATCGTTCAGGGCGATGGCCAACAAGGCATTGGAGTAATTACCCATAGTTGGGGTCCGACTCGCCTCAGAGAGCTTCTGGAGCACCACCTTCTTTTCCTTGTCCGATGTGGCCGCGCGGAAGACGCTCAGAAGGATATCGATGGCGGCGGAGCGAACATTGACCAGTAAGTCGCTTGGGGTGACAGCACCTGCTTTTATAGTGAAAGTGTTGTAGGTACTCGACGACCCCCTGACCTCAGGACGGAGGACCTGACCAAGCACCTCCAGAACGACAGCTTTAGAGGCTACAATCCTGTTGAGATCGAGCGCATGAATTCTCTCGACCAGGATGCTCTCGACGACAGGCCCACCAGCCTGTTGCCAAACAGCCAAAGAATGTTCAGAAAGATTCTTCGCCGAAGAAATTAGCCGCTTTCTCTGGTTGTCACTGGTAGCGCTGTCATAGAGGATGCAAATCGCATCGAAGGTGTTGATGACCCCTTCTTCACCAAGATACCGGAAACGATCCAGGATATCGGCCACCAAACTCATTAGTTGGTCGGTGGTATGCCCTTCCAGCTGGCCATAGGAAGTATCAATGGGTTTGGCCTTCCTGGACTGGGCTGCCATCATCGCCGCCAAAACGGTCTTCCTGACATCGTTTTGCACTGCCTCCAGATCATCAAAATGAGGCAATACATGCTGATTAAAGCTTGTCAGCCGCTCGTGCAGCTCGTTGTTGTTCTGGCAGTTTTGGATGGCCAGTAGGGGGGCTTCATCGAACAGTGCCTTACCGCTCGAGAGGCGCTCGAAGTCATTCACGACCTTCTGAAACTCGTACCCAGCCGGGATCAGGTAGTCGCGCATGATCTTCTGCATGCGTTCATCAATGTCTGACATAAGCCGGCCACCAAATCCCTCGAGGCGTGGCCTCTTGTAGAGGATGTCGTGCTCCATCTCCGACCAAGCGTGATTCAGGATGGTCTGCACCTGAACCTCACACCGAATGCCCCGAAACCTCTCGAATTCCGGACGCTGGGCCAATTCCTCCTTCAGCTCTACGACAAAATTGTTGGAGATGAACAGCCGAGGCTTCTCTGAAGCCATGGGCACCGGGTGGTGAAATTTGGTCCGCTCCCAATCGACCTTGAATTGTTCTTGCAGGATTCCTGAGGACAGAAAAGCTGCAACATCTGAGTTGGTGTAGAAGATCAGGCGGCAACCTGCCAAGTCCTTGATATCGTCCTCGATGGCATTGCTTTCCAGCAATCCAGCCTTCTCGAGTTTACCCTTAAGTGATGCTGGGTTCTTGGCCCGACTTTGCACTTGCTGTAAGCGAAGCTGTCGGTTCCCACGAATCGAAGCCTCAAGAATTCCCTCGACCAGCTCAGCAAATTCTTTGTATAGATCTTGTTGTCCTGCTAGGTATTGAGCCAAATTCATCTGCTGCTCCGTATTTTCAGATGTCTAGTCATAAAACCAAGTATATAAGACGACCGTCAAGAAATATTAGTTTGTCATCTAGTATCAGAAGGAAAGCCTGTTGCTGATCCGGCAGATTTCAGAGCAGAGCGGCCACATGAATGTCTGTCCAGCGGAGCAAGCAAACTTCCGCTCATGGCCGTTTACAGCCATTCGATCCTTATGGGATAAGAGGGCGTAGCCGCCTTGTTGATTTTTTGGGGTGGTTGATGTTTTTGTGGCACGCTATGAACACTGACCGATTGACCGTGATGCCCTGAATCTGGTCGTACATTTTGAAAAAATTCGTGGCTGGATTTAGCCGTTGCCACAAATACACCTTGGGCAGCGCGCTAGGCAATGCAGCCGCATGACCGTCACCTAGATTATCCAGGCGAATAACCAAAGTGACAAGCAGTCGGCTTTAAGCGCTTTGCGCGATCACCTTGAAGAACTGCGTCCTGGCGCATGAACAGGAACAGTACTGGAATTTGGCAAAGGTTTCGATACCCGAAACCATTGCCACTTACGTGTTTTTTATCTGATTTATCTAAACTGGAACGCACTGCGTACCGAATTGAGCTTGATGAATTATCGAATGTTGATTAGACTCAGACTTTTTCGACAGATGCCTGCCAGCCGCGATTTTTATCCACCCATTTCAGGCTTAGCCAGTACCAAATAGTCATTGGAGAAGTCATCGCAAACCATTCCCAGTCTTCCAGCAAAAACAGCTTGGCTACCCATTCGATGTCATTAAAAAAACTGACCCAGGGCACACAGTAAGCGCTAAAAACAATATTACTCAATATCAGCAGTTTTGCGCCTTTGCGTGTTTCAATGCTGGATAGCGCCAAATAAACCCAGAGCGGCGTTTTGTTATCTTTTTGCATAAATCAGTCCCTGTGTGCTGGTCATAAAGTAGTAAACGCCGCAGAGTAAGGGCGTAGTAATCAATTGCTTTTGATAATTATAGCAAAATAGTAGCAGGTGTTGCTGGCAGCTGATAGTCGGCTATTGGTGAACGGGTGCTGTCGAGTGCTGATTAGGGAGGCGGTTTTGCGAAGTATTAGATGATGGCCTGGCTGTTATTCGCCGCTTTCATCAATCACGAAGTCTTTGAAATTTTGCTTGATGGCAGCAAGCCGCCGATACAAAGTGCGCTGGCTGATACCAAGATGCTCAGCAACTTTGCTTTTATCGCCATTATGACGTTTAACCAAATCCGCCATATATTGCATTTCCACTCTATCGACTATATCGTCAGGCAGCGGCTGGAATTCGGCATCGGTATTTGGCAAAACCGATCTGCCGGCAGCCGACACCGGGGGAGCGGCAGCCGGCTCAGCTCTGCGGAAAGATAAACCCGCATCAGGATCGGCCTGATACAAACCATTTCCAGCTATCATCAAATCTTCCGGGGTAATGACGTCGTCATTACACACGGCGCTGGCATATTGCAAAATATTGCGTAATTCACGCACATTGCCGATCAAAGACAAGGAACACAGCTTTTTCATGGCGTCCTCTGATGTTTTGAGCTTGCGTCCCATCTCTTTGCCGATTTGTTCCAGCAGTCCTTCAACCAGCAAGGGAATGTCCTCTCGGCGTTCTGATAAAGAAGGTACCAGGATAGGAAACACGGCCAAACGATAGTATAAATCCTGGCGGAAACCACCTTGTTTGACCATCTCAAACAAATCCCGATTGGTTGCCGAAATGATGCGCACATCGGCAGTCAAAAATTCAGTGCCTCCCACCCGCCGATAGGTAAAATTTTCCAGCAGCCTTAACAGTTTTGCCTGTAGTGATAAGGGTAATTCACCAATTTCGTCAAGAAACAAAGTGCCGCCGTTAGCGACTTCGATCAGGCCTTTTTTTTCGCCGACCGATCCGGTAAAAGAGCCTTTTTCGTGACCGAATAACTCACTTTCGAACAGCGCTTCAGTCAATACGGTACAGTCGCCCACCACAAACGGCTTATTTTGCCGGGTGGATAATTGATGAACGTATTGCGCAGCCATTTCCTTACCGCTACCGCTTTCGCCGTACAGCAACACCGGTAATTTAGTGGGAGCGACTTTTTGAATACGCTCACGCATTTTGGCGCAGGCTTCCGATTGGCCGATGATGTTTTTACGATTATCGTTTTTTGAGCTGTTGGGTTGATTTAACACCCGCATGGTTTCAAACAAATACAACTGACCCTGCTCATCTAACAGCGGCTTGCCGAATGCCTGTACCACTATACTTTCGCCGTCAGCAGATTTTTGATGGCGAATATAGTTATAGGGTTTTTTGTCTTTAAAAAATTGAGTTTGAGGGGAGGGCTGAGCGCTACGAGCCGATTCGCTATTACTTAGCACGGAATCAAGCATCAGCTCCTGGTCTGCACTGGTTTGGAGAGGGATGCCAATAATATTGTGTGCGGCATTGTTGCAAGCGACAAGCTGCAATTGTGGAGAAACAACGATTGCTGGTTCGCCACAAAGTTTTAATACCTCGCTGATGGGAATATTCAATGGCATAGCAATTCTCGTTTCATTGATACAAGTTCTATGTTAATCATCACCGCACGGCTGGATGTTTATGGTTGGTTTATAACCTAATGAAACAAAATCAGCAAGTGTTGCCGGCCCGGCAATTCTAGAAAAACGGCTGCCGGCTAATTCTTTATAAAAGCCCTGGTACAAAAACCTGGGGCCAAGTGCAACATTATAATATCGACCAAATCGCGGCGTTTAAATTCAATGCCTTTTACTGGGTTCTGTGATCAGCAACGCGCAGACAGGTTTAGTGCTGAGGAGTGCGATTTCCGGTAATTTGTTTTGCCAATTGTTTGCCGGCTTCCAGCAATGGTTGTATCACAAAATCCGCGCCCTGCTGTTGCAAACTTAGTGCTTCTTCCGCATTACCGCCCACAGTACCGATTAAACCTAAAAAGCCGCGTTTTCGCAATAAGCTGATTGCTGAGGTCCTGACTTCCAGGCTGGGCACGGCCAGCACAATGCCTTTAATCCGTTCTAAGGGCAATCGGCTCAACAGGCTGCTGTCTTCCGCATCACCATAAACTACCCGGCGACCATCAGCTAATAAGCGTTCCAGCACCGTGGGGTCGGCATCCAGGCCCACCACGCGCTGCTCCTGGTTGGCCAGGGTTTGATAGGCAGAAATACCGGTATCGCCCATGCCGATCACCAGCCATTCAGCCACACCCAAGCAATCAGGCAGGCGGTCGGGGTGACCGGATGGTTTTTCAAATTTAATCAAAAATGTTTCGCAAGCCGCAAACAACGGTTGCGAAAAACGGTTCAGCGGAGCGGCAATCGCTAGAGAACCGGCTACCGCCAAGCTGATAATAGCCTGCCATTCATCCGGTAGCAGGCCTGCTTTAACCACGGCGCCAGTGGTAATCAAAGCAAATTCTGAATAAGTCATCAATACCAATGCCGAGACAAAAGCATTGCGCGCGCGTAAACCGGCAAATAAAAACAGCCCAAAAAACATTAATCCTTGTAAGGGTAGCATGGCAAGCAACTGTAGCGCTATTACAAATTGTTCGCGACCTGGTAAATCCGTCAAGCCGATTTGCAGGAAAAACGCCACCAGAAATAATTCCTTGATTCCCCATAGCTTATTTGCCAATGCAGTGGTGCTGGGATGGCCGGCCAGGGTCAAACCGGTTAACAGTGCACCGATATCCGCAGCAACGCCGACATGTTCTGCAAGCACGCCGCCTGCCAAAGCCAGCGTCACCCCCAACAACAGTTTTAGTTCTGCAGAGTGACAGGCCGTTAGCAAACGATGGGTGATAGGCCGTAGTAAAGGCAGTAGAAACAAGGCCGCTGCCCAGGGTTGGGGCTGTTCACCTTCGGCATAGGCCAGCAGCCCAATAGCCACAATGTCCTGTAGTATTAGAATACTCAGCACATCCCGACCATGTAAAGCAGAAAGTTCGCCGCTGTCTTCCAATACCTTGATTGCCAGCACCGTGCTGGAAAATGACAGACTGACGCCCAAAATCAAGCCGCCGGTAACCCGTTGATCCAACCAAAAAAACACTAAAGCGGATACCGATGCCATCAATAACAAATGTAAACCGCCTACGCTTAATACCTCTTTGCGCAGCAGGGAACGGGCTTTTAATTTTAAACCCACCGTGAACAGGAGTAACTGTATGCCTATGTCAGCCAGATGCGCCAGATTGGGTAAGGCCTGAATCTTAAAATAATGTAAGGCATAGCCGGCAGCCAGATAGCCAACCAGCGGCGGGAAAAACAGACGGCTAGCCAGTAAGCCGGCCAGCAAGGCAGCGCTAATCCATATTAATTCGAGCATAATTCAGGCTTTAAAAATGACAATCGCCTACATCCTAACCTGTTTTAGGCAAATGATGAGCGGATTTTGTTATCAGGTGGGCTGATTTAGCTTGTTATAGCTGTTTTCAGCATTGTCCAGCCATTCAAGCACCGGTATAAGCGAAATTGCGGCCTTACAACTCTTCCAGCACTGCCAGGGCTTCCTGAATATTTGTGACCGGATATACCCGTAAATCCTTAATGACATCTTTTGGTTTATTACTTTTAGGAATAACCGCGCGTTTAAAGCCATGTTTGGCTGCTTCGTTCAAGCGGGCGTGGCCATTGGCAACCGGGCGAATTTCACCGTTCAAGCCCAGCTCACCAAAAAACACCGTGTCGTAAGGAACAATGCGGTCACGCAGGCTGGATACCACCCCGATAACAATGGCCAGATCGCTACTGGTTTCACTGACTTTAATGCCGCCAACCACATTGGTATAAATTTCATCGGTGCCGGTAAAAATGCCGCCATGCCGCGACAGCACGGCCAACAGCATGGCCAGCCGGTTTTGATCCAGGCCTACCGCCAGACGCCGCGGATTACCATACTGACTTTCGGTGACCAATGCCTGAATTTCCACCAGCAAGGGCCGGGTGCCTTCCCACAGCACCGTGACGACACTGCCGGGCGCAGGCTTTTCCGCGCGGGATAAAAACATGGCGGAAGGATTTTTCACCTCTTTCAAACCGGTACTTTCCATAGCAAAAAAGCCCAGCTCACCCACGCTGCCGAAGCGGTTCTTGTCGGCGCGCAGCACCCGGAAACGGGCATCATCGGTTGATGACAACACCACTTGGGCATCAACGATATGGCTCAGGGTCATAGGCCCGGCCAAAGACTGATCTTTAGTGACATGGCCCACCAAAAAAAACGACACGCCGCTGCGTTTGGCATACTGGGTCAGATAACTGGCAGATTCCCGCACCTGTGACACCGAGCCGGGTGCCGATTCACTGTCGGCAGTGTACATCACCTGTATCGAGTCAATAATCACCACCTGAGGCTGTTCTTCATCCAGAATGCTGCAGATGTGCTGGACTGAAGTTTCCGCCAGCATTTTGATGCCGGCGGTTGGCAAACCCAGCCTTTGGGCGCGTTCGGCAATTTGTTGCAGCGATTCTTCGCCGGACACATACAGTACCGCCTGATGTTGGGCGATATGGGCAATGGCTTGCAGTAAAATAGTACTTTTGCCGGCGCCGGGTGCACCGCCGATCAATACAACACTGCCTTTGACAATACCGCCGCCCAATACCCGGTCAAATTCACTCAAACCCGTGGAAATGCGCTCCGTCCGGGTTAGATTGACATCCGCCAATACATGCACTTCACTACGCAGACCGGCATAACCGCTGGTGTCGCGACCTGATTTGGCGCTAGCCAGGCGCAGTTCCTTAATACTGTTCCAGGCTCCGCATTGATTGCATTGCCCGGACCAGCCGGGATAGTCTGCGCCGCATTCGCTGCAGACAAAGGCAATTTTCGATTTTTTAGCCATGAATTGAGCAGGTTGCCGGGTTAAAATCGCCACAGAGAGTCAGCTACGCAGGGTAAAACCAGGTAAGGTCAGTCGACAGTCAGCAGCATCACGTAGTGTGCTTGGCCCTATAATAGCCCAAAATCAGCTGCGGCCTGTTATAGAGTCGTTTCAGCCACTAATCGCCATCAAAACTTGTTTATTGCAAATCCGCCCAAACTATTGCTGATTGCCCAATCGGCGCGCATGCTGGTGCAACTGGCTGTCCAGGCCGGCTATAGCGCTGTGGTGATCGATTGTTTTGCTGATCAGGATACCCGGCAACTGGCACTGGCCAGTATCCAGGTAGACAGCTTGGCGCTGGCGGATTTACAACCGGCATTGGCAAAGCTGAGGGCCGAACATCAATGTGCCTATCTGATTTATGGCAGTGGTTTTGAACAGCATCCGCTGAGTCTGGCCTATCTGGAACAACACTGGCGGGTATTGGGTAATAACGCCGCCGTATTCACTGCGTTACAGGATAAAGCAACATTTTCCCGGCAGTTAGCGGATTTGCAAATTCCGCATTCGCCTTGCCGATTTTCGGCGCCGGCCGGACAAAACTGGTTGTTTAAACCCAGGTACGGTCAGGGTGGAGTCGGTATTCGCCGTACAGATTCAGCCGTAGATTTGCCGGCAGAGCAGGGCTATTGGCAACGTTATTTACCCGGTAAGCCCATGTCTTTGAGCTTTATTGCCGCAGCAGGCCAATTTCGGCCATTGGGGCTTAATCGGCAATGGTGCCAAAGCGTAGCCGGGGAGGACTTTTTGTTTGCCGGCATTGCCAACGGCGGCCATTTGCCGGACAGTCAATACCGGCAATTACTAAACAGCCTGACCAGATTATTGACTATCTATCCCTTGCAAGGCCTGGGCAGTCTGGATTTTATTCAGATGAATCGGCAATGTTATGTGCTGGAGATAAATCCCAGAATACCGGCCAGCGCCCAACTTTATGATCCACAGATATTTAACTGGCATGTACAAGCCTGTTTGCACGGCACTTTGATTGAGCTTACAGCTAATTTTACGCCAAAGGCCTATCAGATTATTTACGCCCGGCAAACTGTGCAGATACCCCATAATCTGCATTGGCCAGCCTGGACGCACGATCTGCCCGCATCCGGCGCAATTATTGGCAAGGGGCAGCCCATATGCAGTATCATTGCCAGCGGAGAAACTACCCGCCAGGCACAGTCACGCCTGCGCCAGCAGCAAAAAATCATAGAAAATCTTTTAAATACAGGTCGTTAAAATCATGGAATATCAGGCTAGTGTCAATCAACTTACCCAACCTCTGGTGCAATATTTGCTGGATCATGCCGATAAGCTGAGACTGGCTGTCACAAAACTGGAAAATGGCGCCACCATTATCGATGCCGGCATCACGGTACCGGGCGGCCTGGAAGCCGGACGTATCATTACCGAGATCTGTATGGGCGGCCTGGGTACTGCCGCAATTTCGCAAAGTAGTTACACCCAAAACTGGCCGCTAACGATTAATGTGCATACCAGTAATCCGGTCCTGTCCTGTCTGGGCAGCCAATATGCCGGTTGGAGTTTGTCGCACGGTAAATATTATGCCCTGGGTTCCGGCCCGGCCCGAGCGCTGGCTACCAAGCTGAGAGAAGGTCTTGTGGAGCCGGTAGAAGAGTTATACAAAGAACTTGATTACCGCGATAGCGCTGCGCAAACCGCGCTGGTGATCGAAAACGATGCTGTGCCGCCGCTGGAAATTGTAGAAAAAGTGGCAACAGCCTGTGGAGTGACAGCGGATAAATTGACCATTATTGTAACGCCTACCAGCAGCTTGGCCGGTGGTGTACAAGTGGTTGGCCGAGTACTGGAAGTGGCTTTACATAAAGCCCATGCTTTGCATTTCCCACTGGAAAACATCATTGACGGTTCCGGCAGTGCGCCTATTTGTCCGCCACACCCGAATTTTGTCAAAGCCATGGGTCGCACCAATGATGCCATCCTGTTTGCCGGTCAAGTGCATTTGTTTGTCAAAGGCAGTGATGCCGAAGCCGAACAACTGGCCAATACCTTACCCAGTTCAACCTCAAAAGATTACGGTAAACCGTTTGCGGAAATCTTTAAAGCCTATGAATACGACTTTTTCAAAGTCGACGCCATGTTGTTTAGTCCGGCCAGTGTGATTGTCACTGCGGTTGATTCCGGCAAAAGCTATCGAGCCGGCAAACTGGATAATCAATTGCTGGATAAGTCTTTCGGTCTTTAAATCCTCCCATCGTCTTACTCAAGCTGTCCGGGTCTATCCGGGCGGCTTGGTGTCATACAGCTTTTAATTAGCAGAATCCCTTGTCACATATTGCCATTTTTACCGACGATCCCGGCTGGCATGGCAAGCAATTATGCTTGGCCTTTGCCGCGCGAGGTCATCATGCCAGCTATGTCTCCTTAACCGAATGCCGTTTGCAGTTGGATAACGCCTGTCTGCCGGTTTATTTGCCCGGTTTTGCCGACCGCCTGCCGAATGCGGTATTCGTGCGCGGTGTGCCCGGCGGCTCATTGGAAGAAGTGGTGTTTTATCTGGATATACTCCATACCCTGAAAATGCTGGGCATTCCGGTCTATAATCATGGCCGGGCCATAGAACTCAGCGTGGATAAGGGCATGACCAGTTTTCTATTACAGCACAATGGCTTACCAACGCCGCAAACCTGGGTATTGCGTGACCGGGAGCAGGCATTAGCCATTGCCGGACAGGAATTGGCTGCCGGGCATTATCTGATCAGCAAACCCTTGTTCGGTTCACAAGGCGAGGGCATTCGCCGCATTGAAAAATCCACCGATTTACTCTGGCTGACCAGTAGTCACGGTATCTATTATCTGCAACGTTTTATTGAATGTGATGGTGATGGTTATTCTGATGTGCGGGTATTTGTTATCAACGGTCATGCAGTTGCAGCCATGCGCAGGCGTGGCATTTCCTGGCTGAACAATGTGGCACGCGGCGCCTCTTGTGAAACCATCATCCTGGATAATGAAATCAGCGAATTAGCCATACAGGCTACCGCCGCCCTGCAAATGGATTATGCCGGGGTTGATATTATTCGCGATGCCGCAGGCCGCTATCAGATTATTGAAGTTAACAGTGTGCCGGCCTGGAAAGGCTTACAAAGCGTGTGCCAAATTGATATAGCCGCCAGTTTGGTCAATGACTTGCTGGACAGACTCATGCAGCCGTCATGCTGACTCAGACACAATTGGCCGAAGCTTACCGGCAGGCTTGCGAAATCGAACTGCAAGCCTTTAAACCCGGCAATGTCAGTATCTATAGTGCCGGCCACGACATGACTGTCGCCGATTTCAGAACCAGTGCAGAGGTCAGTGCCGAGCCCATCACCAGGCCTGAATACAGTCTGGGTGAAAAAATCTATTACGCAGTTAAAGCTACCCGCGCAGCAGTGGCTTGTAATACCAATCTGGGCATCGTGCTGTTATGTGCGCCTTTACTCCAGGCTGCTTACTTGTGCCGGCCTGGGCAAAGCTTACAGCAGGCCTTAAGCGAGGTATTGGATAACACCAGTATCACCGATGCCGAATGGGTATTTAAGGCCATACGCCTGGCGGCGCCTGGTGGTTTGGGAGAGGCAGCCCGGCAGGATGTCAATCAGGCTGCCGAAGTTGATTTAAGACAAGCAATGGCGCTTGCCGGCGACCGGGATAGAATTGCTTACCAATACGCCTATAAATATAAAGATATTTTTGAATTTTCAATTTTAGAGTATAATCGTGCTTTCGTTTTGTCTGATGATTCGGGCTGGGCTGCATTGGCTGTCTATTGTGAAATGCTGGCTCGGTTTCCCGATAGTCATATTGAGCGAAAATATGGAAAGCAGTATACCGATTGGGTGCAGTCGCAAATATTGCCACTCTGTGATGATATAAGACAGGCACATAAGCTTGAGCAAGTCTGGTCAAAACTGAAAAGTATAGACAAGGCTTTGAAAGCCAAAAAAATCAATCCGGGGACAACTGCTGACATGACGGTAGCGACAGTATTGGCGGTATCTCTGAGGGAGTCTCTGGATACAATCAATACCGCTCCGCCATAGAGGGACGGATTTTCGCAAAATTCAATGATGAGACATGACCTATCTCATACTTGATTCAATCATCTTTAAGGGGATACATTTAACATGGCAAAAATTACAAACTTACGCGTAGGCGAATCTTTAGTTGGCGACGGTAACGAAATTGCACACATCGATTTAATCATTGGCCCACGCGGTTCTGCTGCTGAATCAGCATTTGCAAACGCGCTGACCAACAATAAAGACGGTTTCTCAACTCTGTTGGCTGTTGTTGCTCCTAACCTGTTGGTTAAACCTGCAACCATCCTGTTCAACAAAGTTACCATCAAAGGTGCAAAACAAGCAGTTCAAATGTTTGGCCCAGCACAACGTGCTGTTGCCCAAGCGGTAGCTGATTCTGTAGAAGACGGTACTATCCCTGTCGAAGAAGCTGATGACTTGTTCATTTCTGTTGGTGTTTTCATCCACTGGTTGGCTGAAGACGATGCAAAAATCGAAGAATTCAACTACAAAGCAACCAGAGAAGCACTTGCTCGCGCTGTTGCTGGCACCCCAACTGCTAAAGAAGTATTGGCAGCTAAAGGTACCGCTAAACACCCATTTGCTCCTAACAACGTTTAATTCGTTAGTAGTTAAGGATGTTAAAAATACCCCGGCATGCTGGGGTATTTTTTTGTCTGGCATTTAGCAACAGGCCAGCTCAGCCGTACCGCTAAAAATCAAATTGAGTGATTGCACCGCTATGTAAAGCGGTTGCCAGCAAAGCCGCCTTGACCCCATTTCCAGCCAAAACCTGCAAGTCTTGGTAGTGGCGTACCCCACCTGCAGCAATAAACTGTTTTTCCGGATAAGCCGCCGTAAATTCCGCCAATTTGGCAAAATCCGGCCCGTCCTGACTGCCCACCCGATTTAAAGTCATCACTATCAGTCGTTCCGGCCAGAATTCCGCCTGCTCAAACCAGCCTGCATGACCGCTGGCCTGCTGACGCTGGTAATCCAGCGACAAAATAAAATCTGCTGTACATTTAAAAGGTGCGTATAGCTGTGATTCAGTGCCGATCACCGTTGTATAATTAGCCGGATCAGCAACGTTCAGGCCCTTTAATTGACTACCGTTATCCACCCAGAATTCGATGCCGGGATACTGGCTTAACAACTCAGTAATTAAAGGCTGATGATGGCCCTGGCCGCTGATAGCATTCAAATCGGCGATATAAAAGGTTTGAAACGCAGATAACTGTAAAAAACCTTCCATCACTTCGGCTAGCGTACTACCGGCGCATAATTTTGAATGATGCTGAATAGGCTGATAATGACTGCGTTCCCCGCGTACGGCATGTACCACCACACCGTCTTTTAAATCAATCACTGGAATAATTTGCATAAAGGTGTAAAAGCTTGAAAATCCTGGTATTCGAATATATCTGCGGTGGTGGTTTGGCCGGTCAGAAACTGCCAGCCTCATTGGCCAGAGAGGGTAGGGCCATGCTCCAGGCATTGCTGGATGATTTAGCCGATCTGACCGATATTGATATTCTACTGCCCTTGGATAGCCGCTGCCGGGATTTATGGCTACCGGCCCGAACAGAAATCGTCACTATCACGGCTGATCAGACCCTGTGGCAATGCCTGCCGGAACTGATCACCCGATGTGATGCAATGTGGCCGGTGGCCCCGGAAAGCGATGGTTTGCTTAGCCGCTTGGCCGAATCATGTCTGGCCCAACAGAAAATTCTGCTGCTGTCTTCACCCTCAGCCATAAACCTGTGTGCCGACAAATACGCCACTTATCAGTGTTTGGCTGCCGCCGGAATTCCTGTTGTAGACACGGCATTGTTCGATACAGTATCGGCACTGCCGCCACTTCCGGTGGTGATAAAGCCCCGGGATGGCTTGGGCTGTCAGGGGGCAACACTAATAGACACCCAGCTGGATTTGGTTGCGCAAAGCCGTCAGTATGCCGATCAGAACTACATCATCCAGCCTTATCTGCAAGGTGCTGCACTTAGCCTTTCGGCCCTGTTCAAAAACGGTCAGGCCTGGTTATTATCTGTCAACCGTCAGCAGGTCATAATCAAACAAAAACAGTTTATACTGCAAGCCTGTCAGGTCAATATTGCCAGTGACTATCAGCAAGTCTATACCAGGCTGCTGGCGCAGATAGCTGCTGCCATACCTGATTTATGGGGGTACATCGGCATCGACCTGCTTGAAACTGGCCGGCATGGCCTGTTAGTGCTGGAAATCAACCCCAGACTAACCACGTCGTATGCCGGTATTCATCAGGCTACCGCTATTAATCCGGCCGCCCAGGTACTGGCTTTATTGCAGCATAATCCGGATATGGCCTTAAGCCGTCAGCGATCCGTCAATATCAATCTGTAAAGAGCGCATGGAAAAATATATTATCGGCTGGGATATCGGTGGCGCCCATGTCAAAGCCGCCTGCCTTAATCCAGCGGCTGAAGTGCTGCATGTTACCCAACTGGCCTGCCCACTCTGGAAAGGCATCGGTTATCTGCATTCGGCGGTGGCAAGTTATCTGCTGACCCTGCCGGCAGGCAGTTACAGCCATTTCATCACCATGACCGGCGAATTGGCAGACTGTTTTAACAGCAGGGTTGAAGGCGTGGACACCATCATCCGCGTCATGCAGCAGCATTTATCCCAGCAGCAAATCTGGATTTACGCCAGTCAATTTGGCTTTTTAAGTCCTGCCGAAATTCAGCCCAGTCATTATATGGCCATAGCCTCAGTTAATTGGCTGGCCAGTGCCGAATTGGCAGCCAAAGCTTGCCAATTCGGCTTGTTTGTCGATACCGGCAGCACCACCACCGATATCGTTTTAATCGAAAATCAGCAATTGCAGGTAAAAGGCTATAGTGATTATCAGCGTCTGGTATCAGGCGAACTGCTCTATACCGGTGTGATTCGCAGCGCAGTAATGGCTGTTGCCCAGCAGGCGGAATTTAATGGTCAGAACATGGGCTTAATGACCGAATATTTTGCCACCATGGCCGATGTTTATCGGGTCTGCGGTGATCTGGATGAAGCCCATGATCAGGCCGATACCGCCGATGGCGCTGAAAAAACCCTGCAGGCCAGTGCCCGGCGCTTATCACGCCTGACCGGATACGAGTTCAGTCAAAGCGATTGGCCGCTGTGGCAGGCATTTGCCTTAACCTTAAAAAACCGCCAGAAGCAATTGATTTGGCAATCCTGTGCTCAACAATTACAGCGCAGCAGCCAAACCGGAGTCGCAGAATTATGTGGCGCCGGAGTTGGCCGGTTTTTATTACAAGAGATTGCTGCGGAGCAGGGCCTGATTTATCGTGATTTTAATCAGCTTTTTAAAAGTCCGGCGCTATCGGCCCAGATAGATGCCGGTGACTGCGCCCCAGCGGTTGCCGTGGCATATCTTGGCGGTCAGTTTTGCTAATAGCGGTGGCTGGTATAAAATTAGCACTTCCGTCCTGGCAGCTTCCTGCTTTAATTCGCCGCTTACCCAGCATTTGATGTCTTTAGATAATGTCGTAACACACGCGTTGCCTTATTTTGAGGATAGCGCCTTAATCTTTGCTCCTTTGGCAAACCGGCCCTGGGCCGTCTTTTTGGATAGCGCGCACCCGCTCAGTCAGCAGGGGCGGTTCGATATTCTGGCATATGGCCCGGTCTGCACCCTGCAGACTTATGCCGAGCTGACCTTGATAGACAATCAGGGCGTGATTACTCATAGTCTGGCAGATCCGTTTCAACTGCTTAAACAACATCTGGGTCCACCCAGGCCGGCGATTGCCGAGTTACCCTTTAACGGCGGAGCCATCGGATATTTCGGTTATGATTTGGCCAGACGTATCGAAAAACTGCCGGAACTGGCCAGTCAAAGTGAAGGTATCGCCGATATGGCGATTGGTATTTACCAATGGGCTGTTATCGTCGATCATCAGCTCAAACAGAGCTGGCTGGTGGCTTACGACCTGACGCCATCGCGGCTGGCCGAGCTGCTTGAAGAGTTTAGTCACCCGGCCCAGCCACCGCTAGCTGATTTCCAGGTACTGGCTGAGCCGAGCGCGAATATGGATAAAACCGCTTACGCCGGCGCTTTTAATAAAATTAAAGCCTATCTTGCCGCCGGCGATTGCTATCAGGTTAATCTCACCCAGCGCTTTGTCAGTCCCTGCCAGGGTGATGCCTGGGTTGCCTACCAAGTATTGCGCCAAATCAATGCCGCACCTTTCAGTGCTTATCTGAATCTGGCCGATGTGCAGATTTTAAGTTCTTCGCCGGAACGCTTTTTACAAGTGCGGAACGGACAGGTCGAAACCAAACCAATCAAGGGTACCCGGCCCCGCAAAGCCTCAGCCAGTGAAGATCAGGCCCAAATTCAGGCATTGGCGGCCAGTGAAAAAGACCGGGCCGAAAACCTGATGATAGTCGACTTGCTGCGTAACGATATCGGCAAAAGCTGCCGGGAAGGCACGGTACAGGTACCGGAACTGTTTGCAGTAGAAAGTTTTGCCACCGTCCATCATTTGGTGAGTACCATTACCGGAGTTCTGGCGCCCGATCAGCAAGCCGTAGACTTATTACGCAGCTGTTTTCCCGGCGGCTCCATCACCGGCGCACCTAAAATCAGGGCCATGGAAATTATCGAAGAGCTGGAACCACACCGGCGTGGTGTCTACTGTGGTGCGATTGGTTATATCGGCTTTGATGGCAATATGGACACCAATATCGCCATCCGTACCTTGGTGTATAACCAGCATAGCATCCGCTTTTGGGCTGGTGGCGGCATTACCTATGATTCGCAACTGGATGCGGAATATCAGGAATGTTTCGACAAAGCCGCCGCATTATTGCAATTACTGGCCCGGTTTAAAGTCTGATGCGGGTGGTAAAACTGGGTGGCAGTTTAATCAGCAGCGGTGGGCTGGAAACTTGTTTACAGCGTCTGGCCGCGACGCCGCAAGCTACTTTGCTGGTGCCGGGCGGCGGCGAATTTGCTGAACAAGTGCGCATCGTCCAACTGCGTTACCGGTTTAACGATAGCAGTGCCCATTACATGGCCATTTTAGCCATGCAGCAAATGGCCATCTTATATCAAGCCTTGCAGCCGGAGTTCAGCATTCAGACCAGTTTGGCAGAGCTGCCGGCGGCTGGGGTTCATATCTGGTCGCCGCAAGCAGCGGACTTGGATAAAGCCGGTATTGCCGCCAGCTGGGACGTCAGCTCCGACAGTCTGGCAGCCTGGGCAGCTACTGTTATTCAGGCCGATGAATTGATACTGGTTAAGTCAGTACGTCCAGACCTCCATGCCGGATTGCCGGATTTACAGCGTTACGGTATTGTGGATGCGGCTTTTGCCGGGTTTGCGGCCAGTCTTAACTGTCCGCTGCGCATTATTCATCACGACGATTTTATCTAGCACATGATTAACTTTATTCTGTCCGTGTTCAACAAGCGTTTGCAACGCGTTTATTATCAAAGTCGTGAGTCCTTGCTGGGTCATCACAAGCGCGATATCGTGGTCAGCCAGGTTAATCAGGCCTGTCATAGCCTCCAGGATTGCCGCGACCAATTTGTCGATGCCCTGGATAAATTCAAAATCGTCGTCAAAATAAAAGACAGCCCGTTGGAGCAGCGTTATCAACTGCTGAAAAGCCGCTACGAATTATGCCGCAGCAAAGCCGATCAAGTCAGTTTGCGCATTCAGGCCATCGAGCAAGTCAGCGAAGCATTGTTTACCGAATGGGAAGCCGAATTACAGCTATACAGCAATCGCACCCTGCGCGCCCGCAGCCAGCAACAGCTGAAAAAATCCCGTTTGCAATACCAGCGTTTAATCAAAGCCCTGCAATTGGCGGAAACCCGCATGCAGCCGGTACTGGCCGACTTTCAGGATCAAGTGCTGTTTTTAAAACACAACCTCAATGCCCACGCCATCGCCGCATTGCGTCAGGAGTTTGTTGATATCGGCATCGACATCAGCCGCCTGATTAATGTCATGGAAAAAACCATCCGCGAAGCCAGTGACTTTGTACTGATATTAGCCGATCAAAAAAACCTGCCGGCTCCGGCGGAGTCTGGTAAATGAACTGCGCCTGAATCCTGAGTTAGCCTGGGATCTAATTTGTAAAAGTTCGGGCTTTTTACAGAAAAAGGGAGCGATAAGCTCCCTCTGCTAGGGCTGGGTAGAGCAACGCGAAACCCCTATCAAATGCTGTGAAAATAACCAAGTTTCTTTGTATTCAAACAGCCATTTTGATTATCTGCCCATTTTGCGTTGCACTAACATATTGATTTTCAAAAAATGACTGTTTATCTCCGTACTCATTCTAATATGCGATTGACAAGCAAATAGCAAAAGATAAAACCTGATTTGCATTGTTACAGGCTTAAGATGGCAAATAGTTGCCTAAAGTAGGCCAATGAACTATATTCATGAAATGAATTTTGAATGGAATGATGTCAAAAGCGAAGCCTGCTTTCGTGAGCGAGGGTTCGGTTTCGCCTATGCAGCACGGGCATTTTTCGACCCCGATTGAATTGTGCAGGCTGATAACCGTCATTCCTATGGTGAAAATCGGTATCAATTGATGGGTAAAATCGAACAACGCTTATTTGTCGTTGTTTACACGCCAAGACATGAATTATCCGTATTATCTCGGCCCGCAAAGCCAATCAACGAGAGCTGAATTGCCCTATCAAAATCAAGCTGTACTAGTTCAGATGTGTTGAATTAAGCTAAAAATAACTTCGCTGATGGGTGCTTGGGGTTGTTTAACACGATAACCCGCAATCCATAGGGCGTCAATAGGTGATAGGCCCCCGTATTGCGCCGGATGTAAGGAGAGTTGTATGGTCGCCTATGTGGTCACGGTTAGGCTTGATCTTATTCTGGTAACACGCAGATTAAACCTGAACCGTTAAATCTAATTCCCAAACACATCCGCCCCCTTAGGCGGCGTAAACTCAAACAGATCGGCGTCTAATTTGGGATTAATCTGGATGTTGGAAAAATACACTCTGGTCAACTGACCAAAATTGTCACTCAGTTCCATGCCGGCCAATTGGCCGCCGCTCAGGCCTATCATGATGTACTTAAAGCCGCTTTCTTCGTCTTTGGGCGATAAACGGATCCAGTTCAGTTCTTCATCCTTACCTTGTTCGTCCAGACGGAATTTTTCTTCCAGATCAACCTGGCCGGTCAGCAGCAGAGCCGGGGTGGAGCCTAGCGAGTCGTCGAGTTTTTTTACGGTCACCTGAGCCAGATCGGCATCATAAAACCAGACTTTGCCGCCGTTGGAAACAATATCCTGCACAAAGGGTTTTTGATAATTCCAGCGGAATTTGCCGGGCCGGCTCAGATAAAACTTGCCGTAACTGGTCAGGGCCGGATGGCCGGATTTATCCAGGCTGACTTGCTGAAAGTCGGCGGCAAAGCTGGCGCTGGCATGCAGAAAGGCTTTTAATTGTGCCAATGGTGCTGCTTCGGCACCGGCATGATTGCTGAATAAAACAGTTACCAGCAAGCAAACAAGTTTGATTAAATTCATTAAAATGGATTCAGGTTATTAAGCAGGGAGTTTTTATCATCGGGTGCGCAATCCCCGTATTGGTTGGGTCCAGAGCCTTCGACATACGGATACAGCACAGCGCCGGGACAGTTTTCGCCGCTCAGCAGACCGGAGCTGGCATCTACCCATTTCATTTCCACATTGTCGGGTGGAACCAGTGACACCGGTTTTTTCGAGATTTGCCGCATCATTTCTGCCCAGATTTGCAAAGCACCGCTGCCGCCGGTATGGCCGGTGGGTTTGTTATCATCGCGGCCAACCCAAACCACCGATAGATAATCGCCGCTAAAGCCGGCAAACCAGCTGTCCCGTAATTGATTGGTGGTGCCGGTTTTACCGACCAGAGCCATATCGGCAGGCATATAGTTGTATGCCGAATGGCCGGTGCCGGAACGCATCACTTCCTGCATGATGGTATTGGTGATAAAAGTAGCGGCAGGATC
The DNA here is from genome assembly GCF_018734325.1 of Methylomonas paludis. NCBI lineage: Bacteria > Pseudomonadati > Pseudomonadota > Gammaproteobacteria > Methylococcales > Methylococcaceae > Methylomonas > Methylomonas paludis. The sequence goes on along the minus strand of NZ_CP073754.1, from coordinate 2,536,404 downwards.
GACGGCTTGACGTACGGTAAACGGATAACTTTGCAAAGCCTTGCCGTTGGCATCGTTGACCGCGCGTATTGAGCGTAATGGCGTGGCAAAACCATCGCCGGCCAGGGTTTGATACATTTGTGTCACTTCCAGCGGGGTTAACGGTGAAGCACCCAATAACAGCGATGGATATTGATCCACTGGTCTGTTGATACCCATGTTTTTCAGGGTATTAGCAATCCGGCCCAAACCGATATCCATGCCGATGCGCACGGTGGCCAGATTGTAAGAGTTGGCCAGTGCGGTATGCACAGCCACCACCCCATGCTCATGGTTATCGTAATTTTTAGGCGACCAGAGTTTACCGGGTTCGGCTTCAATCTCCATTTCGCTATCGCTGACCGGAGTGGTGATGGTGTAACGATCCGGATATTCCAATGCGGTCAGATAAACCACCGGTTTGATCAAGGAACCGATCGGCCGCACGGCATCCAGGGCCCGGTTAAAGCCGGTAGAGGCAGCATTCCGGCCACCCGCCAATGCCACAATTTCACCGCTGTCGCGGCGGGTAACAATGGCCGCACTTTCCAGGTCATCGCTTTTCGGGCTTTTTTCCAGTTGCTTCAATTTGGTGGCTATGGCCGCTTCCAGGGTATCCTGAACCCGGGTGTCCAGGGTAGTAACGATGCGCAAGCCTTCGGAAGTCAGGTCTTCTTCCTTGTATTCCTGTTTTAACTGGCGTTTTACCAGATCAATGAAATCCGGATAGCGATTAGCGGAACGATGGGTAACCGCTGCCACATTCAGTGCTTCGTGTTTGGCTTCGGCGGCTTGCTGAACCGTCAGATAACCTTCTTCCTGCATGGAGTCCAGCACCATATTACGCCGCTCCAAGGCCCGTTCCGGGTTTTTGCGCGGATCATAAAACGACGGCCCGCGCACCAGCGCCACCAGTGTTGCGGTTTGCGGTAATGACAGGTTTTTCAGGGATTGGCCAAAATAGAATTCACTGGCCAGCCCAAAGCCGTGCACTGCGCTGGCGCCATCCTGGCCCAGAAAAATTTCGTTTAAATAAGCTTCCAGAATTTCGTCTTTACTGTAGCGATATTCCAGAATGAAGGACATCAGTGCTTCGTTGACTTTGCGAGTCAAGCTGCGTTCTGAAGTCAGGAAAAAATTTTTCACCAATTGCTGGGTGATGGTGCTGCCGCCCTGAACCATGCCGCCGGCTTTGATATTAGCCCAGATGGCGCGAATAATCCCTTTGGGCGATAAGCCAAAATGCTTGTAAAAATCCCGGTCTTCAGTAGAAAACAGGCCTTGCAGCAATTGCTGCGGCGTCTCATCCAGCTTGATCAGAATCCGGTCTTCCTTGCGGGTAGGGTAAAAACTGCCGATCTGGATTGGGTCCATGCGCAAAATGGCCAAATCAGTGCCGTTTTCGGCATTCAACATGCTGGAGATGGCGCCGCCAGAAAAATTGATGCTGACTTTCTGGCTATTCTGCAAGGTGTCGCCAAAATTAAAAGCACGGGTGCGGATGTTAATCTGGCCACCTTTGATATGGTAAGAGCCTTCCCCGTTCAGTTGATCGTCTTGCCGGTAATGCAATTGCAGCAGCAAGTCTTCCAGATTTTTGCTGGTAAACGGATAGCCGGTGTACAACTCGACAGGATTGGCATAAACCCTGGCCGGGATAGACCAGCGCTTACCTTCGAATTGTTCGCGGACGCTGTAATCCAGATAGCCCACGTAAGAAAATAAACCAAAACCGGCCAGTAAAATTGCTGGAAGAATAAGATGCTTTAGCCAGGCAAAATGGGATTGGGTTTTTCGGCGGCGGATTGTCGGAGTCGTTTTTCGGGGTCTTCTAGCCATCAAAAATAGTAGTTAGTCTCTCGTTACCCATAAGCTGGGCAGGCAGGTTCATGCTGGGTAAAAATATTCCATATTATGCATCAAATCCCTCATATTGGTTGTATGTTTGTGTTATCGCTGGCGGTTTAACGGCTTTAAGTCAGGGTAAAACTTCACTATAACGCTGTTTCACAGGCGGCGACTATGTGATAATGGCGGCAATATCACAGCTAATCAACCATAGGCGGATTAAATGGACGAGAACAAGAAAAAGGCGCTGGGCGTCGCCCTGATGCAGATCGAAAAGCAGTTTGGCAAAGGTTCGGTGATGCGTATGGGCGATGCCGGCGCGTCTCGTGACATCGATGTGGTCTCCACCGGCTCTTTATCTTTGGATATCGCCCTGGGTTGCGGCGGTTTACCGCGTGGCCGGGTGGTGGAAATTTTTGGCCCGGAATCTTCAGGCAAAACCACACTGACCTTGCAAACCATCGCGCAAATGCAAAAACTGGGTGGTACGGCAGCGTTTGTCGATGCTGAACACGCTTTGGACCCGGATTACGCGGAAAAAGTGGGTGTTAATATCAGTGAGTTGCTGGTATCCCAGCCTGATACCGGCGAGCAGGCTTTGGAAATCACCGATATGCTGGTGCGTTCCGGCGCAGTGGATATTGTGGTCATCGACTCCGTGGCAGCCTTAACGCCCAAAGCGGAAATCGAGGGCGATATGGGCGATTCGCACATGGGTCTGCAGGCCCGTTTGATGTCGCAAGCCTTGCGTAAACTGACCGCTAACATCAAACGCTCAAATACGCTGGTGATTTTCATCAACCAGTTACGGATGAAGATTGGGGTGATGTTTGGTAACCCGGAAACCACCACCGGTGGTAATGCCCTGAAATTTTATGCCTCAGTCCGGCTGGATATTCGCCGGATTGGTTCCATCAAGAAAGGCGACGAAGTGATCGGTAACGAAACCAGGGTCAAAGTAGTCAAAAACAAGGTAGCGCCGCCATTTAAACAGGCTGATTTTGAGATTCTGTATGGCGAGGGTGTGTCCTTTTTCGGAGAATTAGTGGATCTGGGTGTGTCTTATGGCTTTGTGCAAAAATCCGGCTCCTGGTACAGCTATGGCAGTGAAAAAATTGGCCAGGGTAAAGACAATGCCAAACAGTATCTGAGAGATAATCCAGATAAAGCCAAAGAGCTGGAAACCGCAATCCGGGAAAAAGCCTTTGCGGCCCGGCATAATACCTTGCCTACTTTTGCGGTAGACGATGCCGAGTTCGTCGACGGCGATTGAGCGCAGCCGGCAGATCGAACAAATCTGCCTGCGCCTGTTAGCCAGACGCGAGCATAGCCAGCTAGAGTTGTTGAATAAACTGGCCTTAAGAGGGTACACCCGGCAGGAAGCCCTGCCGGTGATTGCTAAAATCAGTGCCGAGAATTGGCAAAATGACCAGCGTTATGCCGAATGTTATGCCAGACAACGTCTGGAAAAAGGCTATGGTCCCAGCCGGATTCGCTTTGAATTGCAGCAACGCGGCATTGCAGCGCAGGATCTGGATGAACTGGTTGCCGAACAATACGGCGACTGGCAAAATCTGTTACTGGCGGTTTATCGCAGTAAATACGATGACAACACTGCGTTAACTCACAACGAGTGGTTTAAACGCTGCCGTTTCCTGCAGCAGCGCGGTTTTAGTGCGGAGCTGATTAAGGGCTTGCAACTGGAATTGCAAATTAAATTGGGTAGATAAGTCCGTAAGGACATGGCCGGCGCACTATCTAGGGTAGCAAAGGTTAAACATTTGTAACAAACAAGGATAATCAACGTAGCATGATGAAAAAAATGACCAGCGCCGAATTACGGGCCGCCTTCCTGGCGTTCTTTCGCCAACGCGGCCATAGTGTGCAACCGTCCAGTTCACTGATACCGGGTAATGATCCTACCCTGTTATTTACCAATGCGGGCATGGTGCAGTTCAAGGACGTATTTCTGGGCCGGGAAAAGCTGGGCTTTACCCGCGCCGCCACCAGCCAGCGTTGTGTCAGAGCCGGCGGCAAGCACAACGATCTGGAAAACGTGGGCTATACCGCACGTCATCATACTTTTTTTGAAATGCTGGGCAATTTCAGTTTCGGCGATTACTTTAAACGCGATGCCATTCATTACGCCTGGGATTTTTTAACCGGCGAACTGGGCATACCCGCCGAAAAACTTTGGGTCACCGTATTTGATGAAGATGCCGAAGCGGAAGCTATCTGGCTGGAAGATGTCAAAATCAATCCGCTGCGTTTTTCCCGAATAGGCGCCAAAGATAATTTCTGGTCTATGGGTGATGTCGGCCCCTGCGGTCCCTGCACCGAGATTTTTTACGACCACGGTGCCGATGTGGCAGGTGGCCCGCCCGGCAGTGCGGACGAAGACGGCGACCGTTATATCGAAGTCTGGAATCTGGTATTCATGCAATACGACCGCGACAAAGACGGCACTCTCACGCCCTTGCCTGCGCCATCCGTCGATACCGGCATGGGTCTGGAGCGGATTGCGGCTGTGTTGCAGGGCGTACACAATAATTACGAAATTGATTTATTCCAAAATATTCTCGGTGTGGCCGCACAACTGGCCAATACCCAGGATTTAAGCAATAGCTCGCTACGAGTAATCGCCGATCATATTCGGTCCTGCGCGTTTCTGGTGGCCGATGGTGTATTGCCATCCAATGAAGGCCGCGGTTATGTGTTGCGCCGTATTATTCGTCGCGCCATTCGTCATGGTTATCGCCTGGGTATCCACGATACTTTCTTCTACAAACTGGTCGCCCCCTTGGTGGCGGAAATGGGTGCAGCCTATCCGGAACTGGCCAAAGCTCAGGAACAGGTAGAGCGGGTACTGAAAAAAGAAGAAGAGCGTTTTGCCGAAACTTTGGAACAGGGTATGAAAATCCTGGAAAGCTGCGCAGCAAAACTGGATGGCGATCTGATTCCCGGCGATGTGGTGTTTCAGCTTTACGATACCTATGGTTTCCCGGTGGATTTAACCGCCGATTTTGCCCGCGAAAATCAATTGCGGGTCGATCATGCCGGTTTTGAAGCTGCCATGAACGCCCAGCGCGAACGTGCCAGAGCCGGTGGCAGTTTTGCCGCCGCTTACGATCAGGATATCAAGCACGACAGCCATACCCAGTTTATCGGCTATACCGAGCTGGCAGGTGCCGTGAATATCATCGGTCTGTTCCGCCAAGGTCAGCCGGTAACAGAACTGGAGGCCGGCGATGAAGGTGTGATCATTCTCGATCAAACCCCGTTCTACGCTGAATCCGGCGGTCAGGCCGGCGATACCGGTATCATTAAGGCCGGCGATGCCGTGTTTGAAGTGTATGACACCCAAAAACAGGGTGGACAATTGTTTTTGCACAAAGGCAAAGTGCTCCAGGGCAGTTTCAGCACCGGCCAGCTTGGTCAAGTCAGCGTCAATGCCGAACAACGTCAGGCCACTGAACGTAACCATTCGGCCACCCATTTATTACATGCCGCCTTACGCCGGATTCTTGGTGAGCATGTTGCCCAAAAAGGTTCGCAGGTCACAGCCGAACGGCTGCGTTTCGACTTTTCCCATTTCGAACCGCTGACCGCTGAACAAATCAGTCAGGTGGAACAACTGGTCAACGCCCAGATTCGCGCTAATAGCCCGGTTGCCGCCAGGGTTATGGCCAAGGACGCTGCGGTAAAAGCCGGGGCCATGGCCTTGTTTGGCGAAAAATACGGTGATGAAGTCCGGGTGCTGACCATAGGCGATTTTTCTACCGAATTATGCGGAGGAACTCATGTAGAACGCGCTGGTGATATCGGTTTGTTCAAAATAGTGGCTGAAACCGGTGTGGCCGCAGGGGTGAGACGCATAGAGGCTGTCAGTGGCGAACCGGCTTTTGCCTGGATAGCTGAACGCGAACAAACGTTGCTGGCCATCGCCGGGCTGCTGAAAAGCGCCCCCGACAAAGCGGCCGACAAGGTACAGCAACTGCTGGAAAAAACCCGGCAGTTGGAAAAAGAGCTGGATAAACTTAAATCCAAACTCGCCAGTTCCTCAGGTGACGAATTAACCGCCCAGGCCCTCGACATCAATGGCGTCAAAGTGCTGGCTGTCGAATTGGACGGTATCGATCCCAAAGCCTTGCGTGAGCTGGCCGATCAGCTGAAAAATAAATTGGGCAGCGCTGCACTGCTGCTGGCAACAGTCAGCGGTGATAAAGTCAGCCTGATTGCCAGCGTTTCCAAAGATGTTATGGATAAGGTCAAAGCCGGCGATCTGGTTAATTTTGTCGCCACTCAAGTAGGCGGCAAAGGCGGTGGCCGGCCAGACATGGCCCAGGCCGGCGGCAGCAATCCAGCCGGTTTGGCCGCTGCTCTGCAGCAAACCCCAGATTGGATAAAACAACGTCTGGACAGTTAATCGTAAGCCAACCCCTGTATTAACGCATAGGACATAAGATGTGCTGAACGCAATGAAGCGCATCAATCGCGCCTAACGTTGCTACAACCATTTAATGCTTCCAGGCAATTCAGGTAAGCACTCGGCCGGATAAAGCCTGGTGCTTACGCTGATATAAATCAGGCTGAACAGTTGTTACGAATTTTGCAATAAATAAAGGTAATAAGACCTAACAGGTTGAAACAAAATGGCATTGTATGTATATAAATTTGGCGGCACATCGGTCGGTACTCCCGAACGTATAAAAGCCGTTGCGGCAAGAATTAAAACCGCTCATGAGGCAGGCGATCAAATCATTGTTGTGGTTTCGGCCATGAGTGGAGAAACCAACCGTCTGGTTGGTCTGGCTAAAGAAATGCAGTTGCAACCTACTGATCGGGAAATGGATGTGTTGTTGTCGACCGGCGAACAAGTCACCATTTCTCTGTTGAGCATGGCGCTGCATAATCTGGGTTGCGATGCCTGTTCTTACACCGGTGCCCAGGTCAAAATCCTCACCGACAGCAGTCATACCAAGGCCCGAATTCGCGAAATCGAAGATGCCCGCATCCGCGCCGATCTGGATGCCGGTAAGGTGGTGGTCGTGGCTGGCTTTCAGGGTGTAGACGAGTTGGGCAATATCACCACCTTGGGGCGTGGCGGTTCCGATACCACGGCAGTGGCGCTGGCAGCCGCGCTGAAGGCCGATGAATGCCTGATTTATACCGATGTCGATGGTGTTTACACCACTGATCCGCGCGTGGTGCCCAAAGCCCGGCGTCTGGATAAAATTACTTTTGAAGAAATGCTGGAAATGGCCAGCCTGGGCTCAAAAGTATTGCAGATTCGTTCGGTGGAATTTGCCGGAAAATATAATGTTGCGTTGCGGGTGCTGTCTTCATTTAGCGAAGGCAACGGCACTCTTATTACCTACGAGGAAACAGAAATGGAAAGAGCTTTAATATCAGGCATAGCCTTTAACCGTGACGAGGCCAAGCTGACCTTGACCGGTGTGCCTGATCTGCCGGGTGTGGCATCAAAAATTCTCGGCCCGATCGCTGCTGAAAATATTGAAGTGGACATGATAGTCCAGAATGTAGGCGAACGCGGCACTACCGATTTTACCTTTACCGTCAACCGTAACGACTTTCTCCGCGCCAAAGCCATACTGGAAGAAGTGTGTGCCAACCTGGGCGGCAAACAAGTCAGCGCCGACAACAGCATAGTCAAAGTTTCTATTGTTGGCGTGGGCATGCGTTCTCATGCCGGCATCGCCAGCACCATGTTCAAAGTTCTGGCCGACGAAGGCATCAATATTCAGATGATCTCTACTTCAGAAATCAAAATATCGGTGGTGATCAACGAAAAATACCTGGAATTGGCGGTACGGGCGCTGCATACAGCGTTTGGACTGGATAAAGATTAGGAACTGCTTGCTGGATCCGCCCCTTGGTCACCAGACGCGGATCCAGGTTTTTACGGGCTTATAAAACCGATGCCCAGCAAAAATATACTCTGTCAGTAAAAATTAACTGGCTGCGCCAACCGCCGTTGCTTCAGGCACTTCAATCAAACGTCCGCTTTTTACGTCATAAATATAACCGTAAACCGGAATATCCGACGGCACCAGTGGGTGCGATTTAATGCGGGTAACATCTTCCAGCACGCTTTGCGCCTGATCTTTAATCGTCAACCAGTCTATATATTTGGCTTCGGCAGAACCGGGGCCTTCGCCGCCATCATGCCAACCGCTAGCGTCTATGCTGGCGGTTTTCAGGCTGCTGGCCAGCAAGTCGCGCATAATTTCGTCGCTAAAGGTTTCCATGCCGCAATCGGTATGGTGAATCACAAACCACTCTTTAGTACCCAGTAATTTGTAGGAGATCACCAGCGAGCGGATCGCATCGTCGCTGGCACGTCCGCCGGCATTGCGGATCACATGGGCATCGCCTTCGGACAGGCCGGCGTATTTGGCGGGATCAAGTCTGGCATCCATACAGGTCAATATGGCAAACTGGCGTGCCGGCGGCATGGCCAGATGACCTTTGTCAAAACTGGCGGCATAACCGCGATTGGCCAGAAGTACTTCGTTGTGAATTTTGCTCATAGGGTAAAGCCGGTTAGGGTTAAAAAAAAGCTATGTTTGCGTTAATAGCTGATCTCACTATTGGTTTAAGAAATGTGCTTAACTTAAGCAAACCAACCAGTTACCCCTTTGAAAAAAAGGGGTAGGGGGCGATGGCCTCTATCGCGTATACCCAAATCAACTATTAACGCAAACATAGCCTAAAAAAACGTCTGGCTTTAAACCGCAAAACCAGACGATAAAACTATCTCCACTTATATTTTACTATGCTTAGCGCTGGATAAAATTGGTTTATTAGTTTATAAAATATAAACCAGTGGTTTATATTAAGGTAATCGAGTGGATAAATTTAATAATATGCAGGTATTCTGCCGAATAGTTGAACTCGGTACTTTTACGGCTGTGGCCAAGGAGCAGCAGTGTTCGGCGATGATGATCAGCAAATACATGGCCCAACTGGAAGCTTCGCTGGGGGTGGTGTTGCTGAATCGGACTACTCGCACTATCAGTTTAACCAGCGCCGGGGAAGCTTACTACCAGCGTAGCCGTCAATTGCTCGACGATCTGGCCAATCTGGAGGCTGCCACTGCGGAAATGGGCGATCAAGTCAAAGGCCTGCTTAAAATAAGCGCCCCCATCGATTTTGGCGGTATGTATATGGTACCGGTCATCGAACAATTTTTACGCAAATACCCGGCGGTAAAAGTGTTGATGACACTGGATAATAAACCGCAAAACTTGCGCGGCGGCAGTTTTGATATATCGCTGCTGGTCACCGATACCCTGGATCAGGGCGTGGTGGCCAGAAAAATTGCCGTTACCGAACTCGGTACATACGCTTCGCCGGCCTATCTTGCCGCCAATGGCTGTCCACAAACGCTAGAAGAATTGAGCGCACACCGCTGCCTACATTATGTGGATACACCGCACGGCGATTATTGGGTATTTAATGCCGGCAGCGAAGTCAAAAAAATTAAAGCCGAATGGTTGCTGTCGTCCAATAATGGCCGGGCTTTATGTCAGGCGGCGGCATTAGGCATGGGTATTGTTCGGGCGCCCAAGCTATCGGTAGCGCCTTATTTGCAAAACGGCGAACTGGTGGAAATATTACGCAATTACCAGCGTCCCGGTCTGGCAGTTTACGCCACCTATCTGCAACGCCGTTATTACCCGGCCAAACTGACCGCTTTTGTGGAGTTTTTATTGCAATATTTTGAGCGTTGATCCGGTTTCGTCAGCTGATGGCGCTTTATTTGATTCAGACCCGTCACACAGCCGGATTATTTAGGGTGCTGTAAGCGCAACAAAAACCCCGCAATATAATTTCCCGGCAACTCCAGACTGATGTCCTGATTATGTTCACTTTTCAATAACACCGTCAAACCTTTGCCGATGGCGGCATCTAAGTCGGCTTGACTCAGTTCCACATAAGCCTGATCCCGGAACAGACAGGCAGAAGTGAGGTCGTCGAATATCCCGCAGCGCACAATTTCATGGCGGTTATGGCTTAGCGGCAAAGCGGTATTGCCATTCTGGATGTGATATTCGCGCATCTGCCGAGCACCATAATTGATATCCAGCAATAAGCGATAACTTGGGCTTTGCTCGGGTGCCGGCGCCTGCAGGGCACTGAGCCGATAATAGACTCTGTCATAACCATAAAACAGGATGCGGTAACTGCTGGCAGACAGCTCTGGCGCGCGCCAGGATAGGCTTAATCCGGCACTCGCCGGTTCGTTGACAGTGGCATCGGCAATTTGTTGCGGGGAGGCTAATTTGGCATCCAGGCTGCAAGCGCTGAGCGTCATCAATAATAAAGTGGTAGTGAGTGGTGTAATCGAGTTAAACCGTTGCAGAATCGGCATATTGGATCCCGTATGGCTTTATGGTTTGGCGCCGCGTTCTGATCAATGTTTATTTACCGCTTGCAGAAAACCGCTAATATAACTGGCCGGCAATTCCATACTTAAATCTTGGGTATCGCTGGCCTGTAATTGCAGATTAAGACCGGTACTGGCGGCGGCCTGTAATTCTGCTGCGGTCAGTTCAATATAACCCCGGTCGCGGTACAGACAGGCGCTGACAAAATTATTATAAACGCCGCAACGCACGGTTTCCTGACGGGTATGGTTAATTGGTGGGGCAGGGCTGACCTGATAATTGCGCGGCTGTTTAGCCCCGTAATTGATATCCAGCAATATACGGTAGGGTTCGGTTTGGCCGGCAGTTTGATTTTGCGCTGCGCTTAAGCGGTAAGCCACACTATCGTATCCGTAAAACAGCGCTCGGTAGCGGCTGGCAACCAATTCCGGCGCCTGCCAGGTCGGGCCGTTGTCTGCAGAAGCCGGTTCAATGCTGGTAGCTGCGGCTATGTCCTGCGCAGAGGCCTGTTTGGGGTCGAAGGAGCTGCATGCATTCAGCGAGAGTAAAAACCAGCAGTATGCAAAAAATTGAATGGATGGCGAGCGTATCATAATCGGCCTGTAGTGCAGAATGGGCTTTAAGTGCAAGGCAGACAATATAACAAGCCCGGCAGAATTTGTCCTGCTAAATATCAGGCGCACCAAGCGGGGCTTTACGGTAAAATGAGCGGTTATTATTCACAGTTTAAAATCACCATGAATTTACAAGCGGCTGATGTCATCGACACGCTGACCAGCATCAAAGACTATATCCGTTGGGCAGCCAGTCGCTTTGCCGAGCATCAGGTATTTTTGGGTCATGGTACCGCCACGCCGCTGGATGAAGCGGCAGCCATCGTGCTGCATACTTTGCATCAACCCTATGATCTGGCCGAAAGCTATTTCGACGCGGTATTGACCGTGCCGGAGCGTCAGGCCGTGATTGATCTGGTTATCCGGCGTATCGTGGAACGTAAGCCTTCTGCTTATCTTACTCACGAAGCCATATTTGCCGGTCTGTCATTCTATGTTGATGAACGGGTGCTGGTGCCGCGTTCCCCTATAGCCGAACTGATTGCCGAACGCTTTCAGCCCTGGGTCGATGAAGAGCAGGTTTATAATATTCTGGATTTATGTACCGGCAGTGCCTGTATTGCCATCGCCTGCGCTTATGCGTTTCCCGATGCTCAAGTTGATGCCGTGGAATTGTCTGCCGATGCGCTGGCCGTTGCAGAGATTAATATCGACAAGCATGAGCTGGCCCCACAAGTCACCTTGTACCAGTCTGACTTGTTTAAGCAACTGCCGGTGACACCATACGATATCATCGTTAGTAACCCCCCTTATGTCAGTATCGCCGAATGGCAAAGCCTGCCTGCCGAATTTCACGCCGAACCGGGCATGGGCTTCACCGGTGGCGAAAATGGCCTGGATCTGGTACTGCGTATCCTGGTTGATGCCAAGGACTATCTGGCCGAAACCGGCATCCTGATTATCGAAGTCGGCAGCAGTGCCGAAACCCTGCAAACATTATTCCCCGATGTACCGTTTTACTGGCTGGATTTTGCCCGAGGTGGTGACGGCGTGTTTTTACTCACCGCCCAGCAGGTTCAAGACTATCATTCCCAATTTGTAAGCGCCCTATCATGTCCGGAAACACACTAGGAAAACTATTTACCGTCACCACCTTTGGGGAAAGCCACGGCCCCGCATTAGGGGCTATTGTAGATGGTTGTCCGCCAGGTCTGGCTCTTACTGAAGCTGATCTGCAATTCGATCTGGACAGACGTAAGCCTGGTACTTCACGGCACACTACCCAGCGCCGTGAACCCGATCAGGTAAAAATCCTTTCCGGTGTATTCGAAGGTAAAACCACAGGTACGCCGATTGGTTTGCTGATCGAAAACACCGATCAGCGCTCCAAAGACTATAGCAAAATTGCAGATGCCTTTCGGCCTGGTCATGCTGATTATACTTATCAGCAAAAATACGGCTTTCGCGATTATCGCGGCGGCGGCCGTTCCTCGGCGCGGGAAACCGCCATGCGGGTAGCCGCCGGTGCCATCGCCAAAAAATACCTGCAGGAACAGCATGGGATCCAGGTGCGCGGCTATTTGTCCCAGTTGGGCCCGATTAAAATCGCACAGTTCGATTGGGATGAAATTCCCAATAACCCGTTTTTTTGCCCGGATGCCGGCAAAGTTGCCGAAATGGAAAGCTATATGGATGCTTTGCGCAAAGAAGGCGAATCGATAGGCGCCAAAATCGAAGTCATTGCCAGTCAGGTGCCGCCCGGCTTGGGCGAGCCTATTTTTGACCGTCTGGATGCTGAATTGGCCTACGCGCTGATGAGCATTAATGCTGTCAAAGGCGTGGAAATTGGCGATGGTTTTGACTGCGTACATACCAAAGGCAGCCAATTTCGCGATGAAATCACCCCGCAAGGGTTTTTAAGCAATCATGCCGGCGGCATCCTTGGTGGTATATCCAGTGGTCAGGATATTGTTGCTCGTATCGCTTTAAAGCCTACCTCCAGCCTGCGTTTACCCGGTTTAAGTATCAACAGTCTGGGTGAAGCGGTGGAAGTGGTTACCGAAGGCCGTCACGATCCTTGCGTTGGGATTCGCGCCACCCCCATCGCCGAAGCCATGGTCGCCCTGGTGTTAATGGATCATTTACTGCGGCATCGCGCCCAGAATCTGCATGTAGATTCCGGTTTGCCTGTCTTGCGCTAAATGGCAGTGCCATACTGGCGCTTATCGGCCTTTTATGCCTGTTATTTTGCGATTTTAGGCTCCATTGTCCCGTTTTGGAGTCTGTATCTCAAACATGTTGGTTTTAATCCCAGCGAAATCGGCCAGTTAACCGCGCTGATAGTCGCCACCAAAATCATCGCGCCCAATCTTTGGGGGTGGCTGGCCGACAAAACCGGCCGGCGGCTGCGGCTGATCCGCATCACTTCGCTATTATCCGCCGCCTTGTTCTGTGGTTTTTTATATCGACAGCAATACTGGTGGTTTGCCGGTGTCACCGTGGCCTTCAGTTTTTTTTGGAATGCTTCCTTGCCGCAGTTTGAAGCGGCCACCCTGTTTCATTTACAGGAGGCCACCCACCGTTATAGCCGGATTCGCCTGTGGGGGTCGCTAGGATTTATTGCTGCCGTATTAGGTATAGGCCAGCTTCTGGACACGGTCAGCATTGCATATTTGCCTTATCTGGTGATAATCCTGCTGCTGCTCAACTGGCTGTTATCCCTCATTACTCCGGAGGCCGGTCACATTAATCCACCGGCCCGGCGCGGCAGTCTGGGTGAAATTCTGCGTCAGCCGGAAGTAATTTGTTTTTTCCTGGTTTACATGCTGTTGCAGGTTGCCCACGGCCCATATTATGTGTTTTTCTCGGTTTATCTGAAACAGCATGGCTACTCCGCCAGCTTCACAGGTCAGCTATGGGCCTTGGGTGTCTGTGCTGAAATTGTCATGTTTCTGTTGGCTGGCCGTTTATTACGTTGGTTCAGTGTGCGTGGTTTATTATTGTCCAGCCTGCTGTTAAGCACGGTGCGCTGGTTGTTGATTGCCTATGCCGTTGACTCATTGGAATGGTTGTTGATCGCCCAACTGCTGCATGCGGCCAGTTTTGGTATCACCCATGTTGTCGCCATGCAGCTATTATTAAAATATTTCGGCGCATCGCATCAGGGCAAAGGCCAGGCGTTTTACAGCAGCTTAAGCTTTGGTTGCGGCGGCATGATCGGCAGCCTATACAGCGGTTACCTCTGGGATAGTCTGGGCGGCAGTGCTGTCTTTGTTATTGCCGCCGGCGCCTCCGCGCTGGCATTTATCCTGGCTGCCGCCAAAGTTGCGCGCATTAAATAGCACGGCTGAGCAAAATTAATCAGTCAACCTCATTTGCCATAACGATTCTCGGCAATAATCTGTTTAACCAGCTCATCCACTCCGGCCAGTTGCCGGCTATAAACATCAGTTTTATAACCGGTTTCCGGAACTGTGGTCAGTGGTTGCAATACCGGATGGCCTGGCCGGCTGGTGTCTATGCTGACCTTAGCCGACAAGCCTGGCCGCAACGGATGCGCCGCTAGTTCTGCTGCAGGTAAACTGATACGCACCGGCACCCGCTCGACTATGTGAATGTAATTCCCGGTGGCGTTATTGGGCGGCAACAGCCCAAACACACTGCCGGTACCGGCAGCCAGACCCTGCACCTCGCCATGATAAACCACAGTGCTGCCGTATAAGTCCACACTCACTGCAACCGGCTGGCCGGGTTGTACCTGATGTAATTCATCCTCCAGAAAATTGGCTTCCACCCATAAATAATCCAAGGGCACAATGCTCAGCAAAGCTGTTTCCGGGCGTACCTGTTCGCCTGCTTGGATGCTGCGCTTGGCTACATATCCGGATACCGGTGCTACTATTTGTTGCCGGTACCAGTCCAGATAGGCCTGTTTAAAGGCTGCCACGGCCTGCAATACTTTGGGGTTGTCTGCCGCATCGGTATGGGCTACCAGGGCCTCAGAGCTGCCTAATTCGGCCTGAATCTGTTTTAGTTCGGCTTCCTGTTCGCGCACCAGAAATTCGCTGTCCTCAATCTGTTGTGCGGAAACCCCACCTTCGGCAACGACTCGCCGATATCGGGCCAAATCCAGTCTGCTGCGTTGTAACAACAGATCTTTGGCCGCCGCTTTCTGGTGCAGCATCTCGGTTTGTTTGAACAGCACTTCAATCTGACGCACGCTATCGGCCAGATTAGCGCTGGCTTGAGCCAATGCTACTTCAGCCTGTAAACCGTCCAGTCGTACCAACACCTGACCTTGTTGCACATATTGAGTATCATCGACACCCACTTCAATCACAGTACCGCCGGTTTGGGCTTTTAACGGAATTAAATTGCCGGAGATATAAGCATCATTAGTCATCACGGTTTGGCCGGCATATTGCATTGTGTAAAACAAATATAGGCTGCCGGCCAGCAATGAAATGCCGGTTAATATCCATAACCGCTGCCGACGCTGCTGACGGCGTTGCTGGAATCCTGAATGCGGATGCGGTTTTTTGGTGCTGGTTTGTGGATGCGCGTGATTATTCATGGTTGTCTGGTTCTGACATAGTGATATTTTCCGCTTGATAACCGCCGCCCAATGCAGCAATCAGGGCAATACTCGCCTGCTGATGCGCACTGAGCAGGGCGCTGGCGGTGAGTTGTTGGCGGAGCAGGGCCGCAGTTGCTTCCAGTTCGGCATCCAGATTGCTTAGGCCGGCCCGGTAACGGCTCGCCGCCAGTCCGGCAGCAGCCTGAGCAGCGGCTACAGCCTGTGTTTGGGCGTTTATATCGGCTGCAGTCTGTCGCCATCCGGCCAGGCTGTCAGCCACTTGTTGCACGGCCTCCAGCAAAGTCTGATTATAGCTTGCCACGGCGGTGCGGTAACCGGCCTGCTGATTGCTTAACTCAGCTTCCAGGCGCCCGCCTTCAAATAAGGGCAAGCTCAGAGTAGGGCCTATGCCGTAGGCCAGACTGGTGCCGTTCGACAAAAACAAATCTTTAAAATTTAAACTGCGCAAACCGGCAAAACCCACCAGATTCACATCAGGATAAAAATTAGTTTCGGCTATTTTGATCATTTGCGCTGCTGCTTTGGCCCGCCACAAACTGGCGGCCACATCCGGCCTATGTGCCAGCAAGCCCAGGCTAAGCGACTGTGGTGGCGGCAAATAAGTCAATATGGTTAATGGCGCAATCTGGATTTGTGCGCCCCAGTCCGGTTGTCGGCCTGCCAGTGCCGCCAGACGGTTGCGCAAAATTTGGCTGTGATGTGCGGCATCGGTTTCACGCTGTTGGGCGGCAGCCAATACTTGTTCACTTGGGTATAAATGTTCACGGCTGCTTAAGCCTTCCTGCCAGCGTAACTGATCAAGTTGCACTTGGCGTGCGGCTGTTTCGCGTAAACTCCGGCTCAACTCCATATCCTCGGTAACTGCGCATAGGCGGATATATTCGCGGGTGATAGCGGTGCTCAGCATCAGTCTGGTCATGGCTAATTCCGCCCCCTGAGCCCGTTCCTTGCCCAGTGCAGCTTCCAGGGCAGCGCGATCTTTGCCCCACAAATCCAGATGATATTTAAATACCGCCGGATCGATATAGGCGCCGTGGAAGGTTTTACCGCCATTGGGGCCGTAGAAATCGGTTCCGGAATAACGCCGGTTATGCAATTCAATATTGGCGCTTAAAGTGGGCAGCAATTCGGCAGCCTGAAAATCCGCCGCTGCCTCCGCTTGGGCAACCCGTGCCGTTGCCGCCTGTAGATTAGGCGAATCGCGCAACCCGGTTTCAATCAAATCCTGCAATTGCGTATTATGTAGCGCTTGCCACCAGTTCGCCTGTGGCCATTTCGTCATAATGGCCGTGCTTGGTGGCGTAGCGTCCAGAGTCTGATCCAAGCCGTTCACACTCTGAAATTCCGGTGGCTTAACCGGTTGCGGTAGTGTCGCGCAAGCGCTTAGTCCCGATATGGCGATGCTGTACAGCAACATTTTCGCTATAGACATGATTATGGCTCCTCCATCAATTCTTCCAACGCTGTTTCTCTAACGGTTTGTCTGGTAGTTTTGTCCAGCTTGGGTTGGTGTGGATGTGCCAGCCACACCAAGGCGGCTAACGCCACAAACAACCAGGCCGTGAGCCGGAAGCAATCATTAAGGGCCAGAATGCCGGCATGTTGGTTGCTGATAGCCGTCAGTTTGGCCTGTGCGGCGGGTGCAGAGAAACCGGCATATTGCAAATGGCTGAGTGTGGTACTGACGATGCCATGCTGATTGCCAAGACTTTCCAGTAAGCGGTGCTGATGAAACGCGGTGCGTCTTTCCCAGAGCAATCCGAATAAAGGCGAGGCCACGCTGCCGCCCAGCACCCGCAACATACCACCCAGTTCTACGGCCTGGATCTGGCGTCTGGGTGTCAATCCCGATAAAAACAGTGTGGTCAACGGCACAAACAACCCGCCCAGACAAAAACCTTCCAGCACCTGTGACCATAAGGGTTGAGTAAACCAGCTCAGTCGGCTGAAAAAATCGAATTGACTGGACCAGGCGCAATACCAGGCAAACAGCAGCAGATTGATACTGGCCAGCAGTCGGGTATCAAAACGTTGCACCAGATGATGCATCACGCTGGCCAGTGGTTTGGCTAAAAACACCAACGGTAATAGTACGCTGCCGGCTAGAAACGAGGTATAACCGGCTACCGACTGCAGGCGCACCAGCAATAAAGCCAGTAAACCGTACATCAACATAAAGCTCAGGCTCAGTCCCAGGCTGCCGATCACAAAATTGCGTCTGGCCAGCAGACGTAAATCTATCAACGGGCGGGTTTCGGCCAGTTCCCAGATTATAAAAGTCACCAGTACCAGCATCCCTAAGCCTGCGGTGGTCATTAGAGCCGGTGAATTGAACCAGTCAGCATCCTGGCCGCTGTTCAGTACAGTTTGTCCGCAAAACAGGCTGAGACCCAGCAGCACCAAGCCTAAAGTATCGAGACGGGTATTAGTACGTGGCGCTGGATGCTTCGGCAATAAGGCCCAGGCCAGGGTTATACTGAGCAGTGCCAGCGGAATATTCAGATAAAACAGCCAGCGCCAGCCCAACTGATCCGCTACCCAGCCCCCTGCTGCCGGCCCCAGGGTAAAAGGGCTTAAAGCCGCAATACTCCACAATGCTACTGCAAAGCCGCGCGATTTTTGTGGATACTCCCGCATCAATAAGGTTTGCGAAAGCGGTATTGTCAGGCCGCCGGAGAAACCTTGCAGGCTGCGGCCGATTAAAAACCCGTTCAAGTCAGTCGTGGCAGCGCAGAGACAGGATGCCAGCAGTAAAACCGACATTGCCAGCAGATATAAACGCAGTTCGCCGACGGCAGCGGCAGCCCAGGTGCTAACCGGTAAAGCCAGCGCCAGGCTGATAAAATAATAAGTCTGCATCCAGGTGGCGTGACTGGGACTGACACCTAACTCACCGCTGGCATGCAGACTTACCGAAGCAAATGCTCCGGTATTGAACAGCACCAGAATATTGCCGCTGAGCAGGCCGATATTGATTAATACAAATTCCAGGCTGCCGAGCCGGTCTGGGTCCAGTTGGGCGGTATCCAGGCTGTCGTGAGTCAGCGAAGCCCAGGCGTTTCTGGGAAATTTGGCAGAACTCATGATCATTAATCTCCACTACAGATAAAATGCTCCGCACATCAATTTGCTCCGGCAATTAATTCAGCAGTGTGTTGAGGTTTAATTGCTGAAATTTTTTGCCGGAAATGTGCTTTTCAGACTAGTCATTGCAAACACCATGCCGAAAATCAGGTTTGATAATAGTCCTTTAATAATAAAGACTTATATTTGGTTTGAGGGGAGGTGGGTCTTAGAGGCGGGTCAAGTGCGTACTAAATATCGTGACATTACGAAATGTCGTGAAAATTATGGCGTTAAGTTTTGCTGATCCCTAATTTGACCATACGCGAACGTAAGGTATTGGGATTCAGGTCCAGAATGGCCGCCGCCCCTTTGGGGCCGGATATCTGCCAGTGTGTGGCCCGCAATGTTCGCAAAATGTGTTCGCGCTCCAGTTCAGCCAGGGTCGGCAATGCTTTGGTTACGGCTGTGGGTTCGGTTACCACGGGATTGAGCAAGGCAATCTCCAGTAACGGCCCCGGTGACAGAATAACGGCGCGTTCAATCACATTTTGCAATTCTCGGACATTACCTGGCCAAGCATAGTTATGCAGATTCTCCAGGCTGGCCGGACTGATATCAGTAAAGCGTTTGGCCAGTTTTTTAGCATATTTATGCAAAAAAAATCGTGCCAATAAGGGAATATCAGCCGAACGTTGCCGCAAGGCCGGAATTTGCAGTGGAAACACATTCAGGCGATAGAACAGATCGGCGCGAAACCGGCCGGCGCTTACTTCGGTAGCCAAATCGCGATTGGTGGCGGCTATCAGTCTGACATTGACGTGCAAAGTTTCACTGCCGCCCAGGCGTTCAAACTCCTGTTCCTGTAACACCCGTAACAGTTTGGCCTGAGCAGAAAGTGATAATTCACCCAGCTCGTCCATAAACAATGTGCCGCCGTCAGCCAGTTCAAAGCGGCCCTTACGCTGCTGAACGGCCCCGGTAAACGCACCTTTTTCGTGACCGAACAACTCACTTTCAATTAAATCAGCCGGTAATGCCGCACAATTAATTTTCACCATAATCGCACTGCTGCGCGGGCTGTATTCATGTATGGCTCGGGCCAGCAGCTCCTTGCCGGTACCGGTTTCTCCCAGTAACAACACCGGAGTATCGGTGCCGGCCACCATGCGTACTTGCGCCATTACCTCGCGCATCAATACGGAAGCGCTGACAAAATCTTGCGGGTTATGTTCATCATTAATGATTTCCTGCAAATAACCTTTTTCCAGTTGCAGCCGGTCCAGTTTCTCGGCGGCAATACGCCGGTCATTCACATCGCGCAAAATAATGGTGTACAACTTTTGTTCATTGACCTCCAGCGGCGAAAAAGTAGCTTCAATCGGAAAGCTCTCGCCATTAGCACGGCGCGCACTTAAACCCTCAGGCACCCAGGTCTGCGCCGAGCTGAGCGGCTGATCAAAATTGATAAAGCGCTGAAACAGGTTCAAACATTGCGGCAGGATAAAGCGCTCAATGGGCTGACCAATGGCAAATTCGCTGATACACTGGAATATGCGGGCAGCCGCGTCATTGAACAAAGTGATATGGTGCTGCTGATCTATGGTAATAATCGCATCCAGTGCCGAAGCCAGGATCGAAGACATGCGTAATTCGCTTTCACCGAGCGCCTGCATCATTAAACGCTGTTCAGTACGATCGCGCTGGGTTTCCACCACCGCCACCACTGCGCCATCGGCATTACAAATCAGCCCGGCATCTATGACCAGATACAAGCGGCGGCCATCCGGCAGCAGACACCAGTTTTCGGTATGGGAAACGGCGCTGGAATGGCTGGCCTGTTCATACAGACTTTCCAAATCGCCCAGACTGCTGTCCAGCAGCAAATCCGCCAGACACGGGCGCCGCTCGGTATAAAACCCACGCCAGTGCTCAGTGCTGCCCAGCATTTGTTCGGCAGTCAGCCCGGTCAGCTCAGCGCAGGCCTGATTCCAGATAACCACCTGATGCCGAGCATCCAATACAAAAGCCGACACCGGCATGTGCTCCAGCAGCAGTTCAGCCGGCAGATTTTCGCTGATGGGGTGTTTCGGCATGAAATGAGGTCAGGTTTAATTTAAGGAATAAAAAATTGCCGGCTATTGATTGTCTAATTATTTCGTTAAAAAACAGGTAGTTGTGGGATGTGCTAAACGCAGTGTAGCGCATCATTCGAAGCTAAGCAGTTGTTAAAAAAAGATCAGCAAAATTTACGCTGAGTAATTACAAAAATAGAACGCAATTATTTTTGCAAATAAATCGGCAAACTGAACGGAGTCCGTTTAACCAGCATAATGTCAGCTATTGTCTATTACCACGCCCAAACTGCCAGCGCCGTCCCGCCAGTTGCTGAATCAGTAGGGCAGATAAAATCAAAGCCGTACCGATGGCTATTTTTACAGTCAGCGGCTCATGATTGACCCCAAAGCCCAGCAGCAAAGACAGAACCGGCGTGACCATATTAATCATCGCCACCTTAGTGGCGGCCAGATGGGTCAACAAAAAATAATACAGGGCAAAACCTAGCGTAGTGGCAATTCCGCCTAGATAAAGTATGGCATACAGGGTTTTATCGGGAATGCTGCTTGGTAATTGGCCCTGATCCAGGATAAACCAAGTCAGATAATACAGTGGCAGCGAAAACAGCAGACCGCCACTGATTTGCTGTATGGCCGGCAAGCCGGCGGCTATGCGTTTTACCCAGACCGCACTGACGGCATGAATAAATGTGGAACCCAGCATGGCAACCATGCCGATCAGGGCCAGACGGTTTAATTCTATGGCCGAGACAAACATCACCGCCAGTCCAGCCACGCCCAACAGATAGGCAAACACCCTGGCCCAGCCCAAACTGCTTTCTTTCAGCAGAGCGGCGGCCAAGAAAGCAGTCATGAACGGACTCAGGCCAAAAATCACCGAAGTCCAGCCGGAAGGAATAAATTGTGCCGCCCAGTAAGTAATCGTCATACTCAGATAAATCTGCACACTGGCGGCAATATAGGTATGGATGGCCGCCTTGTGCATTGCCAGGCGCTGACGACTGAGCAACATAATCAGCAGCAGACACAGCGCACCAACCGACATGCGTGCCGTTACCCCCAGGATGAAACTGATGCCTTCGCTGCTCCACTTGATGCATAAGGGGGTGGTGGTCCAGACCATCACCACACCCAGGTAAGCCAGTTTGACCCGCACCTACTGTTACAAATGCAGGCGATGCGCGATTAAATCCTCCACCACTGCCGGATCGGCCAGGGTGGAGATATCGCCAAGATTGTCAAAGTCGTTGGCGGCAATTTTGCGCAGGATGCGGCGCATGATTTTTCCGGAACGGGTTTTCGGCAAACCGGCTGCCCACTGCATAATATCAGGCAGAGCAATCGCACTGATTTCTTCTTTAACCAGAACCGCCAGTTCCTTTTTCAGCGCATCAGTCCCGGTCACGCCTACATTTAGTGTCACATAAGCATAAATACCCTGACCTTTAATCGGATGTGGGAAACCCACTACTGCGGCTTCGGCTACGTCTTTATGCAGCACCAGCGCACTTTCGATTTCAGCGGTACCCAGTCTGTGCCCGGATACATTCAACACATCGTCAATCCGGCCGGTAATCCAGTAATAGCCGTCCGCATCACGCCGCGCGCCGTCACCGGCCAGATAGTAGCCGGGGTATTTGCCAAAATAAGTATCGACAAAGCGGGCATGATCGCCGTAAATAGTGCGGGCCTGACCGGGCCAGGGATGGCTTAACACCAATATGCCTTCGCCTGGCCCCTCCAGAATCTGGCCGTCATGATCCAGCAAAGCCGGTTGCACGCCAAAAAACGGCAGGGTAGCGGAGCCGGGCTTCAAGTCAGTGGCACCAGGTAAAGGCGTAATCAAAATGCCGCCGGTCTCAGTTTGCCACCAAGTATCCACAATCGGGCAACGGCTGTTGCCTACGACCTGATAATACCATTCCCAGGCTTCCGGATTGATGGGTTCGCCCACACTGCCCAGAATGCGCAGGCTTTGCCGGCTGGTGTGGCCGACATGAGCTTCACCATGTGCCATCAGTGCGCGGATAGCGGTTGGGGCCGTGTAAAAAATGCTTACCTGATGTTTGTCTATAACCTGCCAGAACCGATCCGGACTTGGGTAAGTAGGTACGCCTTCAAACATCAAACTGGTAGCGCCGTTGCACAAAGGCCCGTATAACACATAGGAATGGCCAGTAATCCAGCCTATATCGGCGGTGCACCAATAAATGTCGCCTTCCTGATAATCAAACACATATTTATGAGTCATAGCTGCATACAGCAAATAGCCGCCGGTAGTGTGCAACACGCCTTTGGGTTTGCCGGTAGAGCCGGAGGTATACAGAATAAACAGCGGGTCTTCGGCATCCATGACCTCGGCAGGGCATTCGGCAGCGGCTGCCTGCATAGCCTGCCGATAGGAAATGTCCCGCCCAGCCTGCCAGGGTATCTCATGTCCAGTATGTTCAATCACAATCAGGGTTTGCAGATTAGGACATTGTGCGGCGGCTTTGTCGGCATTGAGTTTAGAGTGAACAATCTTGCCGCCCCGGTAGCTTTCATCAGCGCATATCAGAACCCGGCAGTCGGCATCCAGAATTCTGTCGCGTAAAGCATCGGCAGAAAAACCGCCAAACACAATGGAATGCACCGCGCCAATCCGGGCGCAAGCCAGAATCACCACCGCCGCTTCCGTTATCATCGGCAGATAAATACACACCCGGTCACCTTTTTGCACACCTTGGGCTTTAAGCACATTGGCAAATTTGCATACCTGATGATACAGCTCCCGGTAAGTCAACTGCTGTTGCTGATCAGGATCATCACCTTCCCAGATAATGGCAATCTGGTCACCGCGTAGCGACAAATGCCGGTCCAGACAATTGGCACTAACATTCAGTTGTCCGCCCTTAAACCAGGCAATTTCACCCTTGGGATAGTCGTAACTCAATACTTCCTGCCAGGGGTGTTGCCAATCCAGAAAAGCACCGGCTTGCTCAGCCCAGAAGATTTCCGGTTCATTAATGGATTGTTCATATAATTGCCGATAGCCCTCGGTGTTGAAATGCGCTGATGCGGCAATTTCTGGCTTGACCGGATATATGCGTTCATCTGACATGATTAGTCCCTGTTGTTATGCTATAAACTAATAAAGCAATTATTCACCGCCTGGCTTTCGGGTTGTTGCACGAAGCCAGCTTGAATCGTTGCCAAATAAATATTTAATGGTCGGTAGTGTCTATGCCCGTACCCTAGTTCGGTAATACGCTGCTAATCGTTTTCAGCCGCAACGGCTGCCAATGCGCTACAGCCCAGGCCAGAATCTGATCAACATCCGCTCCCTGCAAGTTTGCTGGCGGAGCCTGATTCAGCAAGCCCAATAATCGCCATAAAACCCGGCCAGGCGATTTATGCTCCACCGGCTGAGCCAGGGTCTGCTTGCTGAGTTTCTGGCCGTGCCGATCCACCAGTACCGGCACATGCCTATATTGCGGCGTAGCATATCCCAATTGATGCTGTAAAAAAATCTGTTTGACGGTGGAATCCAGTAAATCATAGCCGCGCACCACATGCGTCACCTGCTGCAATTCATCATCAATTACCACAGCCAGTTGATAAGCAATAATGCCATCCTTGCGTCTGATAATAAAATCCCCATGATCGCTGTCCAGTTTATCCCGAATTTGTCCTTGCAGATAGTCAACAAAACCCAGCGATTGGGGGCTGCTTTTAATACGCAAAGCATAGTGGGTATTTATAGGCAATTGTTTGGTGCGGCAAAAACCGGGATAAACACCGGGATAGCTCTCCAAGTCCTTACGGCTGCAGGTGCAGGCATAAAGTTTATCCTGATACTGCAAAGAATTTAAGGCCTGTTGATAAGCGGCCAGATGTTGGCTTTGATAAGCAATTTCGCCATCCCACTGCAAACCGAACGCCAACAGACTTTCCATGATTCTGGCGGAGGCACCGGGTTGGTTGCGAGGCGTATCCAGATCATCTATACGCAGCAGCCAGCGGCCATGATGATAACGGGCATCCAGATAACTGGCCAGGGCAGTATATAGCGAACCTAGATGTAAAGGGCCAGTGGGGGACGGAGCAAAACGACCAGTGTAGCCAACTGCTGCCAAGCCGTCATCATAGGCAGGCATGGCAAGGATACGGCTGTGTTGGCGCTAAAACGGCTAAAGCTGGGGGCAACAGCAAGCCGCAGGGAGGGTATAGAACTGCCGGAGGCCCGGCAGTTGGTTTAACTGTGAAAAACATTACCGACTGCAAGCGCCGCTGTTTTATCTCGGCAAACCAGGTCAGCAGAAGGCTTAACCCAATTGCTTTTCCCTGATTTCATCCAAAGTTTTACAGTCTATACACAATGTGGCAGTGGGTCTGGCTTCCAAACGGCGGATACCGATTTCTATGCCGCAGGTTTCACAAAAACCGTAATCACCGGTTTCAATGTCTTTCAGCGATTCTTCAATTTTCTTAATCAGTCGGCGTTCCCGGTCACGGGTACGCAATTCCAGACTAAACTCGGATTCCTGAGTTGCTCTATCATTAGGATCAGGGAAGTTTGCGGCTTCGTCCTGCATATGATGTACAGTACGATCGACTTCCTGCATCAACTCCGATTTCCAATTGTTGAGGATGGCGGCAAAGTGCTCCAATTGGGCTTCGCCCATGTACTCTTCACCATCTTTTTCAACATAAGGCTTGAAGATGAATTCTGACTTGGAACTATTCATCCATTGACTCCTGGTCGATATAAAAAACCGGTGATTTTTAACAGATAGCCGGGCTTCAAGCAAGAAGTTTGTTATTATTTCCGAAATTATTATTCAGTGGAGTGGATTTGAACCTGCATATAGCCCAAAGAATGCACAATATCAAGCCGTTTATTGTCATGGAATTATTGCAACGCGCACAACAGTTGCAAGCTCAGGGTAGGGATGTGATTCACATGGAAATCGGCGAACCGGATTTTGCCACACCACCGCTGGTACAAGCGGCCGCGGCCAAATTTTTGCAACAAGGGGATGCCAAATACACAGCCGCCGCCGGCCTGCCGGAATTGCGCGCAGCCATTGCGGCTTATTATCGGCAGAATTATGGTGTAGCTGTTGATGCCGGACGGATTTTTATTACCCCCGGTGCGTCAGGGGCATTTTTACTGGCTTTTGGCAGCAGCTTAAATCCTGGTCAGGCCGTGATGATGGCCGACCCCTGTTATCCCTGCAATGCCAATTTTGTCCAGTTGTTCAACGCCGAAACCCAGTTAGTTGCGGTGGACCCGGCCACTAATTATCAACTGGATGCCGGTTTGATCGCCCAGAACTGGCGGGCCAATACCAGCGGCGTCCTGATAGCGTCGCCGGCCAATCCCACCGGCAGCCTGCTCAGCAACACCGCTCTGGCGGCCGCCATTGATCAGGTGCAAGCGCTGGGGGGGTGTTTTTATGCCGATGAAATTTATCATGGCCTCGATTATGCTGAGCCACCGGCCACGGCACTGGCCAGTCATGATCAGGTCTTTGTGATTAACAGTTTTTCCAAATTTTTTGGCATGACCGGCTGGCGTATTGGTTGGCTGATTGTCCCGGATAGTCATGTAGCAGTCGTGGAAAGGTTGGCGCAAAACATTTTTATCTCCACCTCTAGCCAAGCCCAATATGCGGCTCTGGCGAGTTTTTCCGCCGAAAATATGACTGAACTGAGGCGGCGCCGCGACGAATTTAAAATCAGGCGCGATTATTTATATGAAAATTTGCTCAGATTAGGCTTTAAAATAACCGCTAAGCCCGAAGGGGCATTTTATATTTATGCCGATTGCAGCACATTTAGTCAAAACAGCTATCAGTTTGCCAAAGACTTATTGGAAGCAGAAGGTGTTGCTGTCACGCCCGGTACCGATTTCGGCTACAATGGTGCGGATAAGCACATCCGTTTTGCCTATACTGCTTCAATCCCCAGAATGGCTGAAGCCTTAACCAGACTAGAACGATTTATATGCCGATAAACCAAATTACTGCCCCACAATTACAACAACGCCTGAAAGCAGAGCCGGCCCCGGTCTTGTTGGACGTGCGCGAAAAACATGAATATGCTTATGCTCATATTCCGGCCAGCCAACTGATACCGCTTGGGCAAATAAGCGAACGTTATGACGAACTGGATAAAAACGCCGAAATCGTGGTGATTTGTCATCATGGTGTCCGTAGCTTGCAGGCTTGTCATTTTTTACAACAATTAGGATTTAGTCAGTTAAGCAATTTACAAGGCGGCATAGATGCCTGGTCAGTGCTGTGCGATTCTTCAGTGCCACGTTACTAATATAATAATAACGATATGTTTTTAAAAGAATATTTTAATTCAGAGCAAGGCTATGTCAAAATTAGCGCCGAGCAGGCCAGCATGTTTGCCAAAGAAGTGGCCCATGACTTCAACCCCTTACATGATGTAGACGCCAAACGCTTTTGTGTGCCCGGTGATTTATTGTTTTCTTTGGTATTGCAAAAATACGGCCTGAGCCAGCACATGCACTTTATCTTTTCCGGTATGGTTGGCGATAGTGTTTTGCTGGACTTTCCGGCTACCGATGCCGAACATATCGATATTACCGATAATCAGGGCAAGACATATTTACAAATCCAGCGTTCCGGGCCGATTATCCATGATCCCGTCACAATTGAACTGTTGATTCGCGATTATGTCGCCTTTTCCGGGCAAAATTTCCCCTATGTTTTGGTGCCGCTACTGGAAAAACAGAATGTTATGCTCAACATCGATCGGCCTCTGGTCATCTACGAAAGCATGACACTGAGGTTTGATCATCTGGATTTTCAAGAGCCGCAGTTAGAAATGCTGGAGCCGCAGGTGGAAATCAACGGTAAACGGGCTACTGCCTACCTGCATTTTCAGATTAAGGACAATAGCACCAACACGGTCGGCACCGGCTTTAAAAAACTTGCTGTGAGCGGTTTACGCGAATACGATCATGGCCCCATGCAGGCTTTTATTGATGAATATCTAGCCCGTAAAAATGAGTATTTGGAAAACATAGCGCTGGCGACTGGTTAAGCCCGGCTATCAGCCGCTTTAAAAATCACCACATCTGCCGCTATAAATTCTAATTGGCATTGATTTTGTTTTGCCAGCCACAGTAATGTGGCTGGCGAAAAGAAACTGATATGGGTTTGGTCATTTTTATAATGCCAGGTTTGGAATGCTTGCGCGTCCTTAACCAGTTTGGTCATTACCCCCAATATTCCACCTGGTTTCAATAAACCGAACAAGCGCTGAAATTCCAGGTCGGGCCGGCGAAAATGTTCAACCACCTCGCTACAGGTAACAAAGTCATAAGTCTGCTCAAGCACAGCACTATCATCAGCATAAAACGGATCATACTCAGCCAAGGTATGTCCCATCTGGCGCAACATTTCCGCCAGTACCGGTCCTGGCCCGCATCCGTAATCCAGGCCCTGCGCCGAAGGCTTTACTCGCGCCGCCACCGGCTCCGCCAGCCGGGCTAAAAATCGCCGATAGCCCGGATCATCACTATGATTCTCATGCAAATCATAAATTGCCCGTTCTGCTGCGGCCTGCAGATGCTGATGCGCCGCCACAAACACCAACCGGCAAACATCGCATTGCCAATAATCCCGGCGTCGATCTGCCCAAAAAAAATCGCTGTGTTCGGCCAGACACAAAGGGCAAGTCGGAGTAGCGGATAACTTCATTACCAAATCCAAAATTAACTGTCGGTAAAGATTCCGCTTAATATGCCTGCCGTAACCCGGAATCCGGGGTAGAGACAAAATTTGCCGTTATACTTGAGTTTTTCCATAAATCAGGTAAAATGCTCGGATTAACCATTGCGGAGCGGTAGTTCAGTTGGTTAGAATACCGGCCTGTCACGTCGGTGGTCGCGGGTTCGAGCCCCGTCCGCTCCGCCAATCCAGTTATATTTCCTGCCAATTTCCCGGCACATATCTTCTTCCTCAAGCCGACAACTGCTGATGCAGTGTACCCGCTATCAAACTGTTAGCCTGTTTAGCCAATAATTCACTGATTTTTACCCTGATTTGGACTTCGTCCAGTCCAGAGTACTGAGCCGCCTTGACCAGTGCCGCATAGGCATCCAGTACATCTGTCGCGCCTATCTCATAACCGTAACCGCGAGCTATCCAGTTCAGCGCACTTAGCCCGACCGCAATGGCAAACTCGGGGCGTTGCTCGGCAAAATCACGGCTGGCTCGAATCAGCGTGCGCGGATCGGTAGGTGATTGCTGCGCCAGTTCAGTAGCCAGATCAAACAGACCGGCGCTTTTGGCAGCAGCAAACCATTTTCCTTCGCTGCCAGGGTGCCGGGCAATCAGATCGCGTAAAATATCAGCCGGCTGCAGTTGCGGATATTTTTTGACGATAGCCCGGAATGTGGCCAGATGCGTGGTGTTTTGATTAGCCGTCAGCGCATAGCGTTGGTAGGCTGCCTCAGCTAATCCTGATGAAAGTAATATCGCTTCGCAGGTTTGGGCAATGGCTACAACTGGAGCATTAAATTCAGTGCCGGCCTCAGCGTAACGGATGGCCTGCGCTTTCCTGCCCAGCGCCAGCAAGGATTTAACGCCCCAGCTGCGATAAGTCCACCATTGAAACGGTGCCGTTTCCAGCAAAGCCAGTAACTCCAGATGTCGCCCCGCCGCATATAATGCCGATAAACAAGCTACTGTCCCGCAAAAATGGGCATGACCTGCAGTTTGCGGTCCCCAGCTGTCTTCCAGCAAAGGCAAAAAATCATCAGCCCATTCTGATGCCGCTTCCGGGGTAACACACAACTCCCCCCAGTAATCCCCCAAAGACTCAATATAAGGCACATGATCAACCTGTATCGCTTCCCATAAACGCTCCAGCCAGCGATTACGCTGAGCAGGTTCCACCTTAGCCTGACAAATAATCGGCACCAGAGTGGCAATTGCCCGCTGCACCGCACTGCCGATAGCGCCAGAAGAGCTATCGACCTGTTCAATTGCCGGTGAAATCTTCTCCAAAAACAGCACAGCTCCAGCTGCAGCCAGTTCAGGCTGTTGCTTGGCGAGTAGCTTGATCTCTGCCAATGCTTCCTTGATACGCAGCAAAGGCTTGTCAGACCTCCAGCCAAAAGCATGATAACGAAAACTGGCAGCAAACTGCCATTTGTGGGCGGTGGTCATGAGCGAGGAATATCCTGTACTAGCGAAATTAGGAAAAACACATTTCAGATGACATGCATCCTAACTTAATTTTAGGTGGAACGGGAGCTTAAAGCGATAGTTATGGCTCAATATCGCGATGGCAAAGCCAGAATATCTTGGATTTGATGGCTATGGAAGCAGCATCATGGCTGACAGATGTTGAGTTGCGTTTACATTCAGTGCTTCACCCGCCTGCAAACCAACTCAAATCAGCCATTCTTGGGTGCAAACATAATAATAGCCATACCAGTTAAGGCTACAGCAGTGCCGAGTAAATCCCAGAGCGTCGGCTTAATGCCGTCCACCAGCCACAGCCAAATAATTGCCACAAAGATGTATACACCGCCGTAAGCCGCATAAACCCGGCCTGCTGCGGTCGGATGTAAGGACAGCAACCAGGCAAACAAGGCCAGACTTAAGGCCGCTGGAATCAGCAAGCCTATACTTTTGTCTTGCTTAAGCCAAAGATAAGGCAGGTAGCAGCCTACTATTTCTGCGATGGCCGTTAGCAGGAATAAAGCGATGGTTTTCAGTTCCAACATAGCATATCCTACATATTGGTCGGCACACAGCCTCTGAGTGAAAAATCCAACAGCAGATTTACATGCTGCCTATCAGCCGAAAATTACGCCAAATAATCTTAAAAGTATCGGTGAACTGTGGATCATTTTTATCGACAATGGTGTTGATATCCTTGAGCGAATACCAAGCTCCCTCATCAATTTCTGCGGGCTCGAGTTTCAGCGGGCCGTTATACATACAGCGATAAACCTGAATAAATTCCATGCCCAGTTCTGGACAGGCATCCAACTTAAACAACTTGTACAGCAAGGCAGTGATACCCAATTCTTCCCATAATTCCCGGTGCGCGCAGGTGTCGTAGCTTTCCGTTCCGTCCACATGCCCCGCGGCAGAAGTATCCCATAAACCTGGATTCAAATCCTTGAACATAGAACGTTTTTGCAGAAATAGCCGTCCTTGTTCATTAAACATAAATATATGCACAGCTCGGTGTCTGAGTTGTAATTGATGAACTTCTTGGCGGCAGCGCAGCTCAATCAGCTCATCTTGTTCGTTAACAACAGGTAGCAGTTCGTTTGGCATGATTTACTAGCATTTTTGATTGATTTTGGTGTATGTTACCCACTTTTTGCGATACATAGAAGGATATATGGCCAGAAGAAGAGAGCATACTCTGGAGCAAATCAGGGAAATGGTATTAAACGCCGCCGAAAACATTATTGTTCAGGAAGGTATTGACGCGCTGACTGTGCGCCGGATTGCCGCAGATATAGGTTATACCGTGGGTAGTATCTATATGGTTTTTGCCAATACCCAAGAGTTATTTTTGCATATCAATGGTCGCACCTTAGATCAACTAACCCAGCAGTTACAAGATATCCCGGCAACCGATAGCCTGGAACTGCGTATTAAAACCCTGACCAGCAATTATCTGGAGTATGCCAGCGCCAATCTCAGCCGCTGGCGATTATTGTTTCAACCCGGTTTGGTGGATCATACCCAGCTACCGGTATGGTATAAGCAAAAAATTCAGTTGATGTTTGACCCAATAGAAGCATTATTCGGGCAATTATCCACTGATATTGAAGATGCTCAAACCCAGTTGGCCGCTAAAACCTTGTGGTGTGGAGTACACGGTATTTGTACCATGACCCTGGGCGGCAATCTCGGTCCGGTTGGCCTGATCAGTACCGAAACCGCTGTGCATTTACTGGTAGATAATTTTATTCAAGGTTGGCGGCGCTAGTTGTGGTCTGTGGCATAGTCAGCATTAACAGTATAGTGGCTGTAATTATCAGTATACCCAGAAATTGCAATGCAGCAATGGGGCTAAGCTGTTGCGCGGCTGCCAAACTGTATATGCCTACAGACAGTAACATGGCGGCGTTTTGAAAGAAATTCTGCATGGCCACTGCGCCGCCGCTGCCTATGCTGAGTTGACCCTGTTCCTGTAACGCGGCATTGATGGGTACGATGAACATACCGCCGGCAGTGCCCATTAACAACAAAACACCTCGTGCAGCCCAAACAGTGTCGGTAAAACTCAGACCGATAATCATGGCTCCCATCAGATAAGCGGGAATCCGGGCCCGGCGCAAATGTTCCAGAGGAATGATTTTTGGTACTAGTGCCGAACCGAGAATAATCCCCAAAGCCAGAAACAGAGTAAGCTCAGCAATATCGGTGGCAGTGCGCGTCAATAATACCAGCGGCGCCCAGGCAATAATGATTACCCGGACACTCGCGGCGCCGGCCCAGAACATGGAGCCGCCCAGTACCGCAAAACGAGTGCGTGGTTGCGCGATAAAATAGCGTATTTCCCGATAAAACAGCCGGATTTTCCAGCCGTCAGGCACCGGTTTGCTGCTGCCCTTAGGCAGCAGCAGGGCAGCGGCGGCAGAAATCAGCAATAACAAAATCGCACTCAGCATGGACCAGTTTACCGAATAGTCAGCCAGTCTGGCTCCGGCCACCATCCCGGTTAAAATTGCCAGAATAGTCGAGCCTTCTATCCAGCTGTTGGCTTTAACCAATTCCTGATGTCCAGCCAGTTCCGGCAAAATACCGTATTTGGCCGGACTGTAAATAGCCGCGCCGATACCTACCACGGCATAAGCTGCTAAGGCATCAATCTGCAATAACACCAGGCCGGCGCCGCAGGCTTTGATTAAATTGGCCAGAATTAACACTCTGGCTTTAGGGTGGCGGTCAGCATAGATTCCCACCCAGGGGGCCAAACCGACAAAAGATATCAGAAACACACTTTGTAAAGCCGGTACATACCAGCCTGGCGTTTGGGGGGAATGCATCACCATGGCGATGACAGTGAACAGAATGGTGTTATCGGCAAATACCGACAGAAATTGAGCCAACAGCAAAATCAGTAGCGCTTTGTTCATTTTTTTATGCCGGTTGCAGGTCAGTAATGTTCAGAATATCCGATATGTTCAAAAATTGGCTTCAACCAGACTGAGCGCCAAAGTCTGTGCCGCGGCATAATCGGTCTT
Organism: Methylomonas paludis; assembly: GCF_018734325.1. Classification (NCBI taxonomy): domain Bacteria; kingdom Pseudomonadati; phylum Pseudomonadota; class Gammaproteobacteria; order Methylococcales; family Methylococcaceae; genus Methylomonas; species Methylomonas paludis. The sequence continues at coordinate 2,503,594 of NZ_CP073754.1, read as the reverse complement.
ACCGGTTGCCAATGCCGGCAGTTTATCCACTACAAACACCTTTCTAGGCAGGGTAATGGCCGTTACGCCCGGTGAGGCATCAGCCAAGGTTTTGGCGCTGGCCGAGGCTTCAGTGGTCAACAATACCAGTTGTTCACCTTTTTTGGGATCCGGCAGACTTACCACCGCATGCTGGCTATCGGGCCAGGCCAGGATTGCCAATTGCTCAGCAGCAGCCAGCGATACCATTTCACCGCTGATTTTGGCAAAGCGTTTACTGCGGCCTTTAATGAAAATAAAGCCGTCCTCATCAACATGCACGATATCCCCGGTATCGTACCAACCCTCACCATAAGCTGCTGAACAGGGTGGAACCAATACCCCGGGATTATTCGGCAGCAAATAGCCTTTCATGATATTCGGGCCGGCTACATGCAGTTTACCTGCGTTTTCTATACCCGGTACCGGCTCCAGTTGGTGCAACATATCGGGCATAAACCGCCCCACGCTGCCGGCTTTGTAATCCATGGGCGTGTTTACCGAAGTCACCGGTGCCGTTTCAGTGGCGCCATAACCTTCCAAAATTCTGATACCAAATTTGTTCAACCAAGTAGTACGGGTGCTTTCCTGCAGTTTTTCGGCACCCGCCACCACATAACGCATTTTGTAAAAATCATAAGGGTGAGCTTTTTTGGCATAGGCGGCCAGAAAGGTATTAGTGCCAAACATAATGGTCGCACCAATTTCATAGGCTATTTCCGGTATTACCGCATAATGTAAGGGCGAGGGATAAAAGAAACTGGTCATCCCGCTCAGTACCGGCAGCAAAGTACCTACCGTAAAGCCGAATGAATGAAACATCGGTAAATAATTCAGAACCACGTCTTGCGGGGTAAAATCAATCCGAGCTTTAACCTGTTTCAGATTCGCCAGGATATTGGTGTGGGATAACACCACCCCTTTGGGTTCCCCTTCAGAGCCGGAGGTGAACAGTACTACCGCCGCAGCTTCAGCCTGATCGGCTTGCGGGCGGTACCAGTAATGGGCGGTTTTAGCCAGCAACAGGCCAAATAGTTTGTCTGTGCTGCGCAATGGCGCTGCCAAATCTTCCAGATACACCAAGCTGACTTGAGTCGCCAGCGTATCGGCTTCCGCTTGCAGGCCGGCCAGCTCAATGAATTTCCGTGAGCTTAACACGACCCGTACCTGACCGGTACGGCAGGCAGATATCATACCTGCTGCACCAATGGAAAAATTCAGCATGGCCGGGATGCGTTGATACAATTGCAAGCCCAGCACTACATTGAGGGTTTTACAGGTGTTGGGCAGCAGCACCCCCACGTTCTCGTTAACCTGAGTGATGGATTTAATCAGCCTGCCGACAATAATACTGCGGGTAATCAGGGCATCGTAACTCAAAGGCGCCCGTTCCAGATCTTCGGCAATAGTGTGCTTGCCACCGTGAATGGTGCGGGCTTCCAGCACAGCCGAAAATATGGTTTGCCGGTATTGGCTGGTACTGAACATCATTTCGGTCATAATGTTGGTAAGCACCTGACCGCTATGCTGACGACGCACCTTACCTGTGGCGGCATTACTGGTGTGAATTTGCGTGGGCGGTAAGATATGGATACTGATTGCCGGAAACCAGCGTAAGCGCACCTTACCTTGCAGGCGAGAGAAATGACTGTATTCGGCACCGTTAATGCGGATAGGCAAAATCATCGCACCGGTTTTGTCTGCTACCATGCCGGGACCATCATAAACCTTCATCAAGGAGCCGGTATCAGTGATGCGGCCTTCCGGAAAAATGACGGTTTTGGTATCGGTTTGCAAATAATGTATCAGCGCTTTCAGGGAAAGCGGATGAGTGGGATCCATCGGAAACACTTTAGATAGCCGTAAAAACGGCTTTAGCCACCAGCGTTGGGCAATATGGGTATTAATCGCAAAAGTGATGTCGTCCGGCAGAAACACACCCAGCAGCAACGGATCCAGGAAAGAGCTGTGATTAGCCACGATCAAGACCCGTTGACCGGCTAACTGATAGTTCTCCATTCCAGTGACTTTAACCTTAAATATCAAGGTCAGCAGCCGGTGTAGCACGCGCTTTAACATAAAAACTCCTGAAGTGTCGCTCAGCCATTGAGTACACAACAGGCTGATATCAGCCTTGAGCCTTGCTCCGCAACAGCAGGCGCAGCAAGAGTTTCCAGGCTGTTGTTATTATTGTATTGGCCTGTAGGGTGGGCGAACGCCAGTGCAGCGTGTCACTGGCGTAGACCTCAACCCAATTAAGCTCGCGCAGTCAGTATAGCCACTGCCGGCAATTCCTTGCCTTCCAGAAACTCCAGAAACGCCCCGCCACCAGTAGAAGTATAAGACACTTGGTCAGCAATACCGTATTTGTCGATGGCAGCCAGAGTGTCACCACCGCCGGCTATGGAAAACGCCGGGCTTTCGGCAATAGCCAGAGCAACGGCTTTGGTGCCTTCACCAAACTGATCAATTTCAAATACGCCTACCGGACCATTCCAGACGATAGTGCCGGCTTTTTGCAGAATTGCCGCGTATTGTTGGGCGGTTTGCGGTCCTATGTCCAGAATCAGATCATCTTCTGCCACATCGGCGACATTTTTCACCGTTGCAATTGCTGATTCGGAAAATTCCTTGGCGGTAACCACATCCACAGGAATCGGAATATCCGCGCCGCGTTCCTTGGCGGCGGCAATCAAACGTTTGGCTTCGTCAAGCAGGTCGGCTTCATACAAAGATTTGCCCACTGGATAACCTGCAGCAGCAATAAAAGTATTAGCTATCCCGCCGCCGACGATTAACTGGTCAACCTTGCTGGACAAAGATTCCAGAACCGTGAGTTTGGTGGATACTTTGGAGCCGCCCACGATCGCCACCAAAGGGTGATCAGGATGTTCCAGCGCTTTGCCCAGGGCGTCCAGTTCTGCTGCCAGCAAGGGGCCGGCTGCAGCAATCGGCGCATATTGCGCCACGCTATGGGTGGAGGCTTCGGCGCGATGCGCAGTACCAAAGGCATCCATCACAAAAATATCGCACAAAGCCGCCAGTTTTTGGCCCAGTTCCGGACTGTTTTTCTTCTCGCCTTTATTAAACCGCACGTTTTCGCACAACACCACTTCACCAGGCTGGATAGTCACGCCATCCAGCCAATCTTTTTCCAGGCGCACAGTTTGCCCCAGTAACTCGGTATAGCGTTCTGCTACCGGCTTCAGGCTGGATTCTTCATCATAGACACCCTCGGTAGGACGACCCAGATGCGACAACAAAATCACCGCTGCACCGCCGGCCAAAGCCGCTTTAACAGTGGGCACACTGGCCTGGATACGTAAATCACTAGTAACTTTGCCGTCTTTAACCGGTACATTCAAATCCTGGCGGATCAATACCCGCTTACCTGCCAAATCCAGATCGACCATTTTTTTTACAGACATAAATTCTCCTGAGGTTGAAAGAGTGAAACTATTATAAGCTGTTCTTGCTAAAAAGAATCCTGACTATCAGCGATGCGCCTAAGTTAAAGCCTCAGCTTAACTTAAGCGCATTACATTATTAGTTCGGCAGACTGGAAATTTCGCTTTGCAGCTGGCTGATGGGCTCATCACGTAACGGCAAGTCAATGATACGCGCCAGACCATGCTCGTAATCAGCTTCGCCCCACATCAGTAAATGCCCATCATGCGGTGCAGCCAATCGCCCCAGCTTTATTGCCGCTTAATACCAACTATAAGGCCATAAATACCCAATAATGCCAAAAAAATCAAAAGTTTTAGGTATTTTTTAGGTATTATTTAGTCTTGACTCTCATTTTAGGTTTGTTTAAAAACCATGAACCCGTTGTTTTCCCAACGAATCTTGTCAAAAATTACCCATAAACTGGTTAAAAATGAGCAAAACATCGTGGTATTTGCCATTTTTAGCAGTATTTTTCTGTTTGGGCTGGCCGGATTGTCCGACATTTGGGATTTCTTCCATCATCCTCTGGTTGTCACGGGTGACTTAGCAATCTGGTGGACTTGGTTGAATCAGCACTGGCAGGAAAAACTCTACCAGTTTGCCAAATTCTTGCTGTCAACTTCAGCAATATTGGCATTGATATTGGCTTATTTACGCCAAAGCGGAGCCTATTTGGATGAACTGCGGGCCCGGTTGTTCCTGCGTAATCACACCATCATTGCCGGTATGAACCAGCGCAGCATCATTCTGGCCGCCGATCTGGCTCACCAGGGCCAGAGCGTGGTCATTATCACCCTGGACAGCAAGTATGATGAGACTCTGGAAATCAGAAAAACCGGCGTTTGTGTATTACAGGGCGATGCCACCAATCCCGCCGTGTTGCGCAGTGCCGGTTTTCAGCATGCCCGAAATTTTGTCTGCATCACCAATCAGGATGATATCAATATTGCCATGCTGGAAGCGGCCAGAATCTTGCTGGATCAGCATGCTGCCACTCAGAAACCCACCTGTTTTTGCCATATCCAGAGTCCGCTGTTGCGTAATCATCTGGAGCAGTTAACCATCATGGGCGCTCAGGGTGCAGGTCACCGCTTCCGGTTGTTTAGTATTGAAGAAAACACAGCCAGTGAACTGTTGCGCCGTTTTCCGCCGGAGCGGCATTTAGCGCTTGAACAACAGGCAGAAGGTGTTCATGTGGCTTTCTTGGGTCGAACTGAACTGGCTTTTATGCTGGCTCTGCAAATGGCGCAATCCTGCCATTACTGGCGCGCAGATTATCAGGCGCAAACCATGCCCCGAGCGCGCTTGACTATTATCAGTCCCGATGCTGAGAAATTATTAACCAGCATACGCCAACTCTGTCCGGCTATCGATAATGTATTGATTATTGAAGCCGTCACGGAAGCGCCTGATGACTACAGTATCTTATCCGCCTGGATCAATACCCAGGGTAAACAGCTTAGCCAGTTTTATGTGGGTTTGGCTGATGAAATAACCACCTTGGCAAGCGCTGGGCAAGTACTCAAACTATTGAAAAACCAAGGGCTGGATAAGCCCGGCAAAGTCGTTGCCGTTATGCCTTTGCGCCCGCATCCAATCAAACCCCGCTTCTGGGGAGTCGATGCCAATCTGGCAGTGCTGGAAACCCTGAAAAGTTGTCAAAGCGATGTCTTGCTTTCCGGTGTAAACGATACGCTGGCGCAAATTGCCCATCAGGATTATTTGGATCAGGCATTGCGTAACGGAAAACAGCTAGGGGAGCGGCCGGCATTGGCCGCTTGGGATGATTTGAATGAGTTTTTGCGAGCCGGCACCCGTCAGCAAATCGCCCATATCAATATTAAATTGCGAGCCTTGGGCTGGGGACTGGTAAAACAACATGCCGTAGACCGGGATCAGTTTTTAGCGGCAATTTCCGCTGAACAACTGGAACAAATTGCCGAAATGGAACATAGGCGCTGGTGGGCGTTTCATCTGATCCATGGTTGGACATATGCGCCTAAACGCGATGACAGCAATTTGCACCACGACTGTCTGCTTCCATATCAGCAACTTAGCGAGCATGTTAAACAGTATGACCGGTCAACTGTGCAAAACATTCCGGAACTGTGTCGTAAAGCCGGTAATGGGTTACGCAGATTATAGTCCCAGCGGATTATCGGGATTAATACCGTCCATAAACGGAATCTGGCGATCCTCATTGGTCAGCTGATAAACCTTGCCCAACCAATTATTGAATACCGCTTTGGCTGAGTCTCGCCAGGTTATATCCAGTCGGTCTATGATTAAATGTTCAGGCATAGGCAATAGTGGTGTGGCGTTTTTTTTGGCAGCCTGGACATGCTCCCGGTACTGACTGAGGATTTGTTGCACCTCAACATCGAAATAATGTTCGGGGTAGGGCGGGTAATCTTCACATTCGCCCCGATAAAAACGCATCACTTCGCGTTTATATTCTTTCAGTAAACTAATGTCGTCGTATTCAGGATGGCCCTGAAAGAACACAATCCGAAACCCGTCAGCGCTGACCGCCAAATGCACGCCGGCCTCTGCGCTGGCCACCAGCACTTTCAAACCCTGTTTTTCCATATCGCAACGAAAAATTTCGTTATAGCGGGAATGCGGCACATCAAAACGGGTATTGATTTCCGCCATCAGCGGATGTTTTCTATCGACGACTTTATGGCTGAAAACCCCCCAGCATTTACTGGGCAGCCGGGTTCTTTCAATACCGTAACAATACTGGATCAGGGCATGGCTAGCCAGACAGGAACAAAGTATGGATGTCACATTTTCTCTGGCCCAGGCAAAAACTTCAGTTAATGGCTGCCAAAACACCTCCTCCTGCAGGTGTGCCTTGGTAACATTGGCACCACTGATAATCAGGGCATCCAGGCCGTCAGCCTTAATTTGGTCAAAGCTTTCGTAATAACTGTCAATGTGTAACTGTGCTTCCGGGCTTCTGGGTAAGCCTTCTATGGTAAATGGATGAACATGAAACTGGGCAATCTGATTGCAAGCGCCAACCAAACGAAAGAATTGTCTTTCGGTGGCTTGCAGAGCGGCATCAGGCATGATGTTAAGTAAACCAATGTGTAATTCTCGTATGGATTGCTGGTGAGCGCGAACCGGAGTCAGTATCTCCTCACCCTCCTCCAGCAGACGCCGAAACGTCGGCAAGTCGGTATGGGCAACTAAAGGCATTATATTATTCTTGTTGTTGAGCTATGGCGGCAGCGATCAGATTGATGAAATCAGCCTCGGTATTGATTTTAGCCGTGTCTTCAGCACTTACAGTATAACCGTATTGTTTGGCTATCGCCTCGTAACGCGGTAACCGGGAGCGAAACAATTCTGGAAATACCCAACTGACAAAAGCGTCGGGAATAATTTGGTCTGTCGATTGGTAGTCATGCAATTTCATGAATTCAGCCAGTTTTTCATCGACAAAGCCTGGGCGATAATAAAGCGGCTTAGGGTCCAGTTTGGCCCGATTAATAATGATTTGTTCCATAGACTCCGGGATCTTGATATAAATGATCAGCGTATGGGCGGCCAAATTTTCCAGCACTTCCAGACTGTCCAGCTCACAAACGCTGCCTCCGGCATCATTAATAAAATGTTTATAGCCGTAAATGCTTTCCGCTTTGTGGATAAACTCCGGGACATCCAGCATTGCCGCAATTTCGGCCTGATGGTGCAAAGCCTGACGGCGTTTGAACTCAGGCAGTGATAAACCGCCATAGGCCGGGTTGCCGATCTTGCCCAGAAAACTGGACACCGGAGCCAGATTGTCGACCGTGATATTACTGCAAATATAGATAGAGTCCGATTTCAGCAAATCGCGTAAAAACGGTACCCCCATGGCCTGTTGTTTAATATTGTCCAGAATAGGCTCTTCCAGATATTTGGTACCGATCCGGTAGTCACCGGAATAATGAAACCATTTGTGTTTAGGCAATTTATTGGAAAGCGTGGTCTTGCCGGCGCCGGACATGGCCAGCAAAGTAATACTTTTGGATTCCCAGTCCAGGAATTCTTGCGGAGTCATCTTCATAAAGCACTACCCACTACAGCAAATCGCTGATGTCCAGGTCTTCCTGATCCAGGCGCACATGGCGATCCGGATCGGTGTAACCCAGATCGTCTGCTTCAATTTCATCAAACGGGGCACTCCAGTCTTCCGGGTCTTCGATGTAATCAATGGTAGAACCGTACCAGGCTTCATTATCGTATTCACCCAAATCGCCGTTAGCGTATTGCACCTCTATCGATTCGTCGTTTCCCTCAATAGCCACCACCTTGAAGCTAAGGTTGTGCTCTAAGTCTTTATACCAGCGGCCTATAACCGGATCAGTAATAGTAGTCATCGTCTTATCCCTAAAAGTGTGTACATATAAATAATAGCTGAGTTTGAGTCGGTATGGCGAGTAGTTCCTGAATCCAAAGTCATTTTTTATTTGGAAACAGGCTGACCATTAGGCAGGGCTGTAGGCTGGGTAGAGCAGCGCGATAATCAGCAGATACTTTGAAATAACCAGCTTTCTGTCGTTCAGTCTGTTGGTGAATCAACAGTAGAAATTGCTATAATCCGGACTTTAACGTAATTGTACAAGATAGGGCAATGTCCGAAACCAGAATCATTGAAATAGAAATAAAACAGGCTTATCAAGAAGACTTGATCCAGTCTTTAAACACAGTAGTGGCCAGGCAGCAAAATCAGATCAGCAAATTGGAAGAAACCTGCAAACTGCTGCACGACAAAATCAAAAACCTGGCACTGGATGGCAGTCAGTCAGCTGTTGGAGATGAGAGGCCACCGCATTATTGAGAAATATCCAGGGCCATAAGGCCCTAGGCTGGGTTGAGCAACGCGATACCCACCAGAAAACCTTGCTTAGTAATGCCGCTTGGGTGCGCTGTGATGATGAGGTTTAGGGATAAAGTTATGGCTGGCCGCAGCAACAACAATCGGCTGTTTCCGCTCCGAACCAGTAACAGCATCGTTTTTGACTGTATGCAATACCCTGCTGTGCCGGTGATACTCGGCGTGATGATGGGGGGTAATTGCTTTGAATTTGGCTGGATGATGAACCGCAGGCTGAATCAAGGCCTTGCTCGCCGGTGTAACATGTTGGGCTGCATGCCTGACTTGCGGTTTGATCAGGATCGGTTCGTAACGATTGCCTGTGCCGGCATCAGCACCCATTTGCTGGGCACTGCCCGCGCAGCGGTTAGATGACAGCTGGAATGGCGGTGGGGAATACAGATCACTTTTGAGTTGGGAAACATGAATACCCGGCTCCGCACTATTGCTTTTTTCAAAGCCTACATCCAGCAAGTTTTCCATTTGGGCAAAGCGTTCCCCGCTACTGTGGGCACCCAATAACACACCGATTAAACGATGACCGTTACGTTTGGCCGAGGCAATCAAATTATAGCCGGAGCCGCAGGTAAAACCGGTTTTCAGGCCGTCAGCATCAGGGTAACTGCGCAGAATCCGGTTGGTATTCGGCAATAAGCGGCCTTTATAAGCAAATTCAGTGACTGAAAAATAATGATAATAATGCGGAAAATCTCTGATTAATGCCAGAGACAACACGGCTAAATCGCGGGCACTACTAATTTGACCTTCATCGGGTAGGCCGCTGGCATTTTCAAATGAGCTGCTGGACATACCCAATTGCTGAGCCTGATGCGTCATCATATCGGCAAAATGTGCTTCACTGCCGCCGAGCCGTTCAGCCAGCAGTACCGCAGCATCATTAGCTGAACGGGTCGTTACAGCTAAAATGGCGTGTTCCACACTGATATTTTGGCCGGTGCGTAATCCTAATTTAGAACTGGGCTGCATCGCGGCATGTGCGGAGACGGTGAGTTGATCCTGCAAACTCAATTCTCCAGATCTCAGCGCTACAAAAGTCATATACAAAGTCATGACTTTGGTCAGAGATGCCGGATACCAGCGCTGGGCAGCCTCGGTTTCATGAATCACTCGTCCGGTTTCGGCGTCAATAACAATGGCAGCATAGCGGGCGGATGCGCTAACGCTATGTAATATTGAGATAATTAAAAATAGTAGGGCAAGTTTATATTTAGGCACAGAGTGATAGCTGTTAATTTACGGTAGGAAAACAGTCTAAGAGACTGACTGTATTATTTAATCAGAATTATCGATTTCAAAAAAGCCCATTTCGCAGGAAAAATAATTTTATTCACAGATGATTAATCCCAGGCCAGATGCGGCAGCCATGTCAGGCCGTTTTGCCATAAATATGTCTAGTCATCTATGATAGACTAGCCGCGAAACACTTTAGTCACATCATTGGCTTGCTTTGCTGATCGTAAGCGGGTCCTAATGCCTACAGGGATGTAAATACGCTGACTTTTGCAGCTAGTGCAGAGCATCATTAAATTAATCATCATTGTGGGGTAATTATGGATTTTCAAAAGGCGCTGGGTCTTGTGCGAGAGGATGACGACACAAGTATCAGCAAAGAGCAGTTGCATCTTTACATCAATCTAAAGCTGGCTTCTTGCGGTCAGCCTATCTGTATCGACCAAACTTCTGCAGAGTTTATCAATATTGCCCAAGATTTGTTGAACAGTTATCAGGAAAAAAGTCGACGCCTGGGCAGTACCGCGCTGTATCCACCCGATCAGCGGATCCAGAACTTTTTAGACAGCTATTTGATAGACTTGAATTTAGGCAGCATTCCCAGCTTACCCAGTATTACTTTTGAACTAGATCGCCATGGTGTGGCCAGAGAGCTTTCCTTGCCGGTAGGCAAAGACGAGTTTATTTCCGAAATTGTCTCCAGTTATCGCGTCAAACAAGGGGTTTTACATAATCCCGCCAGCGACAGACGTACTACCCAGGGATCATTTCATATTGCCGAAGGTGGATTACCGGTGCCGAGTGACAAGAAACTGGTACCAAAACTGACATTTGCCTTAATGTTGGAACATGCGTTGAATCCACCGCAAAACTTATTGGTATTGCCGTTTACCAGCGAACAGCCGCAACCAGCCCACATGTTTGCCTCCTTGCTGTTACGGCCGATTATTTGTCCGGAAATACCCGGCATCGAAGCTGAAAAATCCATGGAAATCCGTTTTTTTGCGCCCGGCAATCTGGTTAGTAATCTGGATTTTGTGGAAAGTATTTTTGGCAACGGCGGTAATCCCTCCCTGCCGGATGCCGATGCGGCACTGGATCTTGAACACTGGTCCGGTCATACCGGATGTGTGATTCTGGCCCCGCATCTGACCCGCTTAACCAAGCAGGAACTGGGTTTACCGCATTGGGCTGAGGCAACAGAACGCCAGCGCACTGAGGGCATGTGTTGGAAAACTGAGGATGAGCTGTATAACGATGGTCAGGCCTTTAAATTAACAGCCAGAGATCGCAGCGGCGTAATCGTGACACTGCTGGCAGATAATTACTATGGCTATTGCAAAAAAGAAGTAAAAACCCAGATTAGTTTTGCCGCCAACTTATTCGGTATGGCCGAAGAAGAGCATGCCGGCGGGGCATTGGCGTTTCAGCGTTTTAATCACGGCGAGGAGTTTGGCATCGGCAGCTTAACTCGCGAACCAGGTTACGATTTTGATGACATGGTAGCGCGATATGGCGAGATTATGGATATTAAGCCTGAAGGCTATGCACAGGACAAACTTTATCCGCAGATAGTTTATGTGCCGCAAGATCTGCGTATGAATATCACCAACCAAACCATTACCTGGCAGAAAGCTCAGGAAACCCATACCATACGCTTACAACCCGGCAAAGTCTATATCCAGCCGAACGGCTATAAAATAGAAATGTGCAAGCATCCGGGTGCGCCATCCTGGCGTTTGATTGGAACTGCTGCTGAAGGCACTTTTTGCCATAAACCCAGTACCGTATCAGGGGGGGGCAAATCCGAAATTTCCAAATCCATTGAAGACTCGGTGATCTATGCACCCTTGTTTGTCGGCGATTTGCAAAAGGATCTGGATTGGGCGCAGAGCATTTTTGACTACGACTTTAGCAACCGGTTTTTGACCGGGCATGAAAATGAAGATCGGCAACCTTCTCGCAGCTCACTAAGCCCAAATCGCAGCCTGGGCTCCCTGATTAAATTATTGACGCCCTCACCGCTGCATACCGAAGCCTATAACAACTGGCTGAAGTCCATACCGCCGCGAGTTCTGGCTCTGGTATTTGTGATCAAACGTTTTTATCGTCCCGAATGGGGTGAAAATTGGCGCGAACATCTGTCTGTGGATGTGGTGGATGGTGCACCGGGCCATGCCCTGAAACTGGATCAACGCAAAATTGTCGCCACCTATTTCCGGATTGGCTTTGATTTACAAGGTGCCTGGCGGACATTCAAAGTTCGCCAGGATTATATCGCCTCCGAGAAAATTCAGATGGAGGACGATATTAGCGCTTCAGCAGTTATTAACACCGATTTATTACGGCCCTGCTTATCCCCAGATCATCGTCAGCCTAGCGTCAAATTGGTCAGCAATTGTGAATACCGATTATTTCAGCGTCCGGATGATGCGATCACCCCTGGCTACGACAAGCAGACCGAGGCCAATTTGGCGGAATCCGGAAACTTCATATCAAATTTTGAACCTTTGGCCGGCGAAAAATTGGCAGCCGTGGTGGAAGATGTTTTAACTTTTTCAAATTTTACTGCACCGATGCAAAATCTGTTAACAGCCGCCTATCGCCAAGGCAGCGGTTATGTGGTTTCCTCTGGACATCCGCGCCTGATTAACGGCAAACCTTCAAAAAATCCGCGTTATCTGGAAACCAGAGCCGATCTGGTAAATCCACTGCGGAAATATGTCGCCGAAATAGGCGTGCGGCTGCATCGCAAGCTGGCGCTGAATCAGCCGGTGCTGCATCCGGTCGATGCGGTGCTGATGGGGCGGCGCAACAATCCGCCAGACGAAGGTATTCGTTCTCTGGCTGTCTATAATCCTATTCATTATCAGGAATTGCCGGAACTATTCATGGATTTTATCAGTTCACTGACCGGTAAATCCCCGTCAACCACAGGAGCAGGTAGCGAAGGCGCTCTGACTAAAGGCCCGTTTAACGCATTACGCGCCACTAGTGATCTCAATAACGCCCTGGTATCGTTCATTCTCACCGGTTATGCCGGATTCTCCAGTTCGGCCGGCTTTATTGGACCCAACTATCAAGTTGATCACGATATTAGCCTGCTGATACCGGAAATCTGGGTACGCCTGACTTATGAAGAACGGCAACCGGAATATTTAATCCAGCGGGGTTATCTGGAGCGTTTGACGGATTTTGAGCATAACGGAGAGCAGGTATTGGCCAGTCGGCTGGGCTATCGGATTACCACTAATTTTGTGCGTGGCCTGATGGGAAAGATTTTTGATAATCCCCATTCGGTGTTTACTGACGAAATTCTCCAACCGGAACGCCAGGATCTGGATGTGTTTGTTGATGGCATTAATCATATTGTCGAAACCCAGCAACGGGTTGCCAAGCAATATTTTGCCGATGGCAGTATAGAAGATGCCTGCCCACCTTTGGCGGCCTTATTGCATATCATGGCTTACGGACATTATCAGGGCAAAGATGCCCATGATCCTGAAATTCGCGCCATGTTTACCCGGGATAATTTGCTTGCTACCACTTGGTATCAGCAACGCTTGCAAACCAAGCAGCAACGCGATATTGCGCTTTGGCAAGGCCATATTGATTATTTAGCGAAAATATCATTGGATAATGTTAATGCCATGTCGCTGAATCATTTGCAATTGGGCGAACGTTGTCAGCGTGCTCAGCGCAAATTACAGGCCCTGAAAAGTCCCGAATACTTAACATTGTTGCAAGGTAGTATTGGTGCTGATCCACTAGAGGGGTATCGCTATAACAAATGAGGCGGGGACAGCTTTGCTAACGACTTATTTAGCAGACAAAAGTAGTCTCTGCCCGTCTATCGGGCCTGACTGACTGAACAAGTTATCTATCCGTTTGACTGGTTGGATGACAAGTTTAGAGGATTAGTTTATATTGCCGAAACTCAGCGCAGATTTCGGTAAGCTAATAGCTCATCAATCCGATAGCTTGATTGGGTGTCAGGGTGTCTTGGCAGAGGTTTCAACAGTGGGGATGCTGTAGCAAGCCTATAAGGATGTATTCACGGCGTCCTCTGCCAGGACATCCTAAAGTTCATCTTTGCGTTGATCAGTGGTATTCAGGCCCGGACAGATTCCGGGCATTGATGACTATACTTTAGGATGTTGGTTTTGATTGCGATAAAAAAATGGATATTAATTTTGCAGAATCAGGAAGCGAGCGGTATCAGGCGTTTTTGCACGCCTTGAAAATTGCCGGAAAATTATCCGATATCGATTTGACCAAAACCAGACGCATGCAAAAATCGGCTCAGGATGATAGCCTGCCTGAGTTGTTGATTAAATTGGGTTTGTGTTCAGATAGCGATATAGCCAATACCTTCGTCGAATTGACCGGGCTGCAGCGTGCAGTGGCGGCCCAATACCCATCAGAGTCTCCACTCGGAGATGATATCCCATTACGCTTTCTCAAAAACTATCATTTGGTGGCGCTGGACAGCGATGAGCGCTTGGTAAAACTGGCTGTCATGGATCCAGCAGACACCTATCCTATCCAAGCTTTACAGCTAGCAACCGGTAAAAGTCTGGAAATCTTTATCGGACAATTATCAGAGATTGAAGCCGCATTGGAAATCCAATATGGTGAAGGCAAATCACAAATGGATAAACTGGTTGACAATCTCACTGTAGAAGAAGCCGGTAATGAAGATCTTGAGCATCTGAAGGACTTGGCCAGTGAAGCACCTATCATCAAAATGGTTAATTTCATTTTGCAAAAAGCCGTGGAAAACCGCGCTTCCGACGTCCACATCGAGCCATTTGAGCAAAGTCTGAAAGTTCGCTTGCGTATAGATGGGGTGTTACAGGACATTGATTCCCCCCCGGTTGCGTCAACTGCGGCAGTGTTATCGCGGATAAAGATCATGGCCAAGCTCAATATTGCTGAGCGGCGGTTACCCCAGGATGGCCGGATAAAATTACAAATGATAGGCAAGGAGCTGGATTTAAGGGTGTCGACTATTCCCACACTATACGGGGAAAGCGTGGTCATCCGCTTACTGGATAAAGAAAATGCGGTACTGGATTTTGCCGCCCTGGGTTTTGTCGGAAAACAGGCCGAGCAATTCAAAGAAGTTCTGGCACAACCGCACGGTATTATTCTGATCACCGGTCCAACCGGCAGTGGTAAGTCAACCAGTCTCTATGCGGCTCTAAAACAATTAAATACCTCAGAGCGCAAAATTATTACCGTGGAAGATCCGGTGGAATACCAGATGGAGGGGATTAACCAGATTCAGGCCAAGCCGCAGATAGGCTTGACTTTTGCAATGGCCTTGCGCTCAATAGTACGTCAAGATCCTGATGTAATCATGATAGGCGAGATGCGTGATCTGGAAACCGCACGAATTGCCGTGCAATCAGCACTGACCGGTCACTTGGTGTTATCGACTCTGCATACCAATGATGCCGCCTCCGGGATTACCCGCTTACAGGATATGGGCTTGGAAGAATATTTGCTGAGTTCGACCATCAACGGCATTTTGGCCCAGCGCTTGGTCAGAAAACTCTGCCCAGTCTGCAAACAGGCATATCCCGCTGCTGATGCGGTGATCGAAGAAATGCACCTCAGACGCTGGCAACCCAGCGATGTCATTATGCTCAGTAAACCAGTGGGCTGTAGCGCCTGTAACGGAATTGGATATAAAGGCCGGATAGCCATCATAGAGTTTTTACATATGAGCGATGCCATACGCAAACAAATCATGAAACATGAAGAAGCTTTCGTTATCCAACAGCAAGCGGTTCAGGAAGGCATGCATACCATGTATGACGATGGCATAGTCAAGGCTTTGCAGGGGGTAACAACTCTGGAAGAAGTATTGCGGGTCACCACCGATGTCTAAGGCTAACAGCTGGGAATCATAGCGTAGTCATGGCACTGTTCGCTTATAAGGTTGTCAATAATCAGGGTATTGCTGAAGAAGGTGTGCGAGAGGCACTGGATCAGCAGACTTTGGTTCGAGAGTTGCAGCAACAGGGTTTAATACCCATACGTGTGGTTCCGGCCCAAGACAAAAGCTTTTTGGGCTTTAAGTTCAAATCGGCGCTGGTGCGACTTAACCAAAAAGAGATCGGCATGTTTACCAGTGAATTGGCTACCCTGCTGGAATCGGGCTTGCCGCTGGATCGTTCCTTGACGATTTTAATGCAATTGACAGAAGAAAACCCCAAGCTTAATAAACTCTGCGCGGATGTTCTGGAAAAAGTAAAAGCGGGTAAAGCCTTGGCAGATGCTTTGGAATCCAGACAAGGGGTATTTTCCAAATTTTATTTGAATATGGTGCGAGCCGGCGAACTGGGCGGTAATCTGGGTGGGGTTTTACAGCGATTGGGGGAGCATTTGGAGCGCTCCAGGGAATTACAGGAAACCGTCAGTACTGCCCTGATTTATCCGGCTATTTTGTTGGTAATGTCCTTGGCGTCCTTGTTTGTGATGCTGACATTTGTCGTGCCGCAATTCAAGGAAATGTTTGATAGCGCCGGTAAGGCCCTACCGGTGCCTACCCAAATTGTAGTGGGTCTGGCCGAGTTTTTACAAAGTTACTGGTGGGCCTTGTTACTGTTTGTGCTGGTGGCCAGTCATGTGTTCAAATCGCAAATGGCTGACCCGGTCGGGCGTAAAGTCTGGCACAGCCGGTTTTTGCATCTACCCCTGTTTGGCGAAATTATTCTAAATAAAGAAATTGCCAACTTCAGTCGTACCTTTGGCACTTTATTGGGTAATGGTGTTTCCATTTTAAATTCACTGGCCATTGTCAGAGAAACAGTTTCCAATATGATATTAGCCGATATTTTGGAATATGCAGAAATGCAATTGAAAGAAGGTAAAACCATATCCGATGCCTTGGCTCAACAAAATCTGTTTCCGAAACTGGCGGTACAGATGATTAAAATGGGTGAAGAAACCGGACGATTGGAAGAAATGCTGATCCGGGTGGCAACGATATATGATAAACAATTAAGAACCACCATTCAGCGTATGCTGGCAGTCTTGGAGCCGGCATTAATCATTTCTCTGGGTTTAATGATAGGCGGTATTATTGTTTCAATTTTATTGGCTATTTTAAGTGTTAATGATCTTGCTTTTTAATTATAGATAGAAGGACTTCTCATGAATCATACTAATCGCCGTGCTAAAGGTTTTACTTTACTGGAGCTTTTGGTGGTGTTGGCCATCATTGCTTTGCTGGCCGGTATTGTCGGCCCACAAGTCATGAAGCATCTGGGTGCATCAAAAACCAAGGCTGCCAAAGTCCAAATTGAAGATTTGGCTGCGTCTTTGGATATGTATAAGCTGGATGAAGGGCGTTACCCCACCCAGCAGCAGGGACTTAACGCCCTGATTGAAAAGCCCAGTGACGCCAAACGCTGGAATGGTCCTTATTTACGTAAGGATAAAGTACCGTTGGACCCCTGGTTGCAGGAATACCACTATGTCTATCCGGGGCAGCACGGAAAATTTGATCTGTTCAGCTATGGTGCCGATGAAAAAGAAGGTGGCGAAGGCGAAGATCAGGATGTAAATAGCTGGGACTAGATTTTTGTGAATCCGACCGCTAAGTCTGCCCAGGGTTTTACCTTGGTAGAACTGATTATTGTGCTATTAATTAGTGTATTGGCTTTTGCTGCGGTGAGCGGCAATATTTTCTCCGGCAATGTCAGCACTAAAGTGCAGGCGGCAGCCAGAGATGTTGCCTCGGCATTGCGCTATGCCCACGGTGCCGCCCTGATCAGTCATGAGCCTATCGCTGTCATCATCAATCTGGATAATAATAGTTACCGCATCAGTAATCAGTCCAAGATTTACCAGTTGCCCAGCGAAATAGATATCTCGGTGGTGATAGCTGAAGAAGAGTTTAATCAGGGTGGTGATGCCGGTATCCGGTTTTTCAGCGATGGTTCATCAACCGGCGGACGCATTACGCTGGAGTGGGGCCAGCAATTACGCCGTATTGACGTAAACTGGATTACCGGCGAGGTAAGTATTAGTGATACAGCCGCCTAAAGGCTTTTCCTTATTGGAAATTCTGGTGGCTTTTGCCATTATGGCGGTGGCCTTAACCATCGTTTTGCGAATTTTCGGTACCGGGGTTAACAACGCCATACTTTCTGAGGAATACACCTTGGCGGTACAAATCGCTGAGTCCTTGCAGGCCCGTACCGGAATTGAAATACCATTGGAGGTTGGTGAATCCAGCGGCGATGAGGGCGGGAAATATCATTGGTTACTAAAGATTATCGATGTGACACCAGCGCCGCCACCGGCGAGTACGCCAGCCAATCCCAACCTGCCTGTTGCGCAGCCGGTACCATTGTATGCTGTGCAGGTGCAGGTATTTTGGCAGGACGATGGCCGTGAAATGCGTAGTGTTGATATACGCAGCTTAAAAATGCAGTAGCTTTAAGCTTACCACTATGAATAGGTTTAAAAACGGATTTACCTTAATTGAAATGCTGATTGCCATGACTTTATTGAGTGTTATGGTAGTGCTGCTGTTTGGTAGTTTAAGAATTGCCGCCGAAAGTTGGAATGTCGGCGAAGCCAAAACCGTGGCTGTCAATAAAAAATCGGTGGTATATCAATTTTTCAAGCAGCGCTTAAGCACCATAAAACCTTTGTTGCTGCAAACAGACGCTTCACAGGATAACGGCGATCAGGCCCAGCAGCCGGTGTTTATCGGCATGATTAACCGCTTGCGTTTTGTCGCTGCCTTACCCGCCAGCTCAGCCCGTAAAGGCTTGCAGATTTTTGATATAACTGCTTATGGTGGCGATAATATTGAGTCGGAAGCTCGTGGCCTTAGTTTACAGGTAGCCTTGACACCTTATATGGCTAGTGAAGTAATCAAGACCGAGAAGGTTGAGTTATTGAATCATATTTCCAGGCTGAGTTTTGCATATTACGGCAATGGTGATCCGACAAATGCTGGCGATTGGCAAGATGAGTGGCTTAGTACTGATCATTTGCCGGAATTGATAAAAATCCATATTCAACTGGATGATGACAGTTTTTGGCCGGATATGGTTTTTCCGGTGCGAATAAATGCCCAGCAGCAGATTAGCGAACCCTCAAACGGGGCCAATTAACACTATGCCAAAACAACAGCGCGGCATGGCTTTGGTGATTGCCATTTGGGTTTTAAGTTTATTAAGTTTAATGGCCGGCAGTTTTGCCTTGAGCATGAGAAGAGAAAGCAGCGTGGCCAGTGCGCTAAAAAATAATGCCCAGGCTAGAGCGCTGACTGAAACCGGTCTGACCTTGGCCAATTACCGCCTGAATCAGAGCGATCCGACTTTGCGCTGGTTGGCTGATGGCACCCCTTACCAGATTGTAAAGTCCGATGGCAGCATCATCAGAATGCGTATCACTTCGGAAGCCGGAAAAATTGATATTAATACCGCCAAAGAGTCTTATTTATCGGCGGTGCTGAAAACGGTAAGCAATGATTCCTGGGAACAGCAGCATTTGCTGAACTGTATTCTGGATTGGCGCGATGAAGATAATGAGCATAGGCCTCATGGTGCCGAAAAGAAACAGTATCAGGAGGCAGGTTTGGCTTATGGTCCGGCTAACCGGGCTTTTCAGAATCTGGAGGAATTGCAGCTGGTTTTAGGCATAGAGCCGGAGATTTATCAGCAAATGCAGACCTGGCTGACGGTTTATTCGGGTCAGGCGGATGTTAAGCTGGAGGAAGCAACTCCTGAAGTTTTACAAATTATTAGTAACGAATTAGGCGATAATAATATCCAGAATCAGGCGCTGCAGCGATTACAGGGAAACAAGTCAGAAACCCCGACGCAAAGCAGCCCGGCTGATCAGAATGGTCAGCTTAATGCCGATGATGGGCAAAACGGACAGAATGGCAATCAAATTTATACAATAGAAGTGGAAGCGATAATGGAAAGCGGTGCGACAGCTTCGCTGGCAGCCGTGGTGAAACTGAGCGCGCCGGAACAAAGCTCGGGCGTTCGCCAAGTGCTGGATTGGAAACAGGATCAACTCCAAGTCTCATTATTTGCCGATACCATGGAATCCCGGTTAATTACTATTCAAGATGAATTTACAATCGACAATTGATATCGACTTCAAGCGCTTTTTTCAGTGGTGGGGTAGAGAACTCGCATTTCTGATACCTGTCGGCATCAGACGCTTTTTAAGCGATAAACCTGCGCGCATTATTTTAACGGCTAATAATCTGGGTTTTAATGTTAGCAGTTATCTTGATGAAGATCAGGTTGAGCCGGTATTTAGCCGGTTTTTTGAATTTTCAGAGCGTGAGGTATTTGAAACGCTAATACAGCAATTTCCGGGCTTGGAAAAGGCGGAATATATTTTAGCTTTAAATGCTGAGCAGGCTATCGCTAAAATAGTCTACCTGCCTGAGGCGGCACTGGAAAACCTGCAACAAGTGGTTGGTTTCGAACTGGATCGCTATACGCCTTTTACTGCTGAGCAAGTCTATTACTCAGTAGCCCCGCTGGCTAAAACCGGATATGGCCAGATTCAAGTATTATTGGTATTAAGCCCGCAAGCTATTATTGATGAGCTTTATGGCCAAATCAGTCTATGGAATTTGCAACTCAGCCGTATTGAGTATGCCGATCTGCACGCCGAGTTTCCCCAATTGCGTGGTCAATACAATTTATTGCCCGACCGCTATCGTACCGGTACCGATAAACTGGCGGAATCTGTACATTGGCTGTTAAATTTCCTCATCTTCGTATTAATGCTGGCCGTACTGGTTTATCCGGTCTGGCAGGATAAACAGGCGGTTGATCAGTTAAAAAATCAGATCAAAACCCTGGAAAAAGAAACCCGGGTTGTTGATGCTCAGCAAATGGAAATTGATGCTCTACGCGACCAAACTCAATGGCTGATTAATAATAAAGTTCATACACCTGAGATTATCAAGGTGTTAACCGAATTAACCCATTTATTTAAGGACGACAGCTGGTTAACTAATCTGCAATATTCTGAAATGCATGCCCAAATTCAAGGCCAGTCGCCGATGGCATCGGCATTGATAGGCGTTTTGGAGGCATCTCCCTATTTCAGTAACGTTAGTTTTGTATCGCCGCTGACTCAGGACAAAACCACGGGTTTGGAGCGTTTTCAAATTAGTATGGATGTCATCGCCAATCCGCCTTTACCTGATGCGGCAGTTGCTAACCCCGATAATGCCACGTCTGCCGAACCACAGCCGGAATCTGATTCAGGAAAGCCTCATGAATAATGAGCATAAACAACGCTGGCTAGCCCTGGGCTTGCTGGTAGTGGTGATCGGTCTGTTTGTAGCGGTGGTGCTGGTGCCGCTGATCACTACCGGATGGGCTTATCATGACGAGAAAAATGATTTACTGTTCCGCTTACAGCGTCAGCAGAAAATAGCGGCGCGTAGGGATGTCGTGTCTCAAGCCTTGGATGCGGCAAAACAGCAATTCCAGGATCAGGCTTATTTTAGTAACCGCGATACCGAGGCTTTGGCTTCAGCGGATTTACAAAATATTGTCAAGACCGCGGTTACCGATGCCGGGGGCCAATTAACCAGTACCCAGGGCTTGCCGGGAAAAACCGATAATAATTTTACCAGGGTAGCGGTGCGGGTGCGTTTGACCGCCAATATCGAAACCTTACGCACCATTTTGCTGACTATTTCTAATTCGGTTCCGGTGTTGATTATTGATCAAATCGATATTACCCCATTACGCGGCACCCGAAATCGGCCCAATAATAAAGTGGAACCCAGTGCTCAATTGAATGTGAGTTTTCAGGTAGTCAGTTTTATGCGTGGTGTAAAATCATGAATCTCAAGCTAGTCAAGCTGCAATGCTTGATCTGTGGTGTGTTGACTGCTCTGTTGGTTGGTGAATGGGCAAACGGCGTGTTTAATGAGCGCAATTTGCAACAAAGTCTGCACTACGCAAAAGATGAGCAAGCCCTGGTCGTGGAATTGCCCAATATTAATAGCGACACTGAAAATGCCGGCAATTATGCCGAAATGGTCGAACGTCCTTTGTTTATTGAAGGCCGTAAACCGATAGCTGAAGCCCCGGTCGAGAACACTCAGACTCTGGAACTAGGTCAAATCGACGATTGGGAATTGGTGGGCATTTATGCCAAGGATAACCGGCCTCCTACTGCACTATTTGCCAAAAAGAATGAAAGCAAAAAACATTTAAAAACCAGCAACGAGCAAATGGTGTCCGGTTGGACGCTTAAAGAAATTCACCCAGACCGAGTGATCTTACAGCAGGCTGGTCAACAAAAAACTCTGTTACTCAGAAAGCCCAGAATGGATGCCCCTCCTGTGTCTACTCCGCCGCCACAGCCTGCGCCCATACCCAACTTAAGGCAGCCGCGCAGACCGCCGCCAACTGAGCAACCGACTAATCCTAATCCTGAGAATCCAAACGATGAAAGTCCATAGAATTAAAAATCCCTATGTGTTGGCAGTGATCCTGTCAATGGCGGGGTGTGAATTTATTGGCCCACAGATACATACCAAATTGCCGTTGCCGGAAATAAAACCAGCATTGCAGGAAGGTACCATCACAGTGGAGCCTTTGAAAAATGACGATGCCGGTAAAACCACAAAAGTCGAAGTTTTTAGTAACGAAGACGCCGTAATTTCCACCCAATCGGGAATTTCAAAACCGGAAGTGGTGGGAGGAAAAGGGGAATACAGTTTAAATTTTGACGACGCTGATCTGGGGGAAGTTGCCAAAGTCGTATTGAGTGATATTTTGGGCAAAAACTACACTATCAGCCCACAAGTGACCGGTAAAGTAACGCTGCAAACCACCAGGCCATTGTCCAAGGAAGAGTTGTTACCAACGCTGGATATGCTGTTAAGCATCAATAACGCGGCGCTGGTCAGTCAAAACGGTATGTATTTGATCAAGCCGTCGGCAGAGGCCTTGTACAGTACTTCCGGCAAATCGCTGGGCGGTATTTCCAGTATGCCTAGCGGCTATCAGGTCAGAGTGGTACCGGTCAAAAATGTCGCCGCTGCCGAAATAGCCGAGATATTGAAACCGCTGTTGCCGGAAAAAGCCTTGTTACATGTTGATCCCAAGCGCAATATTTTGCTGTTGGCCGGTTCCGGCAGCGAGTTAAGCCGGGCTATTGATCTGGTTAATACTTTTGATATCGATTTACTCAAGGGCAAGTCTTTTGCATTGTTTACCCCGGCACATGTTGATGCCTCAGTGATTATTGAGGAATTGGAGCAGATTTTTAATAATGCCCCTGGCGGTAAAAGCGGCGCGGCAGGTGGGGGTGCAAAAAAGGATCCTGATGCCGGAGCCGGGGCGGGTAACGAAAGCGCTTTTTACAGATTTATCGAAATTGATAGATTGAATGCTATTTTGGCTATCACTCAGCGCTCATATTTGTTGAAAGATGTAGAAACCTGGGTATTGCGCCTGGATAAAACCAATACCGATGGTAAGGGTGGGGTTAATGTGTATAAGGCCCAACATCATAGTGCGGCAGATTTGGCTAATACCTTAAGTACCATTTTCGGTAATGGCTCGCAGAAATCAAGTTCAGCATCGATAGCTTCGGGCCATAAATCCTTGTCTGCCAGTAATAAATCCGGTAGTGGTTCTACTATGGGTAGTAGTGGTGGTTTTGGCAGCACCAATTCGAATAGCAGTACTGGCAGCAGCAGCGGTGGTTTTGGCTCAAGTTCATCCGGTAGTACCATGGGCGGCACCGGCGGCACCAGTGCATTTGGTAACAGTAATAGCAGTTCGACTCAAAACAGTTCGGGCGGTGGCGGCAATGGCCAAAGCCTGATGCCGAATGTAAAAATTATTGCCGATGAAAGCAATAATGCCTTAATCATTGTGGCCAATACCCAGGAATACGCCATTATCCAGCGGGTACTCAAACAGTTGGATGTCTTGCCTTTACAAGTAATGATAGATGCCACTATTGTCGAAGTGACCCTGAATAACGATCTTAAATATGGTCTGGAATGGTATATCACGCACAATAACGGCGGCAAGAACGCGATTTTTGGTGGTTCCGGGGGGACAAGCGATACCGTGGCGTCATCTAGTAGTAGCACAAGCGGTTCGGGATTCACGAGTCTGGGTAATATGGCTACCGGCATCGGTACCGGCGGTTTTAACTATCTGTTTACCAATCATTCCAAGGATATCGGTGCCTTGCTGGAGGCGGCAGCCAGCAATAATAATATCAATGTCATCTCCTCTCCATCCCTGATGGTATTGAATAATCAGGAGGCTTCGATTCTGGTGGGTGATTCTGTGCCTATTCTAACCGGCACATCCACCAGTCTGGTTTCTACTGGTGTGACCAGTAACTCCGTACAAATGGTGGATACCGGGGTAAGTCTGGCGATCAGACCACGGGTCAATGCCAATGGCTTGGTGTTGATGGATTTACTGCAAAGTGTTAATGCGGCCTCCAGTACCACTACTTCATCCATATCATCACCCACAATCTCCAAACGCCAGATCGAAACCAGCGTGGCGGTGCAAAGTGGTGAAACCATCGTTTTGGGTGGCTTAATCAAGGAAGAGGATACTTTTAATACCAATGGCGTGCCTTTATTGCATGAAATTCCCTATATCGGTCCTTTGTTTGGCGGTACCGTCCGCAACAAGGATAAAACCGAATTGGTGATTCTGCTCACGCCGCGAGTGATGAGAAGTCGTCAGGATGCCCAGGATGTTACCGAAGAATTCAAACGCAAGTTGACTGGTATTTACGATGAGCGGCTTAAAGTCGATGTGGAGAGATTGCCGGTTCAAGATCCTTAAGTCGGTTTTGGCTAACACCAACAATATATTTATGCACGATAATTTAAGTCTGGGCATTTACAGGCACTAGGGGAAGTTTGGATAATAGACGCTGGATTTTCTACGCGGGAATTTATACATGTCTAGTCTGTTTTCGAAACAAGCCATTATTGCCGGCCCAGGCTTTAACCGGTGGCTGGTGCCGCCGGCTGCGCTATCGGTACATTTATGCATAGGTCAGGCCTATGCCTTTAGTGTGTTCAATGAGCCGCTGAGTCGGGTTATCGGTATCAGCAGTCCGGCTGCGGATGATTGGAAATTGACAACATTGGGCTGGATATTTAGTCTGGCCATTGTATTTCTGGGCTTGTCGGCGGCTTTTGGCGGTAAATGGCTGGAAAAAGTCGGGCCACGCTTGACCATGTTTGTGGCGGCCTGCTGTTTTGGCGGCGGATTCTGGGTCGCTGCCCTGGGGGTACATTTACATGAAATTTGGCTGATCTATCTGGGTTATGGCGTCATTGGCGGTATCGGCTTAGGTTTAGGTTATGTGTCGCCGGTGTCTACCCTGATAAAATGGTTCCCGGATCGGCGCGGCATGGCTACCGGTATGGCCATTATGGGCTTTGGCGGCGGCGCCATGATAGGTGCTCCGCTTTCGGTATTGTTAATGGATCATTTCAAGTCTGCCGAATCAGTTGGGGTTCAGGAAAGCTTTTTGGTGATGGGCAGCCTCTACATGGTTTCCATGCTGATTGGGGCATTTACCATCAGGATTCCCGAGCCGGACTGGCAGCCGGAGGGCTGGCAGGCACCGCAAATTCGCAACAAAATGATTTCCAGCCAGCATGTGCATATCGATCAGGCTCTGAAAACACCGCAGTTTTATCTGTTGTGGCTGGTCTTGTGCCTGAATGTAACGGCAGGAATAGGTGTGCTGGGGCAGGCTTCGGTGATGATACAGGAAATGTTCAAGGGCAGCGTGACACCGGCTGCGGCGGCGGGTTTTGTGGGGCTGTTGAGCCTTTTTAATATGGGCGGACGTTTCTTCTGGTCATCAAGCTCGGATTATTTGGGACGCAAGAATACTTATTTCGTGTTTTTTGTATTAGGTGCTTTGCTGTATGCCAGTGTGCCCACGCTAGGTATGCATGGTAATATGCCGCTGTTTGTGTTGTTCTATGCGCTGATCATGAGCATGTACGGCGGCGGTTTTGCTACCATACCGGCGTATTTGGCGGATATTTTCGGTACCCGTTTTGTCGGCGGCATCCATGGTCGTCTGCTCACTGCCTGGTCAACAGCAGGCGTATTTGGTCCGGTGTTGGTGAATTATATTCGCGAATATCAGTTGGCTCAGGGCGTAGCCAAAGCAGATGCTTATAATGTCACCATGTACATTATGGCCGGTTTGTTGGTGCTGGGTTTCATTGCCAATTTGCTGATCAGGCCGGTACATGAAAAACATCATATCCAACACCAGGAATTCGATGAACTGGATGGCAACTTTCCACGTAAAACTTCTTGAATAATCCCTTAAGCTGAATTATGCCAAATTCCAAACCTGTATATCCAGCCCAACTCATCAAGCTGGCGCTATTCTGGCTGTATGTGTCTATACCCTTAACTTGGGGCGTGTGGTCAACTGTAAAAAAAGCCCTGGCTTTATTTCAGTAACCGGCTGTTGTAATGCTTAAGGCCTGCCGCTGCCGTCTATACTCTAAATTTATCTTTTACCAAGCTTATCCTGTGAACTTAAGAATATACCTGCTTACATCTTTTTTGTTTGTCCTCATGGAGTCTGCCGTGGTAGCTCAACAAAATGACCAAATTATTGAACACAAAGTTCAGACTTTGCTGTCGCAAATGACGCTCGAAGAAAAAATTGGTCAAATGACCCAAATCGATTTTAGTGTGGTTGCCGCTGCCGATGGACAGACCCTGGATAATCCGGTCGATGTGGCCAAGCTGGAAAATGCCGTCTTAAAATACCATGTGGGTTCTATATTGAATACCACAAATACACCGGACTACAAACCGCCTTACATTGAAAAATGGCGCTTAATTACCCAGACTATCCGTAATACTGCGGCTAAAACCCGCTTAAAAATTCCGATTATCTATGGCATAGACGCCATACACGGTGCTAACTATACCTATAATGCCACCCTGTTTCCGCAAGCCATCAATATGGCTGCCAGTTTTAATCCCGAACTGTCCTTCAAGGAAGGTGAGATTACTGCCCGTGAAGTGAAAGCTTCCGGTCTGGACTGGAATTTCTATCCGGTAATGGATATAGGCCGTCAACCCTTATGGCCGCGATTATGGGAAACCTATGGTGAGGATGTTTATCTGACCAGTGTCATGGGTAGTGAATACATCAAAGGTCACCAGGGTGATGATTTTGGTCAGCCGACCAAAGCGCCGACCTGTTTAAAACATTATGTGGGTTACAGTTATCCGCTGAACGGTAAAGATCGTACCCCGGCCTGGATCGGGGAGCGGGCATTACGTGAATATTTCCTGCCCAGCTTTGCGGCAGGTGTTAAGGCCGGCGCCCCCACCGTCATGGTTAATTCCGGTGAAGTGGATGGTATTCCCGGCCATGCCAATTATCAGTATTTGACCACTATTCTGCGCGGCGAACTGGGTTTTAAAGGTTTTACCATTTCCGATTGGGAAGACATTATCCGCCTGTATACCCGCGATAAAGTGGCCGCATCGCCTAAGGAGGCAGTGAAAATTGCGGTGCTGGCCGGCGTCGATATGAGTATGGTGCCATTTGATTTTTCATTTTATCAGCTGTTGTTGGAGCTGGCACAAAGCGGCGAAGTGCCGTTGGCCAGAATTGATGAAGCGGTAGCGCGTATCCTTAAAGTCAAACTGCAATCCGGTTTGTTTGATCCACCGCCTGAGCCATTGGCAGTTGCCGGAAATTTTGCCACAGCAGACGCTCAGGCTGTCAGCCGTCAGGCGGCAGCCGAATCTGTGATTCTGGCCAAGAATGCCGGCGCAACCCTGCCCTTGGCCAAACACAGCAGTGTACTGGTGACCGGGCCGACTGCTAATTTATTAAGCGTGCTGAACGGTGGCTGGACGTTGACCTGGCAAGGCGATAATGAGCGGCTTTATCCGCAGGACAAACAAACATTGTTGGCGGCTATTCGCCAGAAAAGTAGCGGTAAAGTCAGTTTTGTCGGCGGTCAGGCTTTTAACGATGAGATTGATGTCGATGCTGCCGTAGCCGCTGCTGCTGAACACGATTATATTATTCTGGCTATCGGCGAAAAGCCTTACACAGAGACCTACGGCAATATTGACAGCCTGGAACTGGACAAAAATCAGCTAAAGTTGGGACAGGCTTTGCTGGCTACCGGCAAGCCGGTGATACTGGTGTACTTCGGCGGACGGCCACGGATTATTACTGAACTGGCTGAGCAGGCCTCTGCGGTAGTGCTGGGTTTCCTGCCGGGTATGGAAGCCGGCCCGGCTTTGGCGGATATTTTATATGGTGATGTCAACCCCAGCGGTAAATTACCCATTACCTATCCACGCCACACCAACGATATCGTTAATTATGACCATAAACCCATCGAAAAATTTGATGTCAATGATTACCGGCCTTTGTATCCATTTGGGCATGGTCTGAGTTATACCAGCTTTAAAACCAGTGGCTTGCACTTAAGCAAAGCCAGTTATGCCCAGGGTGAAACCATCGAATTGGCCGTGTATGTCAAAAATACCGGCACTCGCACCGGAAAAGAAGCAGTACTGGTTTATCTGAATGATGTGGCAGCCTCGGTTACCCGGCCCAATAAGCAACTCAAAGCCTTTAAAAAGCTGGAATTACAACCCGGTGAAGAGCAATTGTTAAACTTCAAACTGGAGCCGGAAGCCTTATCATTTATCGGTCTGGATATGAAACGAATTATTGAACCAGGTGATTTTAAAATCATGGTCGGTGATGAAGTAGCACAGTTTAATCTGCGCCAAAACTGAAGCCGGACATGAAGCAGCAAACTCCAGCCCAACCGGCATATACAGGCTCCCTGGTGATACTGACCTCCTTGTTTTTTATGTGGGGGTTTATCACTTGTTTGAACGACATTTTAATCCCGCATTTAAAAGCGGTATTTACCCTGTCTTACTCAGAAGCGATGCTGATTCAGTTCTGCTTTTTTACCGCTTATTTTTTGGTTTCCGTCCCCAGCGGTTATTTAGTAGAAAAAATTGGGTATAAAAACGGCATCATCCTCGGCTTATTAATAGCAGGCTGCGGATGTTTATTGTTTTATCCGGCCGCCGGCTACAGATGCTACGCTTTATTCTTAATGGCTTTTTTTATTCTGGCGGCAGGAATTACCTTATTACAGGTATCTGCCAATCCCTATGTCACGGCATTGGGTAAGGCTGATAGTGCGGCCAGCCGCTTAACCTTAACTCAGGCGTTTAATGCCTTGGGTACCACTATTGCACCTTATTTCGGTGCCTTGTTCATCCTGAGTGGTGCGGTAAAAACCGCCGATGATATCAATTTGTTGAATGCTGAAGAATTATTGGCCTATCAAACGGCTGAAGCGGCCACAGTGCAAATTCCGTATCTTGGCCTAATGGCCTTGCTGTTGCTCATGGCCGCAGTATTCGCCCGGCTGAAGTTGCCGGTGATAGCCAGTCAGGGACTCAAATCTGGATCAACGGCATCTGATAGCCAGCCGAGCGCCTGGCATTATCCGCATCTGGTGCTGGGGGCATTGGCCATCTTTGTTTATGTGGGCGGCGAAGTGGCAATCGGCAGCTTTTTGGTGAGCTTTCTTGGTGAGCCGAGCATAGCCGATCTGCCGCCCGCTCAAGCCGGTAAATATGTAACGTTTTATTGGGGTGGCGCCATGCTGGGCCGATTTGCCGGCGCGGCCATCATGCAGAAAGTTTCGGCGGTCAAAGTATTAAGATTTAATGCTATTGCCGCCGCAAGTCTGGTGATATTAAGTTTATGCAGCGAGGGGCCAATAGCCATGTGGAGTTTATTGGCGGTAGGTTTGTGTAATTCCATTATGTTTCCAGGCATTTTCTCCCTGGCAGTAAGCGGATTGGGTGTACATGCCGGGCAGGGTTCGGGCATACTGTGTTCAGCCATCGTT
Source organism: Methylomonas paludis (assembly GCF_018734325.1). Classification (NCBI taxonomy): domain Bacteria; kingdom Pseudomonadati; phylum Pseudomonadota; class Gammaproteobacteria; order Methylococcales; family Methylococcaceae; genus Methylomonas; species Methylomonas paludis. Next base: position 2,474,045 of record NZ_CP073754.1, on the reverse strand, counting down.
GGTGGCGCACTGATTCCATTATTGCAAGGCGTATTGGCGGATCAGATCGGCATCCATCAAGCTTTTTGGCTGCCGGTACTTTGCTACAGTTATATCGGCTATTATGCTTGGCGTTACCCTGCGCTATTGGCAGCGGGTAAGGCCTGAAAACCCGGCTGCATAATTAAATTTACCTGAAAGCTCACTATAACTTACAATTTACCAGCTACTTGGTGTTGACACTGGCTGCTGCTAATATTGCCGGAACTTGGCTTTGTTTATTACGCTGCAGCGGAGCTGAGCGTAGCCCGGCCCGATTTGGGATAGGGAAAATAGTTACCGATAGACAAGTAAAAAACCAACAAAAATAACTCAGGAGGATCGCATGTTTAAACTACGTTTACTGTTAACGGCCCTGGCATTAAGCAGTTCGCTTTCAGCTATGGCCCTGGAGCCTTTACCAACTACCGCACCTGCGCCGGCCGACAACCCGACTACACCGGAAAAAGTCGAATTGGGCAAATTGCTATATCACGATCCACGGCTGTCTTCCAGCGGAACGGTAGCCTGTGCTTCCTGCCACAACACTTCCTTGGGTGGCGAAGACAACCGGCCCAACTCAGTGGGTATCAATGGTCAAACTGGTGGCCGCAGTGCACCTACCGTGTGGAATGCCGCCTTCAATGCGGTACAGTTCTGGGATGGCCGAGCGGCGAGTCTGGAAGAACAGGCTGCCGGCCCGGTTACCAATCCGATCGAAATGGGTATGAAAAGCTGGGATGATGTCGTGGCACGCCTGAAAACCATTAAAGGCTATCAAGTGGCGTTTGCCAAAGCCTTTGGTGACGACAATGCCATCACCAAAGCTAATGCCACCAAAGCAATTGCTGCTTATGAGCGGACTTTGATTACCCCAAATAGTGCTTACGATAAATTTGTCGCCGGCAATAAAGCCGCGCTGACCGTGCAACAACAACATGGTCTGGAAAAAATTCAGGCTCTGGGTTGCACCGGTTGCCATAGTGGCCCCGCTTTTAATGGACCAGGCGGCTTCCAGAAATTTCCGGTATTCAGCAACGGCTATTTCGAAGCCCAATACCATATCAGCAAAGACCTGGGGCGTGCTGAGGTAACTAAAAACGACAATGACAAACACTTGTGGAAAGTACCGACTTTGCGCAACGTGGCGATTACCGCACCTTATTTCCATAATGGTTCAGTAAAAACCTTGGATGCAGCGGTTAAATTAATGGCAAAACTGCAATTAAATCAGGATCTTTCTGATGCTGATACCGCTGATATCGTGGCATTTCTGAATGCTTTGACCGGCGAGTTTCCACATCAAACTTTGCCAAGTTTGCCGGCAACACCGGGTAGCACTTTTAATTAAGCGCAGCATATCCACAGAAGGGGGCATTAGCCCCCTTTTTTGTGGCGTATCGCTTTAAAAAACATATAGTTATAGGATGTGCTAAACGCAGTGCTGCGCATCATTCGCAGCTAACTTACTGTTTAAAAAGATGATACAGAATTAACGCCCAATGATGACTATTTATATAACCAATTTAAGTACCTTTAAGGAAGCTAGGGTTTTCCTGCCGGGAAAGCCGACAACTTCCGGTATAATAAAGCTATTTTTATTTTCAGCGGAACCCAGCTTGTGAAAGCGCAGTACAAAAATGTTACGGTTTTAGCGCCGGCCCGGTTGCATATGGGCTTTATTGATCTCAGCCGAGCGCTGGGGCGTGACTTTGGCAGTATTGGTATTGGACTTAAGGAAATTAATACCCAGGTTTCAATTAGTCAGGCAGAAATTTTACAAGTAAGCGGGCCGGTTGCCGAACGGGCTAAACAGCTCACCCAGCAATTATGTCAAGTTATGCAGGTGTCTGATAATCTCCGGATTGAGCTGATATCGGCGATCCCCGAACATGTCGGCCTGGGATCTGGAACCCAGATGTGTCTGGCAATAGGGATGGGCCTCAGCGAGTTTTACGGCTTGGGCTTGACAGCTCGTGATGTTGCGCGTTTGACTGAGCGGGGCGCCCGCTCCGGGATAGGCATAGCCGTGTTTGAGAAAGGCGGTCTAGTGGTCGATGGTGGTCGGGGCCCGACTACACAGACCCCGCCATTATTGGCGCATCTGCCAGTTCCGGCAGATTGGCGCTTTATTTTGGTATTTGACCAGCGCGGTCAGGGTTTGCATGGCCAGCAGGAAATAAATGCGTTTAAACAATTGCCGGCTTTTTCGCGCAGCGATGCCGAAAAACTCAGCTATTTATTACTGATGCAGGCGCTTCCGGCGGTGGCTGAAAATGATTTGACCAGTTTTGGGGCAGTGATCAGCGCCTTGCAGGCTGCAGTGGGTGAGCATTTTGCCGCAGTCCAAGGTGGAATTTTTACCAGTCCGGAAGTGGCAGCGGCCATGCAGATGCTGGAACAACTTGGGGCGGTCGCGATTGGTCAAACCTCATGGGGGCCGACCGGATTCTGTGCCGTTAAAGCAGTAGCAGCGCAAGCAATGTTGCAGCAAGCCGAACAAGCATTTGCCGGCACCCATCTGGTCTTTATGTTGGTAACGGCCAGTAATCAGGGCGCAGAAATAACTCATAGCTGAACAGGGCAATCTCTGCAATAGCGCCTAAAATTTCTCCAGCAGCTAAGTTCGCCAAGCCGGTATGGTTGTCGCTGATAACGTGGCGCTATTGCCTGTCCTTGAAACGATTATTATCAATGCTCAGGTTTTTAGTTGACCGGTAATTTTATTTCGGTAAACTTTAACCTAAAAACAGAATAGTATTTCTAATATTGAAATGTCCGCCACTTTGTTCTATCTGTCTTATTGCGTTAATGTGCTTAACAGGTGTCAATAAATGGCATTACGCCATTAGCATTTAGTCGTAGTTATTTAGCCGTAACCCATGTACCAGCAGCACTCTGCATACCTATTTAATGTTTAAAATCTTGATCTTGCAGATTGTAATGGTATTAATGACCATGCAAACTGCAGCGGCGGTAGATGTTAAGCCGGAAAAAATTCGATTGCAACTGAAATGGTTTCATCAATTTCAGTTTGCCGGTTATTACATGGCGCTGGAAAAAGGCTTTTACCGGGACGCGGGTCTGGACGTGGAGATTCTGGAAGGCCGGCCCTACCTACAAAATTCTGCAGAAAATTCCCACGATCAAATTCTGGTAGACAATATGCTGGCCGGGCATGCTGATTATACTATAGTCAGCAGTGGCGTAATTCTGGAATACATCGCCGGCAAACCGGTAGTGGCTTTGGCCGCTGTGGTCCAGAACTCACCGGGAGTATTACTGGTGCGTGGTGACTCAGAGATACATACCCCCCTGGATTTTGCCGGCAAGCGCCTGATGTTACAAGGCAGTGCCGAGTCGCTGGCACTGTTGCACAAAGAGGGCATTGATTTAAGCAAAGTTAATATTCAGCCCGAACACAGCGGCATTAATATCGATGACTTGATCAATGGCCGCTCCGATGTTTATTTTGGCTATGTCAGCAATGAAGTCTATCAACTGCAAAAAGCCGGAGTGGATTATCGGCAAATCATTCCGCGTGATTATGGTGTTAATTTTTACAATGATGTTTTAATTACCAGTCAGTATAAATTGCACAAACATCCCGCACAGGTGGCAAGTTTTGTGCGCGCCAGTATGCTCGGCTGGGAATATGCCTTGACACATATCGATGAAACCTGCCAATTAATTCAGCAGCGCTATGCGCCGGGCAAAACCCTGGATGCGCTACGTTTCGAAGCCGCTAGCCTGCATAAATTAATCATGCCGGAACTGGTGCAGATAGGCCATATGAACCCGGAGCGCTGGTGGCGCATCGGGGAAACCTATGCCGAGCTGGGCATGATGCCGGCCCAATTTAATCTTGAAGGCTTGCTGTATCAGCCCAATCCGCCGGCCAAAAGTCTTTTTTGGCTGTATTTGGGGTTGGCGGGTGTTTTGGCGATAATTGTGGTGATCGGCACCGTCTGTGTTTATATCTTCACTATCAATCGCCGTCTGACCAAATCCCTATCTTTGCTGGAAGCAACCCTGGAATCCACTACCGATGCGATATTAGTGGTTGATTTGTCGGATAAGCTAGCCTTATATAACCAGCAGTTTTTGGTTTTGTGGCAAATAGATTTCCCTATCGCCATCAATATGTATGATAGTGAGATATTAGCCAGGGCTGTCGATCGGGTAGTGGATGCCGAACGTTTTTTAGCTAGAGTGGATGAAATTTATGCCGCTGCTGAGCTAAGTTCTTTTGACGTGATTCATTTTAAAGATGGCCGGATCATTGAACGTTATTCCATGCCGCAACGAATTGGTGATGATGTGGTCGGTCGGGTCTGGAGTTTTCGCGATATCAGCGCCCGCATAGCCAGTGAGCGCCTGCTGATCGAAAGTCAACGTCGTTTTGCCGATATTGTCGAATCGGCGATGGATGCCATTATTACCATTAATGTCGCACAAAAGATTGTACTGTTTAATCCGGGTGCTGAAAAAATGTTTGGCTGTCCTGCAGAAGCAGCCATCGGCGCTACTTTGGATCGTTTTATTCCAGAGCATTATCGGCATGCACACTCTGACTATATTCAGGGTTTCGGCATTAGTGAAATACCCAGCGCCAAAATGGCGGGGGTACGCATTGTCATTGGTTTACGCGCAAACGGCGAAGAGTTTCCGTTGGAAGTCACCATTTCCCAGAGCGGCAAAAATGCCGAAAAAATTTATACCGCCATCATTCGCGATATTTCGGAACGCATCAGAGTTCAGCAAACTCTGAAGGCAAGTCAACAGGAAAATCAATTACTGGCTGAGCTGATTTGTAATTCCACCCAACCTATTGGCGTTGGTGGGGCGGACGGAAGTGTCGCTCTGGTCAATAACGCATTTGAGACACTCACCGGCTATTCAGCAGCAGAATTGTATGCCATCAACTGGGCTACAGAGCTAACCCCGCCGGAATGGTTTGAATTCGAGCAAGCCAAGCTGGCAGAATTGCATAATAGTGGTCAGGCGGTGCGTTATGAAAAAGAATATATTTGCAAGAACGGCAACCGCGTGCCGGTCGAACTGTTAGTCAATTATAAGGCCGGTAGCGAGGATCAGCCGGAATTATATTATGCTTTTGTTACCGACATCAGTGAACGCAAGCGAGTTGAAGCAGCGACTCGGGAAAGCGAACAGCGTATGTTGTTGGCAACCGAAGCTACGGGCGTAGGCATCTGGGAATGGGAGCTGGAATCCAATCTGTTGCGTTGGGATGCACAAATGTTTCGGATTTATGGTATTACCCCCACCCCGGATGGTATTGTCCCCTATACCACCTGGAGTGAGGCGGTGCTGGCGGAAGATTTGCCAGATCAGGAAGCAATTATCCAGAACACGATTCGTCAGTTGGGCTTAAGCAGTCGGGAATTCCGCATATTGCGTGGTGATGACGGCCAGTGCCGTTATATTCGGGCCGTGGAAACGGTGCGGCGAAATAAAGCAGGTGAAGCGATCGCCGTGGTGGGCACCAATCTGGATGTTACCGAAGCTACGCTGGCGGCTACCGGTTTGCGGGAAAGTGAACAGCGTTGGCGCTTTTGTCTGGAAGTAGCGAGTATGGGAGCCTGGGAGCTTAATTGTGCAGATAAGTCCCATTGGCGTTCGCTAGGACATGCGCAGATTTTTGGTTACCAGGAACTGCCAACCGAATGGTCTTACGAAATCATTCTGCAGCATGTACTGGATGAAGATCGAGCCAGAGTGGATCAGTGTATTCGGCAAGCCAGAGCTGAATATCAGGGTTGGAGTATCGAATGCCGTATTCGTCGTGTCGATGGTGAAATACGCTGGCTTTGGGTTAGGGCTGAGTACCTGATTCAGCAAGATGATAGAGGCTATAGGGAGTTCGGCCTGATGAGCGATGTTACCGAACGCAAGAGAGCTGAGCAGGACTTGCTGGATGCCGACCAGCATAAAGATAATTTTCTGGCCATGCTGGCGCACGAATTGCGTAACCCGCTGGCGCCGATCAGCAACGCTTTGGAAATCCAGAAAATGGCGCCTGCCGATCCGGCTCGGGTGCTTTGGTCTGCAGATATCATCGATCGGCAGATCAAGCATCTGACCGTGCTGGTCGACGACTTGCTGGATGTCTCGCGCATTAACCGGGATTTGATTGAATTAAAGCAAGTCAGGCTGGAAATGCGCGAATTCATTAATACCGCAGTGGAAACCTGTCAGCCCTTGCTGGAGGCGCGTCAACAAAAATTTGTCTTGAACTTGCCGGCGGAGCCGGTGTGGCTGCAAGGGGATTCGGTACGGCTTGCCCAGGTGGTGGCCAATTTACTCAATAACGCGATTAAATTTACCCAGGAAGGCGGAAATATCGAGCTCAAGGTTGAAGCGAGTGCTGATGACATTTGTATCCGGGTTATCGACAATGGTTATGGCGTAGATGGCGCTGATCTGCCCAAGCTGTTTCAATTGTTTTATCAAGTGGATCGCAGCCTGCATCGTACCCAGGGTGGTTTAGGCATCGGTTTGTCTTTAGTCCAACGTCTGGTGGAAAAACATGGTGGTACCGTGCAGGCATTTAGTGCCGGTAGCGGGCAGGGCAGCGAATTTGTGGTACACCTACCCCGATTGATGGTTGCGGATGTACCGGCCATAGTGAGTCCGGTCAAAAAAGCACCGACTCACGACAAGTTGCGCATACTATTGGTGGATGACAATCGCGATGTCGCCGACAGTATGGCCATGCTGATGCGCCTGGACCGGCATCAGGTGACTATTGCCAATGATGGTCAAGTCGGGCTTGAAACAGCCCGCGCCGAGCGTCCTGATGTGATTGTGCTGGATATCGGTTTGCCGGTCATGGATGGCTATGCAGTGGCGCAGGCTATTCGTCAGGAGCCGGAACTGGCAAATGCATTACTGATTGCCCTGACCGGTTATGGTCGGGCCGAAGATCGGGAAAAAGCCAAAATTGCCGGCTTTGATGAATTTATGGTTAAACCGCCGGATATTAAACAATTGCGCAAATTGCTGACAGACCAACAAGAAAAACTCAGCCTGGCCCGCTAAATTAAGCGCCGATCACTCAGTCTCGCGTTTAGCCATGTAGGGTGGCTTCGCCGCCAGGCAAGCCACCAAGACTTCTAAAATACTATAGCCAGTGTCATCGCGACCCGTAGCCTCGATGCAACGTAGTGGAATCGAGGGCTTTCGCAGCGCAGCCTTAATCAAAGCAGGGTTAAAGCCCACCACTCAAAGCCCAAATCAACGATTAACGCACCCATAGCTTCTTTAAAAGCCATGTAGGGTGGCTTCGCCGCCAGGCAAGCCACCAAGACTTCTAAAATACCATAGCCAGTGTCATCGCGACCCGTAGCCTCGATGCAACGCAGTGGAATCGAGGGCTTTCGCAGCGCAGCCTTAATCAAAGCAGGGTTAGGGAAGCCCACCACTCAAAGCCCAAATCAACTATAAACGCACCCATAGCTTCTTTAAAAGCCATGTAGGGTGGCTTCACCGCCAGGCAAGCCACCAAGACTTCTAAAATAACTATAGCCAGTGTCATCGCGACCCGTAGCCTCGATGCAACGCAGTGGAATCGAGGGCTTTCGCAGCGCAGCCTTAATCAAAGCAGGATTAGGGAAGCCCACCACTCAAAGCCCAAATCAACCATAAACGCACCCATAGCTTCTTTAAAAGCATCCTTTGCTGCTGAGTACAAACATTAAAAATTAATATTCGAGCCTATATTCGCTACTGTCAGTTTGATTAAGATTGTCGCGCCAGCTGACTTGCAACATGTCACCCCGCTGTAAATCCTTTAGGCGCAAGGCAAAATAAGGGTTTTTGGCAATACTGCCGGCCATATTCACCGTCATCAGCGCTACGCCGTTAAGCTTTAATTGCAATTCCTCAATAAAATGGGCAGGAATCAGCCTGCCGCTCAGCGGGTCGCGGTTACGGCCATTTTGCATAGGGTGCGTAAGCAGAATTCTGATTTCGGTCATATTGCCGGCTTGCTGGCTGCGAATCTTGATGCTGGACATATTAACCGGTACCGCAGCCGCCTTGCATGACTTTCACCCATTGCTGATTCATCAGCAGCAGTGCAGGGGTTTTAACCACAACTACCACCGCACAGCTTTCCGCCATTTTAATTCTAGTCGTCATAAAAGCCAGAGCCGGGCTGGTCAAAACCAGCTCTGCAGCCAACGGCGTCGGGTTTTTTTCAACCAGTATCCAAATATGTTCAATATTGTCCAGATCACTACTGATAGTGATAGGCACCACGGCACCATCTTCAGCTATTGCCGGTAATTGCAGTTTGACTAGATCGCTGACAGCAACGGTTTGCTCACCAAATAAACTATACAGCGTAGCCTGATAAGAGCCGGTGCTAAAAGCCCCGGCAGACCGAGCAATTTGCCAGGGCCGGAATAATGCGCCGGCCAGGCCGGTGTAAAAGCTGAATTTCAGAAAAAATCGACGATTTATCAACATATTATAAAAACAGTGCTGTTTATTGATGTAGATCAAAAATATTTTAACCTGATTTGATATCTTAATAACCGTTGAAACCTTTTCAGCACCATCAATAACTATAAGGTAGGTACAAAATGAGTGAAGTCCAACAAGAAAAAGACAATTTCTGGCTCTACATCGGTATCGCAGTCATCGCTTTTGCCGGCGTGATTTATCTGGTGAAAAGCGCTGAACATGATAAATATGCTTCTGCATCTAAAGCAATTGCAGAAGATTCCAGCAACTCTGCATATCGCAACGATGTGCTGCATAGTTCTGGTAATACCAAATAAGTAAAAATTGGCTGCCAACCGGACATTCCCAGGCGGCTAATGTTTTGATTGATCGACAGCGCTGGTGCTGAACTTAATATCGTAAATGCAATATTTGCGGTATTAATCGGCAAATATTAACAATAAATTAAGTATGGCGTGCGGCATTCAAGCCAGTATCAAGCAATTGTGCTGGTTTTAAGCCCGATGATAGCTCTCTACTCCTAAGAGCAGCAGTGTGATGATGGATTCCGGCCGGCTAGTCCGGGATCCATTTTTTTGCCTTATTCCGCCTGGTCTCCTTAAGCTAAACCCTGGGTTTATGCACTCAACGAAATGGTTGCAGTAAGCAACTTGATAGCCTTATTCATACCGGTTTCCAGATTGCGCTCGATTTCCGCCATGGTAATTTCGCCGCTTACAATTCCTGCTCCCCAGTTAGCCACTACCGAAATATTGGCGTATGCCAATTCCAATTCTTTGGCTAAAGCCGCTTCCGGCATGCCCGTCATACCTACCAAATCACAACCATCCTGAGCCAGACGCTTAATTTCTGCGCTGGTTTCCAGTCTGGGGCCTTGGGTGCAGCCATAAGTGGCGTTGTGACTGATTTCGATGCCGGATTGCTCTGCGGCCAGAATGATGCGTTCTCGTAAATGCGTCGCATAGGGCAGGGTAAAGTCGATATGTGTAACATGCTCCAGATCATCAGCAAAGAAAGTATGGTCGCGGCCATAGCTGTAATCGATGATCTGATCGGGAATGGCGATATGGGCCGGACCCATCGCGGCGCTAATGCCACCGACCGCAGCAACCGCAATAATTTCACGAACCCCTAACTGCTTTAAGCCCCAAATATTAGCCCGATAATTTATCTTATGGGGTGGAATGCGATGTGGATTACCATGCCTGGCCAAAAATACAATGGTTTGACCGTTGAGTTCAGCAATTTGAAAAGGAGCGGACGGCGTACCATAAGGGGTATGCAGATTTTGCTGGTCTACGATATTCAAATCGTCGATTTTGGTAAGTCCGGTGCCGCCGATGATGGCCAATGTCATAAAATTTCCTTGCAGGCATAAATACCCGCTGCATTTCTCAGATAAGCTTTGTAATCCATACCATAGCCAAACAAATAAAGATTGGCAACTTCCAGGCCGATGAAGTCAGCCTGGATAGGTTTGCTGTGGCCGATGTTTTTATCCAGCAAAACCGCACTATAGACAGTGTTTGCACCTTGCTGGCGGCAGTATGCGGCGATAGCCTGTAAAGTGTGGCCTTCATCAAGAATGTCATCAATAATTAAAACATTGCGCCCGGTTAAAGGTGTGGTAGGTAGGTATAGCCACTGGATATCGGTGCCGGCGGTGCTGTTACAGTAGCGACTGGCGTAAATACTGTCCAGTGTCAGCGGAAATTTCAGGCGCGGTAATAATTTGCCGGTGGTGACGATGCCGCCGTTAATCACACACAGTACCAACGGGTTTTGGTCGTGCAGTTTACTGGTGATGACGGTAGCCAAATCATCCAGGGCAGCCTCCACTTCCTGCTCGGTATACAGGCAAATCGCGTTTTGTTCAATTTGTTTGATTTCATCCAGCATGGGCATGACTCAGTAATGTAATTTTTGCGGAAAGCTGTTGCCATTCAGTGGTCAGCATTAAGTCTTCACGGGACAACGCGGTACCGCCCCGCATGGTCAGCAGGCGCCGTTCCCGGGCCGGGTGCCGGCCAATCTTCAGGCTGTCCAGTACTCGTTCAGCCGCGGAGGAATTATTGCACACCAGCAGCATATCACAGCCGGCTTCCTGGGCCAGTTTGGCCCGATCGGGATAATCGCCGGCGATAGCGGCGCCGGCCATGCTCAGATCATCGCTGAAAATTACGCCCTCAAAGCCCAGTTCCCGGCGCAGAATATCTTGCAACCAGATTCCGGAAAATCCGGCCGGCCAGACATCTACCTGCGGATAAACCACATGGGCAGGCATAATCCCTTCCAGTCCAGCCTTGATCAGGCGTTGGAACGGCATTAAATCCTGTTGGCGAATCTGCTCAAGACTGCGCTCATCAACAGGTAACGTTAAATGCGAATCCAAAGCCACAGCGCCGTGACCGGGGAAATGTTTGCCGATAGCCGCCATACCGGCCTTATTCATACCCAGGCGAAACTTGGCAGCCAGCTGTGCGGCCAGTTCCGGATCGGCGGAAAATGAACGATTGCCGATAATTTCGCTAATCCCGCAATCCACATCCAGCACCGGGGCAAAGCTGAAATCCACCCCTACCGCCAGCAATTCAGCAGCCATCAACCATCCCGCATCCTCGGTCAAATCCGCTTGCTCGGCATACACAGCAGCGGCAGGCAGTGGCGTAAAGTCGTCCTGAAAACGCTGCACCCGGCCACCTTCCTGATCTACCGCGATTAATATCGGCGCCCGCCGCGCCTGGCGTATGGCTTCGATAAGTTCGGTGATTTGGGCCGGAGACTCGTAATTGCGACTAAACAAAATCAAGCCGCCGGTATTGGGGTGGGCAATTTTTTCTTTGTCGAGCGCAGTGAGGCTTTGGCCTTCGATATCTATCATTACCGGGCCGATAGCGGTGTGTGTCATGGATGTTGGTAGTATGGTGAAATGAAAAACAGTAATTTCGACATTATACCTTTAGCATGACCGGTTTAGGGATGATTGACAGCCGCTATTAGCGGCTGCGGCCAGTATGGTGCCGGTTTAGTGCAGCCCGATATGGGGTTGGGCTTAATTCATAAGGCTTTAAATTTGGGCGAATGGCTTTGGTATAGAGAAAAAGCTTGCACAGGAATTCGGATTCGCTATAATGCACGGCTCGAACGAGAGATTTTAGGCGCGTAGCTCAGTTGGTTAGAGCACCACCTTGACATGGTGGGGGTCGGTGGTTCGAGTCCACTCGTGCCTACCAAAACAAAAGTAAAGCACCGCCCGTCGGTGCTTTTTTTATTGCGGAATCTAAAATGCCTGTTATTACACTCCCAGACGGTTCTCAGCGTCAATTCGAGCATGCGGTTAGCGTAATGGATGTCGCTAAATCCATAGGTGCAGGCCTGGCAAAGGCCACCCTGGCCGGTAAGGTTGATGATAAGCTGGTGGATGCATCAACCCTTATCGAGACAGATGCCCGCTTACAGATTATTACCGCTAAAGATGCCGAGGGAGTCGAAGTCATTCGCCACTCCACCGCCCATTTATTGGCGCAGGCAGTCAAACAATTATTCCCAGCCGCACAAGTCACCATAGGGCCGATCATCGAAAACGGCTTTTATTACGATTTTGCCTATGAACGTTCTTTTACCCCGGAAGATTTGGCGGCTATCGAACAAAAAATGCAGGAACTGGCAACCGCGGATATTGCTATAAACCGCTCATTGTTATCGCGTGATGCGGCGGTCAATTTTTTCACTGGTCTGGGCGAGCATTATAAAGCCGAAATTATTGCCTCAATTCCGGCCAATGAAGATTTATCCTTGTATGAACAAGGTGGATTTACCGATTTGTGCCGGGGGCCGCATGTACCCAGTACCGGCAAACTAAAAGCGTTTAAATTAATGAAAATAGCCGGCGCCTATTGGCGCGGCGATGCCAAAAATGAAATGCTGCAGCGTATCTATGGTACAGCCTGGGCTGATGCCAAAGAATTGGCTGCCTATCTGCACCGCCTGGAAGAGGCCGAAAAACGCGATCATCGCAAAATAGGCAAGGCGCTGGATTTATTCCATTCCCAGGAAGAAGCGCCGGGTATGGTGTTTTGGCACGAGAAAGGTTGGGCCATTTATCAGCAGGTTGAGCAATATATTCGCCAAAAACTGCGCCTGAATGGTTATAGCGAAGTTAAAACGCCGCAGATAGTGGATCGCAGCCTGTGGGAAAAGTCCGGACATTGGGACAAGTTCGGCGATATGATTTTTACCACCCATTCGGAAAACCGCGATTACGCGATAAAGCCGATGAACTGCCCCTGCCATATCCAGATTTATAATCAGGGTATTAAAAGTTACCGGGATTTACCGGTGCGGCTGGCCGAGTTTGGTTCCTGTCATCGTAACGAACCATCAGGTACACTGCATGGCCTGATGCGGGTGAGAAATTTTGTTCAGGATGACGCGCATATATTTTGTACCGAAGACCAGATTCAGTCTGAAGTCTCGGCTTTTATTGATTTGCTGTTCGAAGTCTATAAAGATTTTGGATTTAGCGAAGTTATTATTAAACTTTCCACGCGTCCGCTCAACCGGGTCGGCGACGATGCAGTCTGGGATAAAGCCGAACAGGCTTTAGAGCTGGCTTTAAATACCAAAGGTCTGGCTTGGCAATTGCAACCAGGCGAAGGCGCGTTTTACGGGCCGAAAATCGAATTTTCCTTAAAAGACTGCATCGGCAGGGTGTGGCAATGCGGAACTATCCAGGTCGATTTTTCCATGCCGGATCGGCTGGGCGCAGTTTTTATCGGCGAAGACAGTGCCAGACATATACCTGTCATGCTGCACCGTGCTATCCTAGGATCTCTGGAGCGCTTTATCGGGATTTTGATCGAACAATATGCCGGAAATTTCCCTTTATGGCTGGCTCCGGTACAATTGGTAGTGTTAAATATTACCGATCGTCAGGCCGATTATGCTGTTCAGTTACATCATGAACTTGAAAAACAAGGTCTTAGAGTCAAAATTGACTTGAGAAATGAAAAGATAGGCTTTAAAATTCGCGAACATTCCATACAGCGAGTGCCGTATTTGGTCATTGTCGGCGACAAAGAAATGGATAATCATGCTGTCACGCTGCGCAGCCAGCAAGGTGTAGATCTTGGGAGTTTTTCAGTCATTGATTTGGTTGATCGCTTGAAAACAGAGATTGCGGACAGGAAATAAATATAACGTGGAGGATTAGGGTATCAGCTCTAAAAAAGATGCAACGCGCTTAAATACCGAGATTACCGCCAGGCGGGTAAGGGTAATAGGCGCTGAAGGTGAACAGGTTGGTGTTGTTTCCATAAATGAAGCTTTACAGCTTGCCTATGACGTGAGCCTGGATTTGGTCGAGATTTCGCCCAATGCCGATCCTCCCGTTTGTAAGATCATGGATTTTGGCAAATATCAGTTTGAGTTGAACAAAAAACTGCAAGCCGCCAAGAAAAAGCAGAAGCAAATCCAAATCAAGGAAATCAAGTTTAGGCCGGGCACTGAAGAAGGCGATTATCAGGTGAAATTACGCAGCCTGATCAAATTCTTGAATGAAGGCGACAAAACCAAAATTACCGTGCGTTTTAAAGGTCGCGAATTAACTCACCGTGAGTTGGGTATGGATTTGTTGAAACGTATTGAGACCGATCTGGAAGAAGTAGCCGGCGTTGAGCAGTTTCCCAAGCTGGAAGGCCGGCAAATGGTCATGGTCATGGGGCCGAAAAAGAAAAAATAGTTTGTAACTACTCAGCGTCCGGGGTATTTGTTTTAAAAACAGGTGGTTGTCGGATGTGCTAAACGCAGTGCAGCGCATCATTCGCAGCTAACCAGTTGTATAAAAACGGTACTTCAAGCTTTACGCTGAATAATTACCATAGGTTTAACCGTTTCTAAAACGGTTTGCCGATTCAGGAAGGAATCGGCATTGATGCCCCAAAAGCATCGAAAATCCAGTGGGGCCAAGCATTTTGCCTCACCGGGTTTAATCTCAGGGATTTTACTTATTAATATTTGGAGAAAACAAATGCCAAAACTGAAAAGCCATAGTGGCGCTGGTAAGCGCTTCAAGAGAACCGGCACTGGCGGTTTTAAATGCAAACAATCGCATAAACGCCATATTCTGACCAAAAAATCTACCAAACGGAAAAGACAGCTGCGTAAAACAGCCATCCTTCACCCTTCAGATACGCCTTTAGTAGCGCGTATGTTGCCTTATAGTTGATTAACATCATCATTTGAAGAGAGTAGAACATGGCTAGAGTTAAACGCGGTGTCACCGCACGTGCAAGACACAAAAAAATCTTAAAACTGGCAAAAGGCTATTATGGCGCGCGTAGTCGCGTCTATCGCGTTGCCAAACAGGCGGTAATTAAAGCCGGTCAATACGCATACCGTGACCGTAAACAGAAAAAACGTCAATTCCGGGCTTTATGGATAGTACGTATTAACGCCGCCGCGCGTTTGTACGGCATTTCCTACAGCCGTCTGATCAATGGTCTGAATAAAGCTAATGTGGCTATCGACCGTAAAGTGCTGGCCGATCTGGCTGTGCGCGATATTGATGCGTTTGGAGCCATTGCCAAAGTGGCTATTGCCCATCAAAGCAAACCTTAACAGATTGGTATTTACCTCTCTGACAAGCCGTTAGATCAGTTTATACAACTCTCCGCTGAATGTGGAGAGTTGTATTTCCAATTAGCTGATCGTGACAGTACCTTCCGATTATTTATAATTTTTTGTAACTATTCAGTGTCCATGTATCTATTTAAAAAACAAGCAGTTGTAGGATGTGCTAAACCCAGTGCAGCGCATCATTCGAAGCTAAATACTTGTTTAAAATTGTGTCATGAAAATTTTACCCTGAATAATTACAATTCTTTTAGAGAGCTAAGCCGTGTCGGTTAATAGCGAAGACATCATTAAACAGGCATTGCAGGCGTTGGCTGAAGCCACGGATCTCAATCAACTGGATCAGGTTAGAGTTAATTATCTTGGTAAAAAAGGCGTATTTACCCAGCAAATGAAAGCGCTGGGCAATCTGGAGCCGGATCAACGCCGTAGTGTCGGCCAAGTAATCAATACCATCAAGGACGCCTTTCAGGAAGCGCTTGATGCGCGTAAACAAGTGCTGGAGCAGGCAGAATTGCAGGCCCGGTTAAACGCAGAGCGGGTTGATGTAACCCTGCCGGGCAGAAGCCAGGGCAGTTCCGGATTACATCCGGTGACCACTACGCTGCGCCGCATAGCCAAAATTTTTGCCAGCGTCGGTTTTGATGTCGTGGAAGGCCCGGAAATTGAAGATGATTATCACAATTTTGGGGCGCTGAATATTCCCGAGCATCATCCGGCCCGGGCTATGCACGATACCTTTTATTTTGATGCCCACACCGTGTTGCGCACCCATACCTCGCCGGTGCAAATCAGAGTCATGGAGTCAGAAACACCGCCGCTGAAAGTTATCGCGCCGGGTCGGGTATACCGTTGTGATTCGGATTTGACCCATACCCCGATGTTTCATCAGGTAGAGGGCTTTCTGGTGGATCGCGATGTCAGCTTTGCCGATCTAAAAGGCGTTGTGTTTGAATTTCTCCGGGCCTTTTTTGAAAAAGATATACAGGTACGGTTTCGGCCTTCCTATTTTCCATTCACCGAGCCATCGGCAGAAGTGGATATAGAGTGCGTAATTTGTGATGGCCAGGGGTGCCGGGTTTGCAGTCAGACCGGTTGGCTGGAAGTGATGGGCTGCGGCATGATCCATCCCGAAGTCTTTACAGCGGTGAACATTGATCATCAACAGTTTTCCGGCTTTGCCTTTGGTATGGGTGTCGAACGTCTGGCCATGCTGCGTTATGGGATTAATGATTTGCGACTGTTTTTTGAAAACGATCTCAAGTTTTTGCAACAGTTTAATTAAGGTTGGTTTGAATCATGCAAGTAAGTGAAGCCTGGTTAAGGGAATTGGTCAACCCAACTATTGATACTGCCGCCCTGGTCGCGCAATTAACGATGGCCGGTCTGGAAGTGGATGCGCTGCAAGCCGTTGCTGCCGAATTTAGCGGCGTGGTAATTGCTGAAGTATTAAGCACAGTGCAACATCCTAATGCCGATAAATTGCGGGTATGTCAGGTCAATGTCGGTCAGGATCAGCCCTTGCAAATTGTCTGTGGTGCGGCTAATGTCCGGCCCGGTTTAAAAGTACCGGCCGCTTTGATAGGTGCAGTATTACCCGGCGATTTTAAAATCAAGGAATCCAAACTGCGCGGCGAATTGTCATATGGCATGTTATGCTCAGAAAAAGAACTGGGTTTGGCTTCAACTTCTGATGGCCTGATGGAATTGGCGGCTGATGCCCCGGTAGGTGTCAATATTCGTGAATATCTGCAGCTTGATGACAATGTCATCGAATTGGGCTTAACACCCAATCGTGCCGATTGCCTAAGTGTGGAAGGCGTTGCCAGAGAAGTGGCAGTGCTCAACCAACTGCCGTTTCAAGCACTGCCGGTAGAGTCTGCAGTTGTTGAGCATCAGGATACCCTGGCGATTCAAATTGAAGACACAGGCGCCTGTCCGGTTTATCTGGGCCGCTTGATCAAGGATATTAATCCGGCAGCGCAAACCCCGTTATGGATGCAGGAACGCCTGCGCCGCAGCGGCATACGCAGTTTGAGTCCGGTCGTGGATGTCACCAATTATGTATTACTGGAATTGGGTCAGCCCTTACATGCTTTTGATGCCGATAAACTGGCGGCACCGCTGGTGGTCAGACGCAGCCGAGCTGAAGAACCGTTGACTTTGCTCAATGATCAAACCATAGCCTTGGATGGTGCAGCATTAGTGATTGCCGATCAGCATCAGGCGCTGGCATTAGCCGGTGTCATGGGCGGCAAAAGCAGCGCGGTTTCCAGTGCAACCCAAAATATTTTTCTGGAATGCGCCTTTTTTACCCCATTGGCGATAGCCGGCAAGGCGCGTGGCTTTGGCTTGCATACCGATTCTTCGCACCGCTTTGAGCGTGGTGTGGATTTTACTTTGCAGCATCGGGCTATAGAACGGGCCACTCAATTGATCGTGGCTATCGTAGGGGGACGTATTGGCCCCGTAGTGTCAGCCGGTAACACCGCTGATTTACCGCAACGCCTGCCGGTCAGCTTACGCCGCAGCCAGATCGGTAAAGTACTGGGGATAAGCCCCAGCGATAGCTATGTTAATGCATTGTTCCAGGCTTTGGGTATGCAAGTGACGGATACCCAAGACGGCTGGCAGATTACCCCGCCGGGATTCCGCTTTGACATTAGTATAGAAGCAGATTTGCTGGAAGAAATCGGCAGAATCTATGGCTATAACAATTTGCCCAGCAGTAGCTTGTGGATGCGCTCGGCCTTGGCCAAAGCACCGGAGTCTGTGCTGGCCATAAGCCGCTTGCAGGACTGCCTGGTGGATAGAGCCTATCAGGAAGCAATTACCTACAGTTTTGTGGATGAACAGATACAAAAGCTGATTGCTCCCAATGATGAATTTATCCGTATCAGTAATCCTATTTCTTCAGAACTGGCGATTATGCGCACCACTCTGTGGTGTGGCTTACTGAATGCGGCCTTATACAATGTCAATCGCCAACAATTTCGAGTGCGCCTGTTTGAAACAGGTTTACGTTTTTATCGCGATGCAGAGGGTATCCAGCAGCGCAAAATGCTGGCTGGTTTGGCCCTAGGCAATGCAAATCCGGAGCAATGGGCGCAAGCCAGTCGGCCGGTAGATTTTTTTGATGTTAAAGCGGATGTTGAAGCTTTATTGGCATTAAGCGGGCAAACGGTGCGTTTTGAAGTGGGCCAACACCCGGCTTTACATCCTGGTCAAACCGCGCAGATAGTTAATGCCGAAGCTGAAGTGATAGGTTTAGTCGGCATGTTGCATCCCATTCTGGAAAAGCAGCTTGGCTTTGACACCCCGGTATTTTTATTTGAATTAAAGCAGGAAGCGGTATTGGATAGAGTTGTGCCGAAGTTTGCACCTTTATCCAGATTTCCGTCGGTGCGGCGCGATATAGCCTTACTGGTTGATGAAGCTGTACCGGCCAGTGCCATTGTTGAAGGCATCACTGCCTGTCAGGAAGCGGCTATCCGTGAAGTCCAAATTTTTGATGTCTATCGAGGTCAGGGTGTGCCGGAAGGTTTGAAAAGCATAGCCTTAAGTCTGGTATTGCAGGATTTTTCGCAAACCCTGACCGAGACGGAAATCGATACACTATTTCGCAGAGTGTTAGACACTCTGGCGGCAAAACATAATGCAAAATTGAGGGAGTGATTGTGGCACTAACAAAAGCAGATATTGCAGAAAAACTATTTGAAGAACTGGGTTTGAATAAACGCGAAGCCAAAGAAATTGTCGAATTGTTTTTTGAAGAAATCAAAACTTCATTGGAAACCGGCGAGCAAGTCAAAATTTCCGGTTTCGGCAAATTTGAATTGCGCGATAAAAACGGCAGACCAGGCAGAAACCCAAAAACCGGCGAAGAGATTCCCATTACCCCGCGTCGTGTGGTAACCTTTAGGACTGGTCAGAAACTAAAAGCGCGTGTAGAAGCCTATGCTGGAACCCAGTCAGAATCATGAGCTGCCGGTTATACCGGCCAAACGTTACTTCACCATAGGTGAAGTCAGTGAGTTGTGTGCGGTAAAACCTCATGTATTACGCTATTGGGAACAGGAGTTTACCGAACTAAGTCCGGTAAAACGCCGAGGCAATCGACGCTATTATCAGCGTCATGACGTATTACTAATCCGGCAGATACGCAGCCTGCTTTATGAGCAAGGTTATACCATCGGCGGAGCCAGGGCTCATCTGGTCAGCGATCTGGTCAAAGATGATGCCACACTCAGCAAGCAATTAGTGCATCAGATGGTCGGTGAACTGGAAGATATTTTGGATATTCTGAAATAATCCCGGTATTGCCTCAACTCTGTATAGACCAAATAGGGCATAGGATGTGCTGAACAAAGTGAAGCGCATCAATCGTGAACGCTGCGCCTGCTGATGTCTGCACACCCTCTAGCCCATCCGTGCAACAAAGATGATCAAATACTCGCTTAATTATGCTAAAATGCTCTGCTTTCCCGGTTGATAGAGCTGGGTTTTAATACATACTTCGGGGCGTAGCGCAGTCTGGTAGCGCACTATACTGGGGGTGTAGGGGTCGTGGGTTCGAGTCCCGCCGTCCCGACCAAGTGTGTGTTTATAAAAAGCCAAAAACTCAAAAACCCGCAAGCCTCCGGCTTGGCGGGTTTTTTTGTTGTTGTGTTAAGGGTTTTATAGGGGGCCTATGAAATCAGGAGGTATTATTAGCTAAAGACCAATGGTATTTGTGAGTGTTTCCACAAAACGATTTTGCAAGAATTCTACCAGATCACTTTTACAAAAAAAGTGTATGACAACCTCACTACCCTACCAAAAGACTTGGACGAATGGCTTGATTACTATAATAATCAGCGTCCCCATCAAGGAAAAATGTGCTGCGGTCGAACGCCAATGGCAACATTACGCGATGGCAAATCCGTCTGGAAAGAAAAATTTCTAGGCTAAATTTAACCGGACAGACACTTCTAAAAAATCAGTAACTGTCAGATTAGGTTTGAACTACTACCGCTCATTTGATGGCGTCAAGTGTGTTTTTTGATGTCTATGCCAGCTACTCCCGCCGCAAACTTAGTATTCACTCAGTTTCCTGTCATCAGCCTAAAAACATAGTTGATGGCCAAAAATTTTATGTTAAGCTTGAAAACAAAAAGGTAACAGCAAAATTATCGAAAAAATGACAAACTCTAGGTTGATTTTAAATGTTTTATTTGCGCTCTACGCTTTAATCAACTTCACAGTCCAAGCCGCCACCCAAAGCCTAGTATTTACCATCGGTGGTAGTATTACCGGTCTAACTGCGGCAACTAAAATCACCCTGTTGAATAATAGCTCGTCCTCTATATCGAGCGGCAATGGCAACTTTGTGTTTCATGCCGGTCTCGCCAATTCCGCTACTTATAACGTTACCATTAAATCCCAACCGGCCAATCAGAATTGCTGGATACAAAATGGCAGCGGCCAGATAACTGGTGCCAATGTCAGCGATATTCTAGTCAATTGCGTGCCCATTACCCCGGCCAGCAAAAAAATTCATCAGACCACCTATCATCAAGATGTGTTAAGAACCGGCTGGAATCAACACGAGTTAGTCTTGACCCCCAGCAGAGTTAAAGCCAATTTTAATTTGCTGCATACCGTACTGTTGGATGAGCAAATTGATGCTCAGCCGCTGTTAGTCAGTAACCAACTGATTGCTGCTGACAAAAAAAACCATGATATTGTCTATGTCGTTTCTGAAAATAATTCCGTTTATGCAATCGACGCCAATACCGGCGCGGTACTGATTTCCCAGTTGCAGCTTGGCAGTAGCGCCACTAATCTCAGTCCGGTACTTGGCCCACCAGTCAGTGAAGAAGTTTTGCCTGAGAATTGTGTCAATAACAGCGAGCAAGTGGGTATCAATTCAACTCCAGTGATAGATCATACTTCTGAAACGCTGTATGTCATTACCTATCATTACCAGAATAACGCGGCTAATTATTATTTACATGCTTTGGATTTGAAAACCCTGCAGGAAAAGCTGCCGGCTCAATTGGTATCTGGCAAAGCCAAGCTTACTGGGGGCAATTCGATCTCATTTAATGCCAATGTGCAACGCCAGCGTGCGGCCTTATTGCATGTAAATGGCAATATTTATGCAGGTTTTGCCAGTTTTTGCGACGAGGCAAATGATCAGTCCCGTGGCTGGTTGTTAGGCTGGAATGCCAAAACCCTAAAGCCTTTGCCGGTTAGTCTGTTAACCAATGCCCTGACCAGTAAATCCAGCCAATGTAGTTTTTACTTCCCTTGTTATTTATCATCGATCTGGATGTCCGGCTTTGGGCCGGCGGCCGATGCTCAAGGAAATGTTTATTTTATCACCGGCAATTCTGATCTAAATTCTTATGCCCCGCCCACCAATTTGCAGGAAAGTGTAGTTAAAGTGTCCGCCAATTTAACCAAGATTAAGGGCTGGTTTACCCCCCAAAACCAGGCTACGCTGGATGCGGATGATCTGGATTTTGGCTCGGGTGGTGTTATGTTGTTACCCGATCAAAAAGGTTCACATCCACGTTTGGCGGTGGCGGCAGGTAAAGACGGCAATATGTTTTTATTGAACCGTGATGCCCTGGGCGGTAAATCCAATACTGCCTATAGCAGTAATCTTGGCGCTGCCAATAGTATTGGGGAGTGCTGGTGTGGCCCCTCGTATTTTGTGGGGCATGATGGAATTAGCCGGATTGTCAGTAGTGGTGGCACAGCTCCCGAAGTCTGGGAATTACAGACTGCCTCTAAAGGCAAACCGGTTTTAACGTTGCAAAACACCACGTTTGCCAATGTGCAGAGCCCCAATTCTACTCATGACGGCGGTTTTTTTACGATGGTGAGTTCCAATGGCACCACTAAAGATTCCCATATAATCTGGGCAGTCGGCAGGCCGGGTCTTGATGATCCCAGCCAGCAATTGCTGGTGACATTAAGCGCTTTCGATGCCCTTAATGGTAATACTTTGGTTAATCAATTACCCGCTGGTTATTGGCCGTCCACCAACGCCAATCCTAATATCGTGCCCTTGATTGCCAACGGTCATGTGTTTGTGGCCAGTTATCGGCAGTTAGCCATTTTTGGTCTGGGCCAGCCCACTAATGCCCAGATATTAACCCCATAGCCCCTACGTTCTATTAAAGCTTACTCCAGGTGTAACTATTCGCTCAGGGCAATCGCGCTTAAATTACTCCGAGGATTTTCAGCAAGAAATCGTTATTCCATCCGGCCTTTAATCGCTTAATTTTGACGTCGACCTTAGGTGTTTTTTCCGACCTGATCAGATTTAGCGCAACATGCCTGATCTAAAATCTATTTTAAAGTGTTTTTAAGCGCGATTGCCCTGTAATATTACAGCATGATAGTAGGGCCTTCAGCGCTTTAGTGTCGTTTTGGTGGGACTTGCTTAAGGTAAAATGCTACTAAAATTAAGCACAGATGAAGAATATGACATGCGCCCAAACACCCGCAACTCGCGGATGTTTGGGCGATACACTGGATTGGTCTTACTTTCTTTCCACTTGTGATACGTCTCTGATCGCGCCTTTAGAGGCTGAAGTGGTCATGGCGGCATAAGCCCGCAAGGCAGCGGAAACAGTTCTGTCCCGATTGACCGGTTTCCAGGCCGATGCGCCTTTGGCTTCCATTGCTGCGCGGCGGCTTTGCAAAGTCTCAGCAGACACAGCCAAATGAATTGTCCGGTTAGGAATATCAATTTCAATGGTGTCGTTTTCTTCTACCAAACCAATCGCGCCGCCCTCAGCCGCTTCTGGAGAGGCATGGCCGATGGAAAGCCCCGACGTTCCGCCAGAAAAACGGCCATCAGTTAATAAAGCACACACCTTGCCTAAGCCTTTGGACTTAAGATAACTGGTCGGATACAGCATTTCCTGCATACCCGGCCCGCCTTTGGGGCCTTCATAACGAATCACCACAATATCGCCGGCCACGATTTTGTCACTCAAAATACCGGCAACAGCCGCATCCTGGCTTTCAAAAATGCGGGCGCGACCGGTAAACTTCAGCGCGCTGTCATCCACGCCGGCGGTTTTAACAATACAGCCTTCCAAGGCAATATTGCCGTACAACACTGCCAAACCGCCATCTTGCGAATAGGCATGGGCTTTGTTGCGGATACAACCCTCGGCACGGTCGTCATCCAGGCTTGGATAGCGCATGGCTTGCGAGAAAGCCACCGTAGTGGCAATGCCGCCCGGTGCCGCCCGGTAGAAAGTGGTTACCGTCTCATCCTCAGTGCGGACAATATCCCACTCATCAAGCGCGGCAGCCATGCTGTCGGCATACACAGTAGGCACATCGCGATTGATCAGGCCGGCGCGATCCAGTTCGCCCAAAATCCCCATCACACCACCGGCGCGATGCACGTCTTCCATGTGATATTTTTGGGTGGCCGGTGCCACTTTGGATAAACAGGGTACACGGCGGGAAATGGCATCAATATCAGCCATGCCGAAATTGACACCGGCTTCATAGGCGGCGGCCAAAAGATGCAATACCGTATTAGTAGAGCCGCCCATCGCCACATCCAGACTCATGGCGTTTTGAAACGCCTCAAATGAAGCAATGCTGCGCGGCAGTACCGAGGCATCATCCTGTTCATAATAGCGTTTGGCCAGTTCCACAATACGGCGACCGGCACGTAAAAACAACTGTTCCCGGTCGGCATGAGTGGCAACCAGCGAACCATTGCCGGGTAAGGACAAACCCAGCGCTTCGGTCAGACAGTTCATGGAATTGGCAGTAAACATGCCCGAACAGGAACCGCAGGTAGGGCAGGCGGAACGCTCAACAGCCGCCACCTGCTCATCGCTGATCTTGTCATCAGCGGCTTCCACCATGGCATCCACCAAATCCAGAGCGCGGGTTTTACCCTGCCAATTCACCTTACCGGCTTCCATCGGCCCGCCAGACACAAACACCACCGGAATATTCAGGCGTAAGGCTGCCATCAACATGCCCGGCGTGATTTTGTCGCAATTGGAAATACAGACCAAGGCATCGGCACAGTGGGCGTTAACCATATATTCCACACTGTCGGCAATCAGGTCTCGGCTGGGTAGCGAATACAGCATGCCGCTATGACCCATGGCAATGCCGTCATCGACAGCAATAGTATTAAATTCTTTAGCCACACCGCCGACTTTTTCAATTTCGCGCGCCACTAATTGACCCATGTCTTTTAAATGCACATGGCCGGGTACAAATTGCGTAAACGAGTTGGCTATCGCAATGATGGGTTTATCGAAATCCCCTTCTTTCATGCCAGTGGCACGCCAAAGGGCTCTTGCCCCAGCCATGTTACGGCCTTGGGTAGTGGTGCGGGAACGATATTGTGGCATGAGATACCTTAATGACAATAAAAGCGGAAAGCCTGTCATTTTACTCTAATCGCCCAGCTTGCTCCAGAGAGATGCGTCCCAGTCTATGCGGCGCGGTTTCGTCAGCCAGCTTCTATGTTAGAATCTGCTCAACTACTCAGCATCAATATTTCCCTTTAAAAAAACAGACAGTTGTAGGATGCTAAACGCAGAGCGGCGCATCATTTGCAGCTAAGTGCTTGTGAAGGTATGCGGTTACACTGAGTAAATACGAATTTGCCAACTCATACAAAGATACTTCCCGATGAAAGCCCGATTATTAGTGATATTGCTGCTGACAGCCAGTACAACCGTCTCTGCCTTGACGTTGGCGCCACCCAAGAATGCCGGCGACAGCCTGATCGGTAATCCGCCTGCTCAGGCCAAATACGTCACC